>JBBABY010000001.1:0-170493 GCA_041657425.1 archaeon
TTGTTAAACTGGTCATTGCCAGAACCATAAATCCCACCAATTTCAAGAATAACATTATAATTTAAATCTAATTTTAAAAGTTTGTGGAAAGAAGAATCAACAACATATATAAAATTATCAGATATTGCAACTGATCGTGGAGAAGAAAATAAAACTTCGCTATTATAATAATTATTATCTGGAAAATTAAATCTTACGATACGATGATTACCGGTGTCTGCAACATAAACATAAGTGTCGTTAACGAAAACGCCAAAAGGCCCATTAAACTGATCATTGCCAGAACCTCCTGTACCAATCTTTGAAACATAACTTAAATCGGATTTTAAACGCTTAACAATACGCTGATTACTTGTGTCTGCAATATAAACATAGGTGTCATCAACGGAAACGCCAGAAGGCCAATTAAACTGATCATTGCCAGAACCTCCTGTACCCGTCTTTGAAACATAACTTAAATCAGATTTTAAACGCTTAACAATACGCTGATTACCTGTGTCTGCAATATAAACATAGGTATCGTCAACGGAAACGCCTGAGGGATAAGAAAACTGATCGTTTCCAGAACCATTTGAACCTATCTCTGAAACATAACTTAAATCAGATTTTAAACGCTTAACAATACGATGGTTATATGTGTCTGCAACATAAACATAAGTTTCATCAACGGAAACGCCAGAAGGCCAATTAAACTGATCATTGCCAGAACCTCCTGTGCCTATCTTTGAAACATAACTTAAATCAGATTTTAAACGCTTGACGATACGCTGATTACTTGTGTCTGCAATATAAACATAGGTGTCATCAACGGAAACGCCAGAAGGCCCATTAAACTGATCATCGCCAGAACCAGAAATTCCACCAATTTCAATAATAACATTATAATTTAAATCTAATTTTAAAAGCTTATGAAATGAAGAATCAACAACATATATATAATTATCAGATATTGCAACTGATCGTGGAGTTCCAATTACATAACCATTTATTGATTTATAAAAATTTTTATTATTCTCTTTATCGTATCTTACAATTCCGTTATTGGCGGTGTCTGCAACATAAATATGTTCTGAATCAATACAAATTCCTGAAGGACTATTAAGAGTAATTTCTCCAGCTTTATTTAAACTAATATAATAACTTAGATCACTTTTATTAAACAAAACAACAGAATTATAAATATTATCTGTACCGTAAATATAATCTTCATCAAGAGATATATCATAAATCTTATAATTTATTTTTTCTTTAGTATTATATGAAAAATCAGATTTATTAAATACATAAATTGTATTTAATATTGAATTAGAAACATATATCTTTTCATTATCCACAGCAATTCCCGAAATCCCATAGAAACTGTGATCTTCGGAAGTATCTATAGTGTGTATTAGTGTTTGACTTGTACTATTAAATATCTTAACTTTTTGGTTACCCAAATCTACAACATAAATATAACTACTATCTACATCTATTCCTCTAGGTGAATTAAATTGGACATTTTCTGTTCCATAAGATCCAAAAGTTGTAATCAAATTTAAATTTAAATCTAAAATTACAATTCTATTATTGCCTGTGTCTGAAACATATAATTTATCATTATTTAAAACTATATTCTTGGGGGCATTTAATTCATAATTTGAAGAAATTATGCCTATTGATGAAATAACTATATTTTCTAAATTATTTTTTTCTACTTTTATTATTCTATTGTTTAATGTGTCTGCAATATATGCAAAATTAGAATCAACAGCAATATCATAAGGAAGATTAACAACGCCATCAGAAATTAAAAAATTACTATTATAGTTTTCCCCATCTAATATTTTTCTGGTAAATGTATTTCCCGCATTCTGATATATACTTCTATTATCTATATCATAAGATGCCATAGCAACATTTCCTACCCATAATTGCCCATTCCCTATCTCTCCACCAGACCAATTTTCATTTACTACTTCTGCATTTCTTAATAAAGTCATATATTGTTCATTATTAATTAAACTATAATTCTCGCCTTGACTTTCACACATTTCTACTGCGTCAGTATACGTAATATTTCCTATCGGATATCCTTCAGGAGTACTTACTATCTTTGAAACTCCTTCCTCTTGGAAATTAAATATAGAATTTGGAGTAGAACTTCCTTCTGTTCGATAATACTCAGATTCATCTCCAACATTATCATCATCATTATCAGCTTTTGCCTCATATTGCATAACACAAAATCCATTCTTTGAATACATTGTATTATAAAGATAATTACCTGGAACAGGAATATATCCTCCTGGGCAATCTGTAGCTATTGGAGAGACAATATTTTGTTTTACTCCTTTCTTAACAATTTGTTTTCCATTATCTAGATATAAAATTAAATCAAAATCTTTTTGCATTATACTTAATTTCAAAATGTCTCCACTATATGGAGTTAAATATAATGGTATTTCTAAAGGAACTTCAATTGTATTTAATTCTAAAATACTATATCCAATTATATTTATATCTTGATATTTAGAAGTTGCTGGTGGTTTATAGGTTATTAAAAATGCGCCATTTGTTCCATCTTTAATATCTAAAAATAAGCTTACTTCTGAATCTTCTTCTTGGATTAGATTATTTGCTTTTGATAAAGATCTATTTGAAAAATCTTTCCCAAAAGAAAGAATTACAGTTATAATTATTACAGAAACTATCACTAATAAAATCGTTGCAATTAATGGCTCTATTGCTTTTTTTTTAATCATAATTTTTCTATAGAATATAAAAGACCGATCAATTTTAAACAATTGTGTATTATCTTAATTAACCTATATTTTTAATTATAATGGAGATTATTATAGTTATAACAATAATTTAAATTAGAGAAAACATGACATTAACAGAAATAATCACTGAAGAAATAAAAAACTTGAAAAAGGAACTAAAAACAGAAGATAAGCCTTTAGCTATACAGATACCTGAAGGACTTAAACAATTCTCTTGTACCATTCTTGATGAGCTTAAAGATTTTGAGCCATTATTATTTGTAGACCCTTGCTATGGTGCTTGCGACCTTAAGGCCGTGGATTCTAAAATACTTGGTTGTAAAACTCTTTTACATTTTGGACATAGACAATTGCCTGGTCTTAAAGTTCCAAAAGGAATTAAAATAATCTATGTGCCACTTAATTTTGAATACACAAAGTCGCAAATTGAGTATGTGGTTTCAGAAATAAAAAAATTAGGATTACAAAATATTAATCTTGTAACAACTGTCCAGTATCTTTCTAATATCTCTGTTATTAAGAAAGAACTAGAAAAGATTGAAATCACGGTTTTAATTTCAGAAAAAACAAAAAGATTACAAGAACATCAGATCCTTGGTTGTGATTGCTCTAATATTAAAGACACTACTAATCCAATTGTGTTTATTGGAGACGGATGGTTCCATATCAATAATGTTTCTTACACCCACAGAAAACAAAACGTTTATTTAATTAATCCGATGATTAATCACTGTGAAAAAATAACCTATAACGAAAAATTCTTAAGACAAAGATATGCAGCAATTGCTAGAGCCATAGAATGTAAAAGCTTTGGAATACTTGTTAGTTCTAAACCTGGACAAAATAGATTAAAACAAGCAAATAAAATAAAAACAATCTTAGAAAAAAATGGGAAAAAAACTTATCTTCTTATAAGCGATTACATAAATGAAAATTATTTACTAGGTATTGAAGTTGATTGCTATATTAACACGGCTTGTCCAAGAATTGCCTATGATGATTTTTCTAGCTTTAAAAAACCAATAATAAGTGCAACAGAAATTGAACAAATGTTTAATATAAAGAAAGAAATAAAAATTGATCAAATAAATTAATTATTAGAATCAATTATAACATTTGCATCAACAAGCACATTCTGATCTTGAACAGCATTTGCGTCTGCATTTGTTTGTTGAGATAATTTTTTCTTTATTGCTTCAACTGCAGAAAGTGTATTTTCTAAATCTGGATAATTTGATTTTAAAATTAAATAAGTTGAAATCATCATATCATCTTTTGTTCTGGGTTTTACCTGTATTCTTTTTTCTAAAGGATAAACATTTACTCTAGATTCTGTCAATTTATCATTTGGAAGATCAATTGAAATTAATGATTCTGCACCATCAATTAATACCATACACTCTTCTTTATTCAAGTCTGTATTTGTATATAAATCTCCAAGATTAGTTGAACAATAAACTAATTCGCGTTTTTCATTTAAACCATTAACTACGATTGTGGTAGTCTTATTTTTTGAGGAAAGAATAGTAGTTAAAAGAATCATTGGTTCAGTTGCGGCTTCAATACTATTGAAATCATCAACTATTGTATTTGCAGAAATTGTAATATTGTTATTATCCATTACTGTTGTTAATGCATCTCTTAATTGCATGTCTTGAGAATAAAAATTAATTCCCATTTCTGAATCTTTAAAATCAAATCTACTGTCTATATAATAATTATAGGCCTTGTAACCAATAAACCCAAGCATTGCAAGAACTAAAACTAAAACCACAATAACTGAAAGAGTCTTATTTGCTTTCTTTACACCAGCATTTTTATTTATTTCCCTTACGCTTTGTACTTGTGCCGTTGATAATGCCCTTACCATAATTTTCCCTTCAGTTTTTTTATGTTCTCTTTTAAATTATTATTTGTATTAATCATTATATACTTTTGTTTTTTCTTATCAAACTGATTTTCAATATATTTGTTTTCTTTACAAAATATATTTTCTTCTATCTTGATTAGAGTATATTTTCTTTTCTCTAACCTTTCTCTTAATATTTTTGTTGGAACTGTAAGAATGAAAACTTTATCAAAAAACTTTAGATTAGCTTTTGAAAGCTCGCACCACAAGTGTCCTTCAAAGATGACGTTGTCTTGTTGCTTAATGTCCTTTGAAAACTGTTCATTTAATTTTTTTATATCGACATTATATTCCTTTGATTCCATTTGACCTAACTTATGTTTTTGAGAATATTTCTTATCATTAATTATTTTATACTTTATTTGCTTAGATAATTCTCTTGCAATTTCTGATTTTCCAACTCCTGGAATGCCTGTGATTAATATTCTCATAGTTTATCTTAGTCTTATACTTTCAAGATCTTGTATTGATTTTGTATCAACATTATATTTTCTACTTACATAATTTGAAAACTCTTGGCAAGAATCTCCGTGATTCACAAGTATAGTTTTTGGCATTGGCTTTAAGACATTTAAGAAATTAAAAAGCTCTGCTCTGTAAGAGTGACCACTAAAAGAATCGACAGTTTCTATTCTCATATTAATGTCAAGGTTTTTATTCTTACCATCTTCAAAGATAGGCATTGACTTCAATCCTTTTTGTATCTTGTAACCTAAAGTGTTTCTTCCTTGATAACCAACAAACACTAATGTGTTCTTTGGATCTTCTGCATATTTGTTAAAGTATCTAAGAGATGCTCCACCTGTAAGCATTCCAGAAGAAGCCAAGATTACTGTTCCTGGAGTTATTAGTTCTTCTCCTTCTTTTGCATCATCCACTGTTACAAAAATATCTGAAAGAAATGGAGAATTGTTTTGTAAAACTCTAATCTTTATGTTCTTCTTTAAAAACTCAGGATAAACTGTATGGATTGCTGATGCTTGTCTTGTCATTCCATCTACTAAAATCTTAGGTACTTTTAATTTTCCTTGTTTATAATATTCTTCTAAAATTATCATTGCCTCTTGAGCTCTTCCTACTGAGAAAACAGGAATTAAAGTTATTCCTCCTTTTTCTGTTGTTTCATTAATTATATCAATCAAATGAGTTTCAGAATTCATTCTTGATGGAGTTGTATCTTTTCCACCATATGTGCTTTCCATAATCATTGATTCTAATCTTGGATAATTGATGTCCATGTTATTAAATAATCTTGTAAAACCAAACTTGAAATCTCCGGTATACACTAAATTTTGTTTTCCTTCACCTATATGCAAGTGAACAGAAGCTGAACCAAGTATGTGTGCAGCATCATGGAATGTTAATCTTATTCCTGGAGCAATATCTGTAACTTCTCTGTAGTCTCTTGTGATTGTATGCTTGATTACTTCCTTAACATGTTCTTCCATGTACAATGGCTCTCTTCCACTTTTGACTGCGACATCAATTAAATCAAACTGAAGTAATGCCATTAAATCTCTTGTTGGTTCTGTACAATAGACTGGACCGTTATATCCTGCTTTGAAAAGATATGGCAAGAATCCACAATGATCAATATGTGCGTGACTAATTATTACTGCAGACAGTTCATCTAACGGAAATCTTAAAACATCAAAATATGGAACTTCTTCGTTCTTATCAGAAGCATTAATTCCACAATCTAAAATTATCTTGGTGTCAGGAGTTTCAAGAAGAATACAACTTCTTCCAACTTCTCTAAATCCACCAAGTGCAGTTACTCTTATCCAGTCATTTGTACTTACTGGTGGGCTGTAAATTGTATTTGCTACTGTTTTTAAGAATGCTTTTCTTTCTGCACTACTCTTTAACAAAATTAATCTTATTCTTTTTAGAATTTCAGAAGGCTCTGTTGGAGCTCTTATTATTCTAGGTATCCAGCCTGTTCTTTTGATTATGTCTCTTGAAATCATTCCCATTTTTCCAATAACTACTCCAGGTTTTATTGCTTCAATTACAACTTCACTAAAAGCTGTATCAAAGAAAATACTTTTAATATCTGCATCGTCAGGAACTATTTCTTTTATAACATTAAGTGCTTCAGAAGGATCCATTAATATGCTTTTTTCAGATCTAATGTTTATTCTTTTCTTTAATTGCTCAGCAAGCTCTCCAATTATTGATTTATCTTCAAAGAACACTAATGGGGTGTCTGTATAGATTCCAATTTCTGGGCCCTCTGCATCAATCTTTGACACATTAATTCTTTTCTTTGCTAGAAATTTTTCTATATAATCCTTTATTGCTTTAAATTCGTCTTCCATGTTTTTTCCTGTTTAAATAATAAAATAAGTTTAAATAAAATAAATAAAATAAAAATTAGATAATTAGATATATTTTGAAATAACAAGCTCTTCAATCTTGTCCTTTCTTACAATTACTACTTTTATTCCTTGTCCACCCGTATAGATGTCTCTTTTCTTTGCTGCAGTTATTGCTTCTTTTGCTAGTTTTACTGCGTCATCAGTTGTTAGTCCTTTCTTGTAATGGTTATCAAGAACACTTAATGCTAATTCTGAACCTGAACCAGAATAAGAGAAATCCTTTTCCTCTATCATTCCGCCTGCAAGATCAATATTGTATAATGATAAGCCACCTGCTGAACCAGCTAAAATAAACTGAGTAACGTATGGTACCATCTTGTTTGCATTTAAAATATTTGAAAGAAGAGTGGCACACGCCTTTGTTGTCATTGGAGTCTTATGCTCTAAGTCAAATAAACTTGCTTGGACTTTTAGAAATCTTACAAGAACTAGTGCATCGCCAACAGAGCCTGCAATTGTTACTGCTAATTGATCATTGATCTTATAGATCTTTGTCATCTCCGTATTTGATTGCAAATTACCCATTGTTGCTTGCATATCTGCTGCAAGAACTATAGAATCCTTTGCTAAAATTGCAACTGTTGTTGTTCCTGTTTTATGTGTTTCCAAAAATCATTCACCGTTTTTATTTTTTCTTTTCATAGTTTTCTACAAAATGTACATTTTCAAAAGTACATGTATCAAATACTGATTGTATGAATACATATTTAATATACTCTATTTCCTTTGGTAATGCCCCTGGGATTATTAACTCTAATGTTGTTTCTGTAGTTTGAACTTTTGCTTTGTCCTTTGGCATAAAAAAGAAATATTTCTCAAATAATGCTTGTGACTTGTCTTTGTTGTTTGCACAAATCTTCTTTAATGTAATTTTGTAATCTAAATCTCTTCCTGCAAATTCGTGGTTCATATCAACTTGAACTCTTCCTCCTGAGACATTTAATACCTTTGCTTGTCTGTTGCCAAGATTAATAAACATTCCTGGCTTTGGATCAATTTGTTCTTTTTTAAAATCTGCTAATGGAAGTAATTGTATTAACTTTGAATCTCTATCTCCAAATGCTTTTTCTTTTGAAAGTGAGAACTCTTTTGTTTTTCCAATTTCTAAATCTTTTATGTTTTCTTCAACTGCTTTAAGTAATTCTCCTTTTCCAAAAATTACTACTAATGGTTTATATTGAATTTTAGAATCATAGATATTTCCTTCTTTTGCAATTATTTCAAAAGTTGTATCAAGAACTGTACCCATATTTTTATCTTTAATTATTAAATCTAGTTCGATTATATCATTGTTGTTTATCATTTTCATTCTCTCCGTTTATAAATATTCATTAAAATTCCTTTATTAAGCTGTGATTAACATACCTTTCATAAATCAATCAATTTTTTTAATAGAAAATCGTATTATATCTAAATTAGTATATAATATATTATAACAAATGTATTAAAAAGGTTTTCCTTAAAGTTAATAACCAATTATTTAAAAATAGATTTATAAGATATATAATATAAGGGCACAACTAATGATAATTATGAATTCTCCTACATTACAATTACGAGTAAATCATGCTGTCGAGATACTTATTAATCACATGAATCAAAATATAGAATTAAGCTACAATGCCACAAATAACATTATAGATGTTTTGTGCGATTTAATTCACGAAAAATTGCCAAATAAAACTTATTTTCAAATACTAGAGGACCTATCAAAAGATTTATCTATAAGTAAATCTGCAGAATCCTATTTAATAAAATTTTTTGAATATGACGGACTTAATTTTAAGCAAAAAAACTTTTATTTAAAATATAAGATGATACTAGAGTTAGATATTTCCTTGCAAATAATTAGACATACAAATCCCGTATACTATGACAAACACATAGGACCTTACACAAAATTAACAATTTCCGAAAAACTAAAACTACTCGAAAAAAACCCCATATTAAAAACACAATTTCAAGAACTTGCTATAGTTACTGAAAAATTTGAAAAATTAAGACTAAAAAAACAAATCATTACTAGAAATGATAAATCAAACATTAGAGGCGAGAACCTAAATTTATTCCCTAAAATTAATTCAAAACTAAACCAAATACGTAATTCTATTACACAAATTGTAAAACGAGAATTTTCTAATACCCAAAATTCCAATTTAAAGAAAATAATTACAAATTTAAAATCTAAAAATTCTACAAAAAAAGACTTTGAACTATTAGAAAACTTAGAAATTACCTTTAATAATTCCCGATTAATTGAAAATGAATACGGAGATTTTTCACAAATACAAACTTCCAAAGATGCATATATTAGTTTATTAATTAGAAAAATAAAGACAAATCAAGAACTCACTAATGACGAATTTGAAAATATATTAAACATACTTAAAAATGCCATTTTAAATAAACATCCAGAAAAAACTAAAGAAGAAATACTTGCAAAATTAAGACAAGAAATTCCAAATAAAAAATTACTTACTCGCTTATTATTCAAACTTAAAACTACTGGGGCATTAACTAAACCAAAACATAATGAATTTGTAATTGCTCATAAACAAATAATTAGAAATAAACTCAAACAATCCGTTGCTAAATAAAAAGCTTTAGGTACTTATTTTATTTATATGCCTGAAATTAACATTATTTCAACTATCCTTAAAACAAATGATTATTTATCACTTAACCCTGTTCAAGAAAAAGCATCTAAACATATTGGAGAAAACCTTCTTGTTTGTGCGCCTACTGCTTCTGGGAAAACAACCATCTTTGAGATGTTCCTTTTAGATTTTGCAATTGGTAAAAAAAAGAAAGTAATCTATATTTCTCCACTTAAAGCTTTAACTTTTGAACACTATAATGATTTTAAGAAAAAATACTCTAAAAAATTTGATTTAAAATTTGGAATATCTACTGGAGATCTTGACAGTAGTTCTAAGAACCTTTCAAATTATGATGTTTTGTTTTTAACATTTGAAAAATTTGATTCTGTACTTAGACATGAACCAGAATGGATTAAAGACATTGGCTGTGTATGTATTGATGAGATACATGAACTTGGTAGCGATAGAGGAACTACTCTTGAAATCTTAATCACACAATTGAAAGTTAACTTTAAAGGCATTGTTTTCTTAGGGCTATCTGCAACTATTGGTAACTCTGAAAGCTTGGCTAAATGGCTTGGAGCTAAACTCATCACTAGTAGCTATAGGCCAATCCCCTTAGAGATTGGAATCAATTATGGTAATGACGTTTTCTTTGAGGAAAGAAAAGTTGAGCTTGAAAATTCTATGAAAGATGATTCTCTAGGTAACATTATTAATGACACATTAAAACAAAATAAACAACTTATTGTTTTCTGTAATTCTAGAAGTAACACTATGTCTTTTTCTTCAAAGTATAAAGATATTGTTAGAAAATACTTAAAAACTGAAGAAACTGAAGAACTACGAAAGATTGCAAGAACCGCTGGAGATGCCCTTGAAACTCCAACTAAACAATGCTTGTCTCTTTATTCCGCACTTCTTGATGGAATTGCATTTCATAATGCAGGGCTTATCTATAAACAAAGAGAAATAATTGAAGAAGAATTTAAGAAAGGAAAAATAAGAATCATATTTGCAACACCAACACTTGCTGCAGGAATTAATCTTCCGGCTTATCGTGTTGTAATAACTACCGTCTATAGATTTTCAAACGGATCAATGGTACTCATCCCAGTAAATGAATTCCATCAGATGACTGGAAGAGCTGGAAGACCAAAGTACGATAAGAAGGGAGAAGCAATCGTTATTGTTAACAAAGAAGCAGATGTACAAAGAGTTTACAACTCTTATGTTATTGCCCCACCAACTGACATTGAATCACAATTGTCAAAGATTAATAATCTTAGAACTCAATTACTTTCAATCCTCTTAATCAACAATATTAAAACAATAAAAGAAATGATGGAATATATTTCTAAAACGTTTTACTACTTTGTGTTTGGTAATGACCTACAAATAGAAATAAATGTTAGAGAGATTATTAATGAATTTGAAAATTATGGTTTTTTGGAAAAGAAAGATGAGAATATTAAACTTACAGAAACTGGAAAGAAAGTTTGTCTTTTGTATGTTGATCCACTATCTGCTAATAACATAATTAAAGACCTTGAAATTAAATCAAAACTTAAAAGTATTGAAGAACTTGTAAAATTATTTACTGTTGCAAACACCACAGAACTATATCCTTACTTGAAAGTAAAAAAAGAACAAGAAGATATTGTATTTGATATTTTTGAAGACATTAAAGAAATGATTAATTTTGATTATGAAGACATTAGACTTCTGGAAAAACTTACACTTGCTCAAATGCTTGTTGATTGGATAAACGAAATACCAGAAAACAGAATTATTGAGAAATACAATACAACTCCTGGACAACTTCAAGATTTAATCCATAAAGCAACTTGGATTAATCATTGTATTCAAGAATTAATCAAAACCACTAAATCAAACATAAAACTATACAAAGAATACTCAGACCTTGAGATACAACTTAAATATGGAATTAGAAAAGAACTACTTTCTCTTGTTGAACTAAAAAACATTGGAAGAGTAAGAGCTAGAAAACTTTTCGAATCAGGAATCACAGGAATTGGAGAAATTAAGAAACGCCCTGACAAATTCCTTTCAGTTGTTGGTAGGATTGGGCTAGACACACTGAAAGAATTAAAAATAGATTATACAGTAGAATATATAGAAAATAAAAAGAAAGAACCTAAAAAAATACACGAATATTAAAGAGACAAAATCATGCATATAAAAGAAAAAATTACAACTCTAAAAAATAAAATAAAAACAAAAGTTATAACTATTAAAGAAGACATAACTGATTTTAAGAAAGATATTAATGAAAATCTAGAATTTATAAATTCTTTAAGAAACCTGAATTCAAAAAATTACCACCTACAATATAATATTAAAGACAATGTTCTTAGACTATTTGATTTAAGAAAAATAAAAAACACGAATATCCAAGAATTAAAGAGTGTGTTTGAAGAAATTAAAATAATTGCAAGATTAAATCATTGTAAAGAAATTAGAGTTAGAACTTGGGTATTTGTAGTACACCCTGAAATAAAAAATAAACTGGGATTCTTAATTTCAGAAATTGACGGGAAACAAAAGAAAGAAAAAGATTTTAAAAGAATTCTAGGGTGGCTAAGCATTAAGAAAATCTTAAGTGAAGATCGGAAAAAAAATTTGTGGATTTTACAAAACAATGGGCAGAAAAAGAAACTACCATTTACTTCTGAGGAATTCCCTGAATATGTTCTACGACTCTAAAATTAACGCCATTTATTCAGATCCACACCAGTTTTTTTCAATTATTACAAAGATTAGACTTGCAATACTTAAAAAATTATAAATTCATTGCTCTAAAAAATATATTGAAAAACCTAAAACTAAAAAATACGCGAATATTGATTAATATGCCATTAAAAAAATTAGATATAATTGCTAGGTTTAAAAAACCGAGAATTAATAAAAATTTAGAAATCGAAAAACACATAAACAGCAAAAATTATTCATTTTCTTTTTGGTTAAAACCTAACAAAAATTACTTAGAATTAAGATTTGTTAAAAATAAATCAGTAAAATATACTTCCGATATGGAGAATCACACTATTGATAAATTTAATATAATAGAATTGACAGAAAATATAAATAAAGCAAAACAAATGGCAAAAGAAAATAATATAAAATATATTGTAATGGACACATGGATTTTTAATAAAAAACACCCTCATTTATTATCTTTATTTTGTAAAAAGTTTAACTTAGAATTTTATAATATTAAAACAGAAAAAACAGACAAATACATGAACTGGTTGTTATTTCGTGGAAAATTAAAATCTCTTTTTCTAAAAGAATATCCACGATATATTTTTAAAATAAAAGACTAACACCATTTATCGTCTGTAGGTTTAATTAATTCCCTTGCAAGGTTTGTTGCATAGTTTCCTTTGTCAAGCGTGAAAGACAAAGTGAGTTTCTTGAAGTTTGGATTTTCTTCTTTGTTTCTCTCATTGTCATCATCTGCTATCTCTAACAAATCTAAATTAAAAACTGGAATTCTGATTGGACGATGATCGCCTTTACTTGAAAAGACTGAGTGGTCGTTATTATAAAACATCTCAAGAGTAACTCCTTCTTTGTCCAAGATTTCCTGCTCTATTCTTCCTGCTTCTCCCTCATTAACTTTTGAAGAAAACCCAAACAATGGAATCATTACTTCTCCGTTTAATATTGTGTCTCCTTCGATTTGGGCTGTACCAAAACCTTTCTCTATTCTTCTGGTGATTATCTGGTTATAAAGATAAGACTGATAAGCGTGAACAAAAAGATACTGGATTGCTTTTGGTAAGGTCTTAAATACGCCTAAATAATCATCTGGATTGTTTGCTAAATAATTAAGCATTAATCTTTCATAACCTGCGCCCGATGGAAAATCATAAGCGTGTTTTCCAAAATTAAGATCTTCTCTTAATTGTTTTCTTGCTTCGCGAAGTTCTGGAGACTCCATTTCGCAGTCTTCTGTTAAGTAGGAAAGAATTGCTTCTTTGTAATTGTTTTGTAAAATTAATTTTCCTACTTTGTGGGTGATGTCTCTAGCGCCACCAAATCTTTGTTCTCCAAAGTAGTTGATTAGTCCTGTTGTTCCTATTTGCTTTTTAAAATCTGCAAAAAGTGTTTGTAGTTCTTCAATTGTATGGTTTGGAATTCTTCTTACTGTTATTGTAAATTTATTTTGACGAAGATCTCCAATATCAATTCTAGTTTTCGACCAAACTGGATTGTATAATTTTATATATTTAAAATAAAATTTAGAAATTCTTTCTTTTTGTGGCTCGAAGATAGAAAGACGTTGAACAGTAATTGCTCTTTTGTCTTTTAGACCTGCATAACCAATTCTTTTTCTGCTTGTTCTAAGAAATCTTGAAATGTCATTAATCGCTGTTGTTGTTGAAAGATTAAACTTTTCTACATCAACTAAAAGCTGATCATTATCTTCTTTCTTCTCAAAAACTGCATCCCAATCTGTTTCAGGAACTTTCTTATCTGGAAGATAAGTCAAATGAGTTACATAATCTCTACCTATTTCTTCAACAATAAAATCCGCACAGAATTGTTTTATTCTTCCATTTATTGGTTTTGTGGTTGTTATATATTTAAAGTCCATAAAATCACTTATACCTTAAGATTGAACCAACACCACCAAAGGTATTTAGGAATTGATTGCCTTCTGGGGTTTCTATGGAGATTAAAACTACTTTTGTACCGTAACTTTCACACATATCTTGTAAATATTCATAAAGATCTGCAATCTCTACTTCTTCTTCGTTTGTTTTTGAATCACAGTACTGGCATGGAACTGCTTGATTATTATCTTTTGTTTTATCTTTAATTATCTTTGAAGTAAATTGATTACAATTTGTACATTTATACTTATGAACAATCCATTCTAGACCTTCAGAAACAAGAACAGTTTCTGCTTTTCCTAAAGTTATACTTTCAATAACTTCATTATAACCGTATGTTGCAAGACCATTAGTTGCAACTTTTTCTATAAACTTAGAAATCAATTCTCTTTCTCTAGTAATACTTGCGTCTTTTAGGATTTCGCCAGATTTATCAAGCATTTCTTTTATTCCAGATTCGTCTGTATAACTAGTATCAAGTGTCCCCATTACCATGTTCTTTAATCTGTAATCTAAATTTGCATCTTCTAAAAACTCCATTTTTGTGTAGCCTGGCCCACCAACAATTAATCCTTTTAATTTTGGCAATTCTACTAACGCAGTATTCATTCGTTCTCCAATTCTTTTAAAAAAGTCTTCTGCAGCTTTTTCTCTTAATCTTTCAAATCTTGCCGCGGATTGTCCACCAGCTCTTGATTTCCCAGGAACACCACTTGTTTCATGTAAAAAGATATGATAGGACTTTCCTGAAAGAATTGCAGCTGTCGCTTCTCTCTTATCAACTGTTACTAAACCATACACTTCATCAGTCTGTGCCATATCTTCCATTGGACCAGTGTGAAATTCAGAATCGCACCAGTATAATTTTGTAGTTAATGGCTTTGGTGGAGTGATTGTTAAAAGAATAACATCATTCTTTGCAGGATTCTCTGAAACATTTCCTGAGAAAAGAACTAGCCCTGTTGGAGGCAATTTAAAATCGATTTGCCTTAAATAATTAATTAGTCTTCTTAATGCTGCTTGAACATTCTTTCTTGTTTGTTGTGATTTGATATTTGATGACTGGCTTTGTTCATCAGTTAATTGTTTTGTTACTGAAGATCTATCTGCATTTGGAGGGATGTATAGACTAATTAATTGTGTTCCATCTCCTTTTAGAGTCTTTATTTCTTTAAGTTTCTTCTTTAATAACAAAACTTGTGATTCGTCCATATTAATGTCCACTAATTTAAAATAGCTATATATAATTAGGAAAGAAAATAAATATAAACTAGGGAGATTTTTCTTTCTTGTACTTTGAAATTACTTCTTTAAAGGTTTTCTCATAAGTAGAGATAACGCTCTTCATATCGTGTTTCTTTATTGATTTCTTATTATTTTCTTTAAATTTCTTATATAATTTTTTATTATCAATTAATTTTATAACTGCATCTTTAAATGCAATTTTATCTTCTGAATCAACTAAAAAACCATTATAGTTATCTTTTATTAAATACTTAATCCCGTTTTCATTAACTCCAACACACACAAGTCCATTAACTTGGGCCTCTAGAACTGATAAACCAAAAGTCTCTGTTCTAGAAGTTATTACAAATATATCACATGCTTGATAATAGCCTTTAGTTATTAAATCTTGATATTTTATTGCTCCAAAAAGCATAACTGACTTATTTAGTTTTAGTTTTCTTATTTCTTTTTGTAAATCTTTCTTTTGAGGGCCATCTCCAATTATTACTAACTTTGATTCTGGCTTTTCTTTTAAGATTAATTTAAAACAATTTAGAAGATAAATAAGATTTTTCTCATAAGCAAGTCTTCCTACAAACAAAAGAACTGGTCCTTTTGAGTTTATTCTCTTTTTTATTTTTGCAATTTCTGATTTTGGGGAATCTTGTTTTTCTATACCATTTGAAATTACTCTTACTGGTGGTCTACAATGATTTTCAATTAACTTAACTTTAACAATCTCTGAAGGACACGTAATTATCTCGCAAGTATTGTAATATAAATTTGTATATTTCCAAGCAAGCTTATCTACAAAATTATAACCAAGTTTCATATGTCTTAAATATTCTTTTTCACAAATAAATGTGTGATATGTTCCAACAATTGGAATGCCTAGGTTCTTAGCAATTAGTATTCCTTTTATTGCAACAGTAAAAGGAACTACAAAATAAATTAACTCTACATTATTATCTTTTATAAATTTTATAGATTTCCTGCTTATTGGCGAAACCATTTTAAAATCGGTATAAATAAAATTAGCAGAACCACTTTTTACATATCTTACTTTTATGTTTGGATATTCAAAATCAGGAGTGTCCTTATATTTTGGAGCAATAATATATATTTTGTGCCCTTTATCTGCTAAACCTTTTGATAAATTTAATACTGCAGTCACCACTCCATTAATTTGTGGTAAAAAATTATCAGTAAATATTGCAATATTCATATTAAAAACAATTTTCCTTTAAACAATCCTTTTGATATGGAAATGTAATCCACATTGTTCTTTGAATTTCATTTATTGAGAAATCAGGAATTAATTTTTTACCTTTAGGTCTATAGAAAAGAGTTGCTAATGTAACAGTCTTAACTTGCTTATTTCTTTTAATAACTTTTACTATTTCATTAGTTGTTTCTTCCATGATATCGTCAACAAGAAGAATGTCTCCTTTAATTGGATAAAGAGAAGAAATATTCTCATCAATCGTGTATTTGTCGTTTATATATTTCGCAGAGATTACAGCTAGTGGTTTTTCTAAAATCTCTGAAAGGATTTTTCCAAGAACTAACCCGCCTCTACTTACACAAATAATCAAATCTACTTCTTTTTTAGAAGATTTAATTTTTTTTGCTAGTTCAAAAGACAAGCTTTCAAATTCATTCCAAGACATTGAATACATGATATCTTATTTGAGGATTGTAGAAACCCTTTTTTAACTCCTAATTTTAATAGTATAAAAAACACAGATTTTGAAAATTTATGTTAAATATATTATAACCGATAAGTTTTAATATCTTTTACAAAATAGTTAATGGGGTTTTTAGAGAAGTTAAATCCTGCTTATAGTATTTATTTGGGCCCCTGCTTTTTAGAATAGCAGTTTGTAATTTATCAAAATCCACTTCGCCATTTAAAGAAAATAAATCCTGTATTCTGGAATGCCCCCGACTTATTTCTAAAATAGAATGTCCAAAAAGTTGACCCATAGATGAAACCATACAACCTTCTGGAGCCACATTTAAAAACAGATCAATCCCATCATCAATTTTCAAAATTGCTTCTCCGACATAAGGTGGCAATTCTCCACGAGGCTTAAGTGAAGGTAACAATGCTTTTGTGTGATTTAATACCTTTTTCATGTCGTCTGGCATATCTACTTGCCCCGCATCGTATAATGGTTTTGCTAAAATATTTCTTAAAATTCTTATCACTAAACGCACACGAAAAAGAGAGTTATGCAATTTTTTAATTTCTAATTTGTTTTTAGATTGCGCAATTTTGTCTTGAATATCTAATATATTAAATTCTAAAATAAGCTCCATATAACTCCATAAAGGAGAATAATTTACTTCAAAAGTTTGAAATCCAATTGAATCCACAAGCGCATAAAAAATATCCTGAGCTTGAGCTGCACGCATATATGCTTCTCCTTCAATATGTATCCTGAATTTATCTTTTGCTTGATTCTTTTGCAAAGAAGTCCATTTTTTTGAAAAATTTTTTAAAACTGCCCTAATACCATTATTCCTATACAAACCATATCCGAAATATTTTGAAATTGCTCCCCCATAAATTGATTTTTGATTAATTTTAGTTATAGACTTTAAAGTAAATTCTGAAGGTTTTGTTTTTTCTTCTAAAATTTTATAAATTTCTTTTTTTAATTTTAAATAATCTTGATAAAACTCTTGATATTGATCAAAATCAAAACAATTTGCGCCATATTTTAATAACATCGAATGCAATACTCCTTGTAAAATCAGCCCTTGGAAAGACTGAATCAATGCCCATTCCTCCAGACCAACATTGTAGTTATCTCTCTCATGCCCAACTATGATTTTAATCTGTGGTTCAAGAGATTCTACATTTAATTTTTGACAAGAATTATTACAACTAAATTTCTGATACAAAAGAAGTTTATGCATTTCAAAATATTGTCCTTGACGACATGGTCCTGTACCTTTATTATCAAAAACTAAAATCCGCGTTTTCCCTTCTACTAAAGGGTCATTATCTTTTTTTCTTTTTTTGAAATCTTCTACTGCTAAAATCATATCTGCAAAAACTCCTGCTAACGGAGCACAAACACTGTCTCCTGCATATTTTCGCCCCAATTTTATTTTTTTTTCTAAATCATAAGAATCATCTGCATAATTATCAAAAACAACTAATCCGGACGCCCTAAATACAGAAATTACGCCTCTATTGTCATCTAGGGTTGGAAAATATATAACATCTGTATCTCGATTTAATCCTTTTGCATCAAATTCTTCTAAAATTTTAATTTCAAAATTATTTCCTCCAAGATCAGAATGCAATTTTTTATTTAATTGATTAATATAAGTGTTTACACGATTTTCTAAATGAGCTAACTCTTTTATCATTGCATCTGATTGAATAAGAAGACTAGGTCTTTTCTTAACAATTTCGGAAATGGTTGGCATTATAACAGTATCTGGTCCACAGCGAAATGTAGATACTTGAATAACAGAAAGTGATGAGTTAGTTAAACCAGTTTCTATTTTTTTAAGCACATTACTAAGATTTTCATTTTTAACTATTTGATATAATTTATTATTTGCAATTGCATTAATCTTTGTAATTAAATCCTGCGGATTTCTCCAATAAATATAATTAAATTTATCATCAAGTTCTGTTTCTAAAACATAAGATGGTAAAGCAACGATCCCTTTGTCTTTTAATAATTTACCAACATGGCTATCATAAATGTCAGGATTTAAGATATATTCTCTACCACAAACTACAGAGATATTGCGGTTTTCTTCAATTGCTTTCTCTAGAATTTCTGTTGTAAGATCTGCAATTTCATTCTTTAATTGCTGATTTTTTTTCAAAGCTTTATTAATTACAGTTCTTAAATATTCTTTAGTGACAGTTATATTATAAAATTGAAATACTGTTTTTAGTTTATCATATAGCTGTTCAGAAAGATATTCTGCATCTAATTTTTTAATACTTAAATCAAATAGATAGAAATTACTTTTTGGATATTTTGATTTTGCAAAATTTTTAGCAATTGCCACACCACCTTGATTAGTTGTACAAGTTCTGCCTAAACTTTTACTGTCTGTTGGCAAAAAATCAATTTGGGGCACTAGAATTATACCGTGTTCTTCTTTTGCTAGTCTAATATATTGCCCAACTGCTCCAATTAAAGGTGCGCAAACATCTATAGAAAATAAAGGTTGAGCATTCAAGATATCTTGTTCAATAACATTATCAACATAAACTGGAATATCTAAATATTCAAAAATTTGTGATAAAAAGAAAGCATGTTCTGATACCGCAAAACTTCTAGGAATAATTAATCTATTTTTATCTTTTGATTTTGGAAGTTTGCTGTCGATATATTCCCAAATCTTTTGATATGCATCTAATGTGTTTTTCTCAATAGTTTTTCCGGCAGCCAATTCATTAACTGACGTACAACCGCCTAAAAGTAAAGATGTCTCTTTATTCTTGTCTGTATAAGTAAGCATAGTTCTAGAACAACAAGCATTTTTATCTCCGCAAGCCACGCCTCTACATTGAATTATTCTTTTACTAAATTTAAGATTAATCAAATCATCAAGAATACATTCAGTTTCAATAATTTCTTTATCTTTAATACTATTTATTAATCCTAAACATGCTCTGTGCCCTGGTAACGGTGGTATTAAAGCATACATTTCCCCACCTTCTTGTAAGCGATGCGTAACTGCTAAAGGCAACGGATCAGACAACATAGTTTGCCCATGTAAAAGTACCAATGCATTTTTAGGAAATTCAATTTGATTCCAAAGAGTTCTTGCCATATTTTCTACAATTGCATAATTACAAGATGCTAAAATTTCATCTTTCCCAAATCCTAATGATTGCATTTTTTGAGCATTCTCCATTAGAAAAACCGCACAAGTGGCATTAATTTCGTAAGCCTTTTTTGCATTAAAGGCCTCTGTACATGCATCATTAATATCCTCTATTCCAAATAACGATTTTAAAGTGTCCATAAGACTGCCTGTGCCTGCTGAACATTTAATATTCATTACATTGTCAAAAAGTTCTTCTTTAATAAGAGAAATTGTGGACACCTTAGTATCTTCTCCTCCAATATCTATAAGTACACAAAATTCGTGATTAATTTCAGGGAATCTCTCTTTTAAGTTTTGGATATGTTCTTTAGCATAATCAATCGAACCACGTGCATGGGCATAATTTTCTACTAAAACAAAAATTCTATTTTCAATATTTGGATAAACCTTTCGCAAAACATTTTGCACTTGATAACGACCACTTCCAGTAATGCCTATATTTTGGATATTAATTTTAGTTATTCCTTTCTTTTTAATCTCTCCAAAAATATGTTTAATTGTTTCAATTGTATCTCCGTGATTATTATAAGAACTTCTGAAAAGAAGTTTATTATTTCTGGCATCTGAAATTACCATTTTAGCCATGGTCGATCCAACATCTAATCCTATATTTATAGGCATAGATTCAGAAACTGAACAAGAAATTAACTCGTCTTTAAAATTTATTCTTTTAAATAATCCAGCGGTTTCATATTTCTCTTTTAATTCTTTAAAACTTGGGTATTCTAAAAAAGATTCTTTTTTACTTAATATATCTTTATTTTGTTTCCTTAAATTATTGGGTCCAATTTCTTCAACCAAATGCTGAACTCCATTAATAAATGTCTCTTGTTCTTGATCAAAAATAATTTCTTTAGTCCCTATACTTTCTAAATAGTCCTTTGCACAATCTTGCATAAATTGCCATAGAAAGACCCTTCCAGTTAAATAGACTGTATCTATCCCTTCTGGCATTTTTTTACAAGCTTTTAATACTTCTGATTTCATGGTTACAGCAAGAGCATCTTGTAAAGGAATTCCTTGATTTTTATCAGAAATTGTAGCCGAAGAACTAAAAACTCCACACCTATCTGATCTAATAGATATTTTTAATCGCTTATTTTTTCCTTCTTCGCCAAGATATTCTGCTAAAATAGAATCTACTTTTTCAGGAGCTATATTTAGTTTTTCTAAAATACGACTTAGGTTTATGCCACTTCCAGCACCGCAGTGTGGATTAGTAACTAATAAATCATCTTTTAAATTTCCGTTTTTGTCTACTGCAATAACGATGTATCCTGAAGCAGATAAATCAATAATTCCTAGAGTATTTATTTTTGCATTTTGTGTAATTCTAAATTTTGCTTCTTCCCAAACTGCTGCCGAAGGTAAAATAGTATATCCTTGTTTTAAATTTTTTTGAATAATTCCTGCTAACTTCCCAGTAATATAAAGTTGATTACAAGTTTTTAAATCCTCTAATAAATTGTGTTTTTTAAGAACGGACTTTATTTCATCATTATTAGGAATTACAATATTTCTATTCTTAAAATCTTTTGTAATTCTAATATGAATATTTGCAATTCCTGCATCAATAATTATTTGGTTCATGCTTTCGTTCATTATTTCCCAGAATGTTAGTTCTATATCTAACGTACTATTTGTGTTTGATTTATTATCTAATATAGGATTTACAAAAATTTTAATCATAATTTTGTAGAATTGGATTTATAGACTCCTTTAATTATAACCAAATATCTCTTACGACATATATATTCTAATCCTTATATTAAATATATTACTACCGATAAGTTTTAATAACTTTTACAAAAAAATTGAGATGGTCTTGGAGAAGTGAAAATAAAGTATTTATTTCAGTTAAAATTGAAATTCACAATAAAGATTTCTACAGCGCCTAATGATAATTGAAATAAATTTTAAATACTCTTTAAAAAAAAATTCGAATTTAATTAAAAAAAGAAAAGAAAAACTAAGGTAAAAAACAATCCTGTGGACAAGTAAGTACATTCTCGCCACTATCTGGTTGACAAATCCCATTTCCACAAGAATTTTCATGTATGTTTGGCTTTGAAAATACAGATATTGGCTTAATACTTAAAATAGACTTGCCTGTTATTGGTGTTGTTTGTATATCTTCTTTAGCAAGATAATTCTCTAGATACATTGCTGCAACTAGTAACCCTATAATTACTAGTGCAAAGAGATACTTATAGTTACCATTCTCTTTCATTTCTAATCTCCTCCGCTGTGTGGTTGTTTCTGTTTCTTTATTTTTAGAAAATGATTTTTTATTTTGTATTTACTTGTTGGTTATCACTAAGTAGATTATATACCTGTACAATTGCTCTGTATGGTCGAAATACAAATAAAAAACATTAACTTTAAACAAAGAAACGTTTTTCTTCTAATTAAGAAATATATAGAAGTCTAAAATCATTATATGTTTGTTGTATTTGAATATCAAAAGAAAAAGGAAAATGAGAAAGAAAACAAAACCATTGATTCTCTAATAAAAATTAATTTAATTTAATAACTTACAAATAGTAATATTAAATTAAATCATCAAGTTCTTTATTTACTGCTTCTTTCTTTTGTTCAAAGGACTTTGCAAGGCCTGACAAAGAAACATCAAGATGAGACTCTTGTGATTTTCTTTTTCTAACTTTAAAGAATACTGGATAACTACTTGCTTCTCCAACAATTAGTGCTTCACCTACACGAAGAGAGGTTATCATATTAATGGAGTTTTGGTCAAGACCTTCACTTGATTCTCCTATGTGCTTTAAATCATAAGGGTTTGTTATTCTTAAAATTATGTGGGTATTTGCTTGAGAAAGAATTGTTGTTGAAAGTTTAACTGGCCTTTGAGAAATTAACCAAACACTTGCACCAAACTTTCTTCCTTCTCTTGCTATTGTTTCAAGTATTGTTTTTGCTAAAGCATTCTCTCTACTAGCCATTTCTGGAGCATACTGATGGGCTTCTTCTACAATTAAAGTGAAAGGAGGAACACTGTTGTGTTCCATTCTTGCTCTAAAAAGTTTATTTGCAAAATAATAAAGAATAATTTGTTTCTTCTTCTTGTCTATTTCTCTTGACAGATCAATGATTGTTAATTTGCCTGGATTAACGATGTCATTAATAGAAGGATAATCAATCTTATCAAATAGTCTATAGTGTTCAAGATCTAAAAGTCTATCCTTTAGGTTCTTAATTGATTTATCCTCATCTCCTGAGTTTTCTATTTCTTTAACAATTGTCTGAAGAGAATAAGGGCCCGCACCATGCTTTTTATCCTCGTTTAATTTACTTACAATCTTTGCAAGCTTTATCTTTTGTGGAGAAGTTAGTTCAGGAATAAGTGTGGAATAGAAACCAGCAGAAAGTCCAGTACAACCAATCTTAACATCTTTTGAGTCTATTAAAGTAACTTTAGAAGAATAATCAACCTTGTCCTTATCTGTTGGAACACTTGCAAAAGAAGAATATTCTCCATGTGTATCAAAAAGAACTGCTGCAATTCTCCCTTGTTCTTTTGTTCTATCTAGTAACTCCTCAATAATTACTGAAGTTAAATAACTTTTTCCGGCTCCTGACTGAGCAAGAATTGCTAAGTGTTTTTGAAGTAATCTGTCAATGTTTAATGTAACGTCAAGAGTCGGATGTTCAATCTCTCCAAGGAAAAGACCTTGTTTATCAAAGTGAAGAAACTTGGAAAGGATTACTGGATCAGCCAAAAAAACTTTCTGACCAGGAGAAACTGGCAAATTTGTTCTTGCAAAACCCTTATCAACTGAGAAAACTCCAAGAGGCTTAACAACCGCTTCTAGAAACTCCCACTCGTCACTTGGAAACAATTTCTTTATATCAATATTATTATTTTCAAAATCCTTAACTGAATCAGAATTTTCAAAGTATCTATTTCTTTTGATAACATCTGTAACTATTCCAATAAAAGAACCTTGAGAATAATCAATCTGAATATACTCTCCTTTGTAAACATCATTTTTTGTACAAACAAAAGATAACTTTGTTGTTGATGGCCCATCCATTGTGGAAATTACAATTCCTTTTTCTTCTTTTGTTGTCATGGTATCACTTAATTATTTTTTTTTCTTTTGCTTGTTTAATTAATTCACTTTTTAATTTTTTTTCTTTTAGTAAAGGTATTAATAATTCTATAGTGTCACCTGATTCTTTAGAACCGCCCGTTACCCAACCTACACTATTTAAAATTAATGTTGCTTTCTTATCAAAAGGCAAGTTTAATTCTTTACCAACCCGCCCTAAAAAATCTAAATCTATTGGCAATAATCCATTTTTTATTGCTACCAATAAATCTGGCGCATAATAATATCCTTTTTCAATAAGTTTTGAAAATATCCAACAATATTCTTTTTTATTACTGTTTTTAATAAAATTTTTATAACTATTAATGTCAAATGAACCATTTATTGATACTTTTTGATAGTTATTAGAATAAAATAACTGAGAAACCATTACCCATTCCGATTCTCCGAAAATATTTGTTTTTATCATTGCTGCTTTTGGAAATAGTTTTGCTTTACCAAGTTGCCTTTTTGGAAATGCTTTATCATATTCCATATTTATTGTTCTTAAATCATCAATAACATCTTGATATCTTTTTGCAGCATCATCACTTAATTTTTGATGGAACTTTTTTATAGCAATCCTCTGTTTAGATCCATTTTTAAAAACAACTTTGCCGGAATAAACTATCCCATAGTCCCCACAACCAATTTGAGGTACTTTAATTTTTTTAAGTTCTAAACTCTTAATTTCATCACTATGAAATATGCCTTTTTCAGAAGACACAATTGGTTGCTTTACTGGAACAAATCTTTTATTTGATTTTCTCTCAAGCATATTTCTCTTCTTTTATTTTATCAAATATTTTTTTCTATGTTGGATCAATAAATCCTTTAATTTCAAATCCATTTTGTGTTTCAGTAATTCTAAAACTAACTTTATATATTGTGCATTTCTTTTATCTTTATCTTTTTTATAAACATAATCTACGTGAAGTGCTAGTGCATTAAGAATATCATTTGCTCTTGTATCTCTATCTCTTTTTTTAAAATCAATTGTTCTTGCGAAATCTAAATCCATAGGTAGTAAACTACCATCTTTATGTTGAGTAAATAAATCTGAAAGAAAATTTAGTGATGTTTCTGTAATAAATCCTGCATCCCCTAATTTAAGAATAGTCCAAGTATATTCAGAACTATTAAATTTATCTATTGTAACATCATTATTTTCTTTAAACTTTGATTTTCCATCTTTTACAAAAGCCTGAGATACAATCACCCACTCTGGATCTCTCTCTCCTTCTTGAATCTTTACCATTGCGGTCTTTGGTATCATTTTTGCTTTACCAATTTGGCGATTTGGAAAAACTGAGTCGTGCTCTAATTCTATTTTTCTTAATCTATCTATAAAATACTGATATTTCATTGCATCTGAATCAGTTATTATTAATTTCTTATCATACGGGATAAATTTTTTTATTGCAACTCTTTGTTTTGATCCATTTTTAAAAATAACATCTCCAAGCAATATTTCTCCAAAATAACCTCCACCAAGTTTTATTGGTTGCCCTGAATTATCTTTTCTTATTTTTAATTCACTTATAAAAGAACTAGGGAAATGAGAGGCATCAAATTTCTCATTTGTAACTCTATGTCTAATTAGTTTTATTTCTGGATTAATCGGAGGCCTTCGAATATTTGCGTGTCTATGCATTAAAAGTATCACCTAATATAACTTACTGGTGCGTCTTTTTTCTTTTCTAGTTCTTTTATCTTTTCTTGAATCTCTTGGAATGATTCTTCAATCTTTTTTGCTTGAGTATCAATTTTTTTCATATCTACTTTAAAATCAAACATTGAACACATTACTCCTAAGATACTTCTTGCAGAACCTTGATCTCCAAAGATTAGTTTTTGGTCTGTTTCTCCCATAAAACAACAACCAGGAATCTTATGATTATAATATGCTACACCAACTAAAAGGCCAGCAACTCCAGAAATGAGTGTGTCTCCTTGTGTATCATCAAAAATTACATTCTCTATCTTTTTCTTTTTTAATTTTTCTTTAGTGTCTTTATCACTGGTTACTGCTAGTACTCTTGGCTTTTGATTTAGTCTTTTCTCGCCGATGTTAAGACCTGCAAAAGTATAAATTTCTTTAACACCTTGCTTTTTTGAAAAATCAGCAATACTTTCTGAAAACTCATAATGTTCAAAACTATTTGCAATGTTTGATAAGTTTGGTTGAACTGGACCAACTACAAACAAAAAATCTTTTGTTTTTCCCTTATATAAATAAACATTATCCATAATTAATTCTAACATTGACGATTTTGCATGAACTGCTGGAGGGAATGTATCTGAAACAATTGTTGCGTAGATTGTTGCTTTTGGTTTTAATTCATTAACTAAGTAATCAGTTGCAATCTTTCCTACTAACCCGATACCAGGGAGGCCAACAAGCAATACTGGATTTCTTAATTTTTGTTGTTTAATAACATCTATTTTTGTAACCATAATTACCACTTTAATTTTGAAGTTTTTTCTCTTGAGGAATTACTTTTAAGTTGCTTCCTTTTAATTGCTTTGCTAAAGAATCCGTAATCTCGTTAAACTGTTTTGAAGCTGTCTTGTAGTCTTTTGCTGTTACTGATAATTCATACTTGCCTGAAGCAACATAAGTAATTATTGCAGACTCGTGTTCGTCTGTTACTTTCTTTAATGCTTTTTTAATAATCTCAACACCATTCTCTGTAGGATTTGAAATCTCTAAATGTCCTATTATCTTTTTATCTTTAATAGTTATACTTTTTGTTAAAATATCAATTAACTTAACTGCATACTTTTTATTGATCTCTGGATAATAATCAATTCCGTTTTTTAGAATATTAATAAAACCAGTATAAAGACTTGTTTCTTTCTCTAAGATTGGCTCAGCAACATCACTCCACACAACATCATCACTAATGTCTAGTTCTTTTGCCACTGCTGAAAGTAAGCTTTGTGCTCTTTTAAACAATCTATAATCAGAAATCTTTCTTTTTTCTTCAGCTGCTGTTACTCTATTAAATGAAATATCAATTTGATTTTTATAAGTGTCGATATGAAGAACCTTTCCTGCTCTTATTTGATTTTGCTTTGCATGGTTATGAATGTTTTTTACCCAAGTTGAAGACACTTGAGAAACATGAACAAAACCCTCAATACCATCATACTCTAACAATGATACAAAGACTCCATAGTCTGTTATTTTAGTAACTTTACAAATTACTGTGTCTGCAATTTTTGGATATTCAACCATTTTATTTTTCACTTTTCCTTTTAATCTAATTTTTTAACTATGCTTTTTGAGAATAATATTGTAAAAATGTTTTCTGGAATTTCACACACTACATCTTTATCAAATGGTCCATATTCTTTCATATCTGAACCAATAAATGAAGGTATGCTTTGAAGAGCTATTGCTTTAACTAAAGGCACCTGCTTTTCTTGCTTACTATTTCTTGCTCCAAACAAAGAATCTGTAAATTCTGCTTGTTTGTCAAGAAGCTTTAAAATATCTTTAACGAAATCTATTTCAAAATCAATTAAATGTTCTTCAGAGAAATCCTTTGTTCTACTGTATGTTAAACATAAATTTAAACACTTCTTTAATCTTATTTCTCTAATCTTTAATACTGTTTGCTTTAACATTTCAAATCTTTTTAAATCAACTGGAGATAAACTTTCAAGAGCTTCTAAATATTTTGTTTTCTCTAGAACTAAATATTTTTTTAATTCTTTATAAAAAACTGGGTCAAGTTTTACTAATTTTGGAGACTTTGTTTCTAACCTGTATATTCTTGATAATTCGTCGTAATCCACTTTGTAATCCATCATTTTAAAACCCCCTTTAATAATAAATAAACACTTGCATATTCTGGCAAATCTACTTTTTCTCCTACTATGTATGGCCCAAACCATTGATCTAATAATCTAAACTTTGGAACTGGTTTTATTACTTCTCCTTTTCTATTTTTGTCTGGCCTGAAAATCACAGGATCAGAAAAGGCATCAAATTTTTCTAAATCTTCTCTATCTTTGATTATACTTGAAAGTAATCCTGTTCCTCCGTGTATTGTGTCTGGCATTCTCATAATCTTATATATATCACTTGAAGACATTGGATCAATTTTAAAACTAAGTTTAGAAATTGCTAAGTTAATTAAGTCCTCCCAGAATCTGGCATCTTGTTTTGAATCACTTGTAAAATTATGCCATAATATATTATTGTACATCTTATTTAAAATAACTTCTTTGTGTTCCATTAGCTTATTAATCTTTGGTTTAGTGAAATTGAAATCTTTCTTCAATTGAACTTCATTCATATTTTGAATGTAATCTTTAAGGAATTGCATCAATTTACCTGACCAGCCAGTCTTTGTGTCTGGGTTTGGACAATGCCATTGCCTGTCCTTATACTCAAAGCCAAGCTTAACTAAATCTATATCCTTGCCTTGAATATAGTTCATCATCTGAAGTCTTGAAGACTTAGATAATGGAATGATTGTTTTATCTGTTACTCTTAGATGATAGCCTTTCGAACCAGAGAAACTTATAACTAGACTTTTTGGATCAAGCTTAAAGTCAGTTTCAAGAAAATCCATTAACCTTAAAGTTTCAGACTTTGCATGACCTAAACATTTGTCGCACACCCACTCAATTACTTCTAGTTTCCCTTGACATTCTGGACAAATATCTTTATGGCCATAACCGTTTGCTCCACAACTTGCACAATACCAAACATCGTGTTCTTCCTTACATGGTAAATCAAAATCATCAGCATCAAACTCATACACTATATCTGAACCCTCAAGTATCTTATTCTCCATTGGTCTTCTTTCAGGATACTTGTAGTAGGCTGTTGAATAAGACATAAAGAAAGGCGTATTATTAATTAAAAACTTATTTAACTCGTCATTATTTCTAAAAGCTAAGTGCCTTGAACTAATCTTTTTTCCAAAATCCCCTATTCCCACTTCTCTTGTTTCTATTGCTATTGTTGTTGTAACTGGATTATGAAGATAATGATCTCTGAAAAGATCCCTTAAATAAGAAACAGTGAAATTAGAGATTTCAGTATACTGCATATATATTATATAATAAATAAGTATTTTAAAGGATTAACTTGAAAGATTAATAGAAAGTTCCTCTTTTATAATCAAAAGCATGGCCTGGATGAGAAAATGGCCTAATTTTTATTCCCCAGGTTTTTTCTATATCTTTAAATACTTCCTTAAGATCTTTAGTTTTTGAATTTGCTAATCGTTTTTTAAAATCGAAATCGCTTTCGGTTCTTTTTTGTAAATATGTTTTTATCTTTCCAGTTTCTTGGGAAAAAAACAATTCTGCATTAAAATTTTCTTTTTTATTTGGGACCCTCCCATTCCTTAACATAAACTCACAATAACAGTCATAAATTATATTTGCTAATTGCTTAACAAATGCATCTTTTTTAATAAATATATGAACTCTTCCAAATTCTTCTCCATTTTTGAAATGAGTTGAAGAAACTACTGCTGTATGTTTCTTTCCATTAGTCACAAGATAATCATCAATCCAACCAAATAAATCATGGCCACTTGGAGTAGACTCAAAATTCAATTTGGGGTTACATTGATGAGTATGTATCTCTGTATATTTACCAGTTAAATATTTCCCTTTTTCATCATAACTTACTTTATTTTCATCAGCGTCTCTAGTTTTTTCAATAAAGTTTTCTCTAGCTTTCTTATATCCAAACACTTCATGTTTTATTCTTCCATGACAATTTTCTATTTGTTGTTTGAAGGTCGGACGACTTGGCATAATTATTCCTCTTTTACAAACGATACACCATCATTTTCTTTATCTCTTTCAATAATATACTTGCTTGCATTTATTGTTTCAAGAAGCTTTGAATCATGAGTAATTATAAATATTTGGTCAACAAGCTCTGGAAGATCTTTTTCAAGAATTGTTGAAAGCATCGAAATGGTTTTAGTATCCATGTTGTGTGTTGGTTCATCAAGGATTAAAAGTCCTAGTTTCTTTGTTAAGGAAAGAGCAATTGCAACTCTTATGCTTAATGCAGCACAGGTTCTTTCTCCTCCGCTAAGAAGCCCTTCAACCCTTATCCATTCTTTTTGAAGAGTTAAAACTTCTAACACATAATCATTTTCTGCTTTTAATCTTGCAGAAAGATAATCGCCGTAAGGATAAACCTTTGGCCAAATGATATCTAGTGTCTGGTTAATATTATCAACTAAAACTTTTCTTAAATGCTCTTGACTATTCTCAAGAGCCACTCCAAAGAAAGTCATATCTTTCTGTTTTGTTTCTAGATTTGCAATTGATTGTTCTTTTTCAAGTAATTGCTTTGATAATTGATTATGTTGTTCTTTTACTTTCTCTAAATCTTTTATTCTTTCTTGGATTAAAGAAATTTGAGAATCATTATTCCTTATATTTTCTTCTTGGGATTTATTGTCTGTCAAAAGAGAAATATATTTGTTTTCATCATAGGATATAACTGAAAGCTTTTGAAATAACTGTTGTTGACTTACAAGCACTTCTTTTTGAGAAACTAACTTTGTTTGATAATCACTGGCAAGATTTATGTTTTCTAAATCCTTTTCAATTACTTTTGTATCTGCTGGTTTGCCTAATTGCCTTTCTTCCACTTCAAGCTTTTGTTTTTCTTCTTGCAACTTTACTTTCTTTTCCTTTAATAATAATTGTTCATTTGCCTTTTTTTCTTGAGATTGAAGTTGAGTTAAAGAAAACTTTGTTTCTTGAAGAGATTTTTCAAGCTTTGAAAGATTTTCGATAACTTCTTTCTGTTGTTCCTCTTTAACTTTTAATTTATCTGAAATCTGAACTACAGTTAAAGGAGAATCACAAACAGGACAATTGGAGAATCCTTTCTCTAATTCAGCGATTGCTTTTAAATTCTCGTTTTTCTGAGAAAATAACTTTGATTGCTCTTGAACAGATTGATTAAGTTTCTCTGAAAAGGCTTCTTTTTGCTTTGTAATAAATGAAATATCTAAAGTTGAATCAAGAGATTTTTCAAGAATTTCTAGTTGATTATTAAAAAAGATTTTTTGACTTATTAAAGTTTTAACCTTAATATCTAGTTCTTGATTTTCTTTTAATTGCTTTTGTAAAACTAATTTATTTTCTAAAAGTTGTTCTTTTGAAAAAGAAAAGAAATGGTTTTTCTGCTTTTCTAGATTTGTAATTTCATTTATTAATTGCTTTAATCTGTAATCAAGAACTCCTAGTTCTTGCTTTAAAGAATCAAATTGTTGTTTTTGCTTAGAAGAAGCCTCAAGTTCTTGCTTTAGAGAATTACCTTTCTGTTTCAATTCGTCTGTTGCTTTTAACAACAAAGAAATTTTTTCTTTATTTTCAAGAATCGACTTCTCTGTTTCAGATATATCATAATTTCCAAGTTGCGTTTGTAATTGCCGAATCAATCTTTGATTTGCATCAAGTTCTGTGTCAAGAAAAGACTTTACTTTTCTGGAATTCTCCTTTATTTTCTCAAGATGAACAATTCCAAAAAGATTATCAAATTGTTCTTTTCTTTTTGCTGGAGCAATCTTTAAAAAATAATCAATCTCGTTTTGTTCACTATAAACAATCTTAACAAACAAGTCATAATCAATACCTAATATCTCAGTAACCTTATCTGTAACGTCTGTTTGTTTTGGACCCGCCACTAACTTTCCATCTTTAAAAAGCTTAGCAGTATTTACTTTCTCTGCAAATACTTCTCTTTCTATCTTGTAACTCTTTGAATCGAAATCAAACTCTAAAGTTACTTTTGCTTCTTTTCTCTTGATGGGCTTAAACATTATGTTTTCTGCAAGACTTATCTTTCTGTTTTGAAGACTTGGAAAAGATCCAAAAAGAGAATAACAAATGGCATCAACAATACTTGACTTTCCTGCACCAATCTTTCCTACAAGTATATTTGTGCCGTTATTGAAATTAATTTTTGTATTCTGGTGCGTCTTCCAGTTTTCTAAGATTATTGATTTAATCATAAGTAAATATATTAATGTATATTTTGTTTTAAATACCTATTTCTTCAAATTCACAAAAAAATGAGGGAGTGGGTTTTATAAACCTCTTTTGCACATAAATATTTATGAAAATAATAAATGATTGTAGAGGACAGATCTCTGCAGAAATGATTATTCTCTTAGCTGCCATTGTTGCTATTGTTCTTGTTATAATTACTCAATTACAGAAAACTACTGCTAAAGCAAATACCACTGTAGAAAAAACCGCAGACAAAATATTTGACAAGATTAATGATATTGACTAATTTATGAAAGGATTTATTAGTTTAGAATATATTTTATTATTTGCAAGTGTGCTATCTATTCTTTCAATTACTGTTGTTGGTGTTATTTCTCTTTACAATCGAAATATTACTGCAATTGATAACTCTCGTTTTCTTGATTTCTGTAAAGAACTAAAATCAAAGGTAGAACTAATGGAACTAATGCCTGAAGGAAAACTTGAAATTGAAGCAAGAAATTTAAAAGATTGGGAATTAAAGAAAAATAACTCTAGAGAAATTGAATTAACTAATGAAACAAAGAATTGTAAAATCAATACTACTCTTTCAATTACTGGCGAGAATCAAACCTTTAAAAATAATCAAAAAATCACATTACAGAAGCAGAATAATACTTTAAATATTAATTGATTTACTAATTATTATATGGAATTTAATGAAATAATGCATATTTTATTCTTTCCAGGAATAATCTTACACGAATGTGCTCATGCACTTGCTTGTATATTGCTTGGTGTGCAGATTAAAAAAATTAAGTTTATTGGTAAAGAAGGAGGATATGTGGTTCATGAAGACTCCAAAGATTATAAGATTATAATTATCTCATTATTTCCGTTTTTATTTAATATCTTAATATCTCTATTATGTGCAAGAGTTTTATTATCAACAATAGACCCTTTCTATAAAATATTAATGGTTTGGATAGGCATTGCCGCACTTTTCTTTTGTGTACCTAGTGACCAAGACACAGACAACTCCTTTGATGCAATTAAAAGAACATACACTAAGAAACAAAGTGCAATAAGCCTACTAATAAAGATATTATTATCTCCTTTAACTCTTTGTTTATTGATTGTTTTAGGACTATTCAAGCTTTTTGACAAAGTCATTGCTATAAGACTACTTTTAGTGGGATTTTGGATATATTTGTTTGTTATCTAAAAAGAATAATATTTAAACCTTACCGACGATATATATATTATAGATAGACCTTATTTTAGTCGTATTTATAATTAAAGGAATGAATAAAAATGGTTGGGAAATTAACAAAGTATGAAATTACTAGACTTGTATCTGCTAGAGCACAGCAATTATCTTGCGGAGCTCCACCACTTGTTAAGTTTGGTAAAGAGAGTAGTGCTTATTCAATAGCAAAAGAAGAATTTGATAATAAAACCATTCCATTAGCAGTCATTAGAAACATAAACAACGTAAAAGTTGTTGTTACAGTAAATTAAAGGAGTTTTAAATTATGGGTAAATCAATATCAAATAAGATTAAATCAAAAGCAAAGATAATATATAATGAATTTAAAAGCGATTTTGGAGTAGAGTTTAAAGCAAATAAAGACTTTATCAAGACTATGGCTCTTCCATTATCAAAATTAACAATCAACTTAATGGCAGCATACATTACAAGATCTGTAAAGAAAGACAAAAAAGAAGCAGCAGCTTTAAAGATCAAGATTGATCCTAACACTGTGCCAACAAGTAAACCAGTTAATAGAAACATAACACATTAATGTGTTATCTTCTTCTTCTTTTATTTGAATTTAATAATCTGTGTACGTGGTGCTTTAAACCATAGGCCATAGGATTACTATTTTTATTAATATTAGTTAATCAAGTATCTTTTAATTATAATATAAAACGCCCAAATATATTTAAATGATATCGGTAAAAACTAGAGAACTAGTAACTTAACGGATATCTTAATACTGCAATAATTCCGCTAAAGGATTTTAAGGACTTTGAAACTTCATGAGTGTCATCAACTATATGTACTTTTACTTTTTGCTTATCTGCCCTTTTTATTAGTTCTTGAATCTTGTCCACATCACTTTTCCATAAACTTTCAGAAATAAGAATTGTTTCACAAGCTCCCATATCTACAGACTTTGAAACTTCTATCAAGCCATAACTTACTTTTTTATTATCTTTTCCTAAGTTTTCAAGAAACTGCTCAAATACTTTTTGTTCCTTATAAACTATTGAGTTTTCAAAGAATCTAGACACTTCAGCTTTTGTAAAAAGTTCTGAAATTGAAGACTTTTCCGTATTTTGAATATTTATTTCTAAAATATTCTTTTCTTTCTGTCTTTGTTTAATATATTCTGATAATTTAGTTTTTGTTGCTCCAGGACCTGCGATGATTATTTGACAATCAAATTTTGAAACTACAGAAAAAACTTGAGTGAAATATTCTTGAAAATCAAAATCTCCAGAATATCTTTTACCGTGCTTTCCTGAATCAATTGTTGCCACATCATTTGTTCCTATATTTGTTAGTTCAAAGATACTTGCTCTCTCATCATCAAGAGCAATTAACAAAACAGAAACTGAAAATGCAGAATTGTTATTATGCAATAAATCTAATTGGTGTTGATAGAACTGAGGCTTAACAATTGTATAATTTTTATTTAACTGAATCTCAAGAGTATGATGTTCTCCAATTGGTGCAAGTTCTTGTGGCTTACTATCTACAATCTTTCCTGTAAATCTTAAAGAATTAAGTTCCACAGAGAAATCAAATTTCTCAACAGCTAAAGAAACAAACACCGGCTTTCTTGTTGATTCACTATCTGCCTCATTACCTCTTGTTCTTCTAAAAGATTGGCCAGAAATTGTGTCTCCAATATCAGTAATTGATTTAATAATCCACAAATCCTCAAGAGTCTGAGGAATAAAAACAACTTTGCCATCCTTTTGTAAAGATAAAATATTCATTGCTATCAATCACTTTCTAATAATCAAATAAATCTTCTGCCATATACTCTGGAACTTTCTCTTCAAGAATTTTCAAGATTGTTGGAGCGATGTTTGCTATTGAACACTCGCTTGCTTCTCTTAACTTGTATTCCTTGTTTGACACAAGAATAAATGGAACTTTATTAAGACTATGAGCTGTACTTATTTTTCCATCCTTTGTTAACATCTCATCACAGTTTCCATGATCTGCTGTAATAATTACAGTTGTGTTTTCAAGATTTACCCTCTTCATTATTTGCTCTAAACATTGATCAACTGTTTCCAGTGCTTTTATTGTTGCTTCAAGATTACCAGTGTGACCAACCATGTCTCCATTTGCAAAATTAACAACAGTTAACTTGTAATCGTTTGGAAGAGTTTCAATTACTTTTTGAGTAATAATCTTTGCAGACATATCTGGTTTTTGATCATAGGTTGAAACACTAGGAGATGAAATAAGTATTCTGTCTTCTCTTTTATAAGGGTGTTCATCTCCTTGATTAAAGAAGTAAGTAACATGAGCATACTTCTCAGTTTCTGCAACTCTTAATTGTTTATAACCAAGTTCAGAAATAATTTTTCCAAGACCTTCTGGTTGCTTACTTGGTGGAAACAAAACTTTTATGTTTTTTAATTTAGAATCATATTCAGTAAATGTTATGAAATTAATATTCATCTTCTTTGTTTGAAATTTATCAAAACTCTTATCTACAAATAATTTTGTAAATTCTCTTGCTCTATCGCTTCTGAAATTGAAAAAGATTATTGTGTCATTTGCTTTTATTAGCCCATTTTCATTAAACAAAGTAGGAGTCAAAAATTCGTCTGTGATTTCCTTTGCATAACAATTATCAACATACGCTATAGGATCTGTTTCTCTTTCTCCAATCCCATTAACTATCAAATTGTAAAGTTTCTTTTGTCTATCCCAGCGATTGTCTCTATCCATTCCATAGTATCTTCCGCAAATACTTGCTATACTTATTTTATGGTTGCCCGCAATTCTTTTTTGAACTTCTGCAACATATATTTTTGCAGACCTTGGATCAACATCTCTTCCATCTGTAAAAAGATGAAGATATACTTGAGAAAGATTATTGTATCTATTTACTAATTCCAATAATGCAAACAAATGATTAATCGAAGAATGAACTCCTCCATCACTTAACAAACCAACAATGTGCAGACTTTGAAAACCTTTTATATTTGTTAATTCTGTGTTTAATAATTTATTCTTAAAAAACTCTCCTGTGCTTATTGCTTTGTCAATTCTAACAATCTCAGAATCAATAATTCTTCCTGCACCTATTGTGAAGTGGCCAATTTCTGAAGACCCAATCTGTTTCTTTGGAAGTCCCACATACTCTTCGCTTGCTCCAAGAGTGACGTTTGGATAAATTGCTTTTAGATTATTATAAACTGGCATATTTGAAAGAGTAACTGCATTTCCTGGATATGTTTTATTTACTCCAACTCCATCAAGGATAATTAATAACATCTTATTTTTATTTTTCTTCTTGTTTAGTCCAAACATATTTATTCAACTTTTATAATCATTTACTTTCTACTTGTTTATATTCTTTGTCTTTTTTTAATAATTGTAATGGATGCCTGACTTTACAATCTGCCACACATAAATCATTTGATTTAAGAGTTTCACAATTTGCTATTGAATATTGTTTTTCAAGTATCTTCTTTATCTGATAACCCGCTATCCTTTCATCAAAGTTTGGTGCTTGTTTGTAAACGCCAAGCATGTCTTCATAATTGTAACCAACACCTGCCAAAAAAACCGCCAAATGATAATTTCCAATATGTGAAAGCTTCTTTCCTGCTAAGAGATTTGTGTAGAGTCTATCAAAACAAGGAGGAAACTTATTATTTTCAAGTTTTCCTGAAAATCTATAATCTACATTCTCTTGAACTCTTTGTTTTGAAATAAATTGTTTCTTTACAGTTTCAGCAATCTCTAAAAATGGTTTTGGTAATTCCTTCTTGTTAATCTCTGTTTGTCTTAGTATTCTTTTCTTTAAAGCCACCGCTAGAAAATCAATCAATTGTTCTTTATTTGGAAAGAAAATATTTCCATTATCAAGATTAGTATACTGAAGTTTATAGTCTTCGCCAAGATCAAGAGTCAATAAATCAATTAGAGAAATATAATATTGCTCCTTTCTTGAATCAAATAATAATTGAGGAGAGATGTCCTTTACTATTTCTTTAAAATTCTCTTCGTGAGTTTCTTTCTTAATAAAATAAACAAACCTTGCTTTATAATAATTTGCAAAGCTTTGAGTAAGGGGGGTGTTATCAATCACTGAAAGAACAATCTTTGAAAGAGGATAAATTTTAACATAACTTGCAGCTATTGCTTCGTCACTTATCTTATGAATAATAAACCAATATTTTTCTTGGTCTTTATAATCTAAATTTACTTCTTCATTTAAAAATTTCTTTACTTTCTCTAAAGTTGAATATTCCACTGACAGTAAGTCAATTCCTTTACTTGCTATGTATTCTCTTGCTTTATTTGAAAAAGGATACTTTAGAAGATAATTATAATCTTGCATAAATATATTTAAGACGTAAAAATATATAAAACTACAAGAAATAGCTAGCTTCTATTAATGCTCCAATTAATAAGAAAAGCAATGCAAAAAAGACCATTAATGCAATATCTTTAATTATTTTCCATTTAAACTCAGTTAAGAATAGCCCTTTCATTAAGTCTCTTGCAAAGACTGCCCCTGCAAAACTAATTATAAAATAAGCAAGCATCTCTGGAAGGCCGTGAGGGATATAACCTAAAAAATTAATGAGTGTTTGAGCAATTCCATTTATGGCCCCAGAAACTCCAACAACGCCACCCATGCTTGTAAGGATGTCATTAGCAATTACTGTGGCAAGAATTGATGCATTCCATGCAATCAAGAAAATTGCACCAGCACCATAAAAGAAAGATAATGCTGCCGCTCTTGCAACAACTCCGAGATTGTTTATAAAAACTATATTAAACACTTTTGTAAAATTACTTTCATTTTTTACTTGTGTACCAGTCAATTGGCCACTTATTGAATTTCTTATTGATTCTACGCCTTTTATCTCAGAAAACTGAGTTGCAAAAATAACATCCCTTGTTTCTGGGCCAACAATAAAGAATAAAAAAGTAAATGCCACAAAAATTCCTAAAAAAAGATAAATAATTTGAAGTATCAAAGTTCTGTGCCTTTCAAAGAAACTCTCAGAATAATTATAAAGATAAGAATTATAAGAATAAAGCTTTGCAAAAATCGGAATTATTCCAATAGTTATAAACGCTAAAATACCAATACTTACGTATGCCTTAGGAAAAACAAAAACCGAAAACACTACAGAAATTAATGATAGAAATAAAGCTTCAAAGAATATTATACTTGGAGTCTTTGATATCTTCTGAGGGGTATATATAAATTCCATTACCATTGTTTTTCACGTGTCCTTAATAAAGTATATTTAAACCAACAATATATAAATGTTTTTTAATATAAATATAATATAGATTAAAGATATAAAAGAGACTAATTATGAGTAACTTAGAACTAAATACAATTCTAGCTAATATTAGACAAAAAGAAAAGATAGGCGTTGGAGACATAATCATAGGACAAATCGTTGTTGTTAAAGACAACATGGTTGTTGTTGAAATTGTTAATGCTGGAAACCGCGTATTATCTCCTGCAGACATGGGTGTGTTGTTTGTTAAAAACATAGATACTAGGTTTGTTGAAAGCACTTCTGAGTGTTTTGCCAAAGGTGACGTAATTAAAGCAAAAATTTCAGAAATTGGACCATACGAGTATAAGATGGTAACTAACTATCCTGAACTTGGAGTAATTAGAACTATATGTAAACAATGTAAAAACGCAGTTATCGGATATTCTCCAACAGGAGAAGTTAAATGCGATGATTGCGGAAATATGATTAGAAAAAAATTTGCAAAAACTGGTGATTAAAAATGGATATAGATTATTTAAATAAAAATAAAAATGAAATAGAATTTACAATCAAAGACGAAGATTCTTCCTTCTTTGATATAATTATAGATATTGCATCAAGCAAAAAAGACGTTGAATTTGTATCAAAAAAAGACGCAGACAACTTAACTGGAGAATTCACAATTTACCTAAGAACAAGAGAAAAACCAGCAAAAGATGTTCTTTTAGATTGTATTACTGAAGCAGAAGAGAAATTTAATGGGATAATTAAAAATCTTGAAAAGGCAGTAAATAAAAAATGAAGAAAACAAAAATTCAAGAAAAAAAGAAAAGTTTTTGGTACTACTTAGATCCATTTAATTATGTGGATTTACTACTTGAAAAATTTGTAGGAAAACCAAATACTTTTGGAAAAAACGTTCTTTATTGGATAGTTTATATTTTTACTTCTTTTATCTTAGCACTATTAATCTACAAAATACTTGGATTAATCTTAGGGGTTTCTATGCCAATGGCAATAGTTGTTAGTGCCTCTATGGAACCAAGCCTACATAGAGGAGACATTGTAATTTTAACAAGTGCAAAAAACTTAAAGGTCGAAGAAGTTACAATCAACGAAAGTATTGCCAGAAAAGATATCTCTGAATTTACAGAGATGAATTATTCAAAGAACCAATACGGGCTAACAGAAATTGATTATATCAAAATTGGAGACAAAAAAATTTCTCTAATTGATGCTATAGATAATAAGAATGATGTTGTGGTGTACTCTTCAAATGTTAATGGCAGAGACATCATTCACAGAGCTGTTGTTAAGATACATGCAAAAGACGGGAGTTTCATCTTAACTAAAGGAGACAACCATAAAACAAATGTGTTTATTGACGAAGATTGTCAAATAACCACCGAAAACAACAAAATTGTTGCTCAAAAACCCTGTTTAAATCTATATCCAATCAAGGAAAGCACGCTAAAAGGCAAAAAAATTGGTAAAATTCCATATATAGGATATATTAAATTAGTTTTGTTTCAGTAATATATAATAAAATTAGAGGTGTAAATATGATAAAATTAGTAATGAAGGATGCAAAAGAATTTTATAAATGTATTGATGCTATTGGAGTATTAATCAACGAAGGACTTTTCACTATTGATAAAGACAAGTTCTATTTAAGAGCAACAGACCCTAGTCAAATAAGTCTTGTTGATTTTGTAATGCCTAAAGAGGCATTTGAAGAATTTGTTGCAGACATTGGCCCAGAAAGCGCAAATAAAGTTTCATTTGGAATAAACATTAATAATCTTTTACAAATTTTATCACACTCTAACTCAGATGATAAACTTTCAATAGAGATTAAAGAAGGAAAGCCAAGTATCCAAATCGACTTCATTGGAAAATCCAAAAGATCATTTACAATTCCTTTAATTGATGTTTCAGATCAACAACATCCACTTCCACAAATCCCTTTTGAAGTAACTGTTCAAGTTGGTTCAGATCAATTACTTGCAGGAATTAAAGATGCTGCTCTTTTCAGTTCTCATTTAACTTTAAAAGTTGCAGACGAAAAGTTTATCTTAGAAACACAAAGCAGTAAAGGAAAGTTTAAGCAAGAAGTTGAAGCAGGAGATATTGTTATTTCTGGTAACAAAGCAAAAGCAATGTTTCCACTTGATTACTTACAAAACATGATCAAGAATGCTAAGACAGTAATCACATTAAAACTAAAAGACGACATGCCAATTGAAATTAACTATACAATCGGCAGTGCAGCAGTAAGATACTATCTTGCACCAAGAGTAGATAATGAGTAAATCTAATTAATATCTAATCTTTGGGTATGCTTTCTTTAAGTCTATTATTTTACTAGAAAGAAACCCATCTAATTCTTTCAATTTTGGGATAATTAAATCTGCATTTTCTATACTATTTATTTTCTTTAAGACGCCTTCCCATAACAAATCTAACTCTTCCATTTTTTTTAATCTTGATTTACCATTAGAAAAATCATACTCTGCTTGTTTTGTATAAACTCCTCTTAAATCCGCTAAACTTTGCCAAACTTTATCTGGCAATTTTGAAAGTATTTGCTTCTCATTTAAAATATTCTGTAATACTTCTAATTTTCCAGTCAATAATTCATATCTTATTTGTCTTTTTGCGATTACTACTTCTCTTGTTCCTTTTTCAATCAGTTGGTGTAATTCGTGCTTTCTATTATTGTCTTTTTCAATTTTAAAATCAGATTTATATTTTTCTAAACGTGCGGATAACTTTTTTAATTGCTCACTATGGCTTTTAATTACATCATTTCTTTTTTCAACACCATACTTCCCAAAAGTATTTAGTTTAGAACTAAAGGATTCTCTTGCCTGCTTTCCTAGTTGTTCAATTTGTGTTTTTGTTAATGATTGTTTTAAATCAACATTCTGAGGTTTTGTTTTTTGTTTTAACGGATCTAAAATTTTAGATGTTACTCTTCTTGTAGTTGTTGGTGCCTTTGCCATTTTTAATTCATCTCCTTTATTTTATATATATTAGTTAATACATTTTATTTTTAAATTTACTCTTTAAAATTAATTATTTCTTTTTTTAAATCTTCTAACCAAAAAACAATATTATGAAGATTATTTTCTAAATCTGTAATTTTTGCAGCATTTAACTTTTTTAAAATAGAAGTAAAATTTGCATCAATTCTACTTAGGTTCTTGTTCCCTGTTGCTTCTAAATGATCTAAACAAAAAGTGGTTAATTTTCTTATATCTTTTGCTTCTTGGGTTTTCCCTAAACCATGATATCCAATTATTGTGTTAATTAATTCTGCTTTTAATTCTGTTTTTTGAATTGCCAATAAATTTCTTTGAGGCATAAGTTTTCTTGCAATAAATTCTTTACCAAAACTACTACAAGTACGCTCTACATATTTTATATTCTCGTTTTTACGTTTTATACTATCTGTTAAAACTTTTATTTGTGGACTTTTCTTTATTGCAATTGATCTTCTAAAAACTGGTTTTAATTTAGCTTTCTCTCTTGCTCTCACTAAATAGATTCCTGTTGGTTTTATTACTTTTACAACCATGTTTAATCACTTTAATAGTTCTTTATTAAAACACAATTCTATTATTCTTGTTCTTCCTTTCTGAGAATTATCTTCTTTTGTTTTTATTAATCCAATGTTTTCAAGATTTTCAAGATATCTTCTTATTGTTCTTTCTGAATCTGCTTTAAACTTTGTGTAAAGTTTTCCACTTTCTATTCCGCCCTCAGGAATTGCTTGAAGAATCTTTTTCTCTATATCTTCTATATAATTTAATTTTTCTGAAAGTTTAACTGCATCTATAAACTTTGCAGAATCAATAATTATTTCTTTATCTATTCTTTGAAATCCCTTCTTTTCTGCAGTCTTTGCGGATTTAAACAGAAGATCGATTGCGATTCGTGCATCTCCTCCGTTCTTTGCAGCATATCCTGTGATGTAGCCAATTAAGTCTTCTGAAATTGCTTTTGGGATTAATCCATATTCTATTCTTTCTCTTAAAATTTCTTTTAACTCTTGGGGAGAATACTTCTTAAATTCAACTTCACTTAAGAAAAGAGAACTTTGAACTCTTGGATCAAGTGTTATAATAAATTCTTTATAATTTGTAATTAAGATTAATGCAAAATATTTGTTATTTACTTCAATTCTTGAAAGATCATAAAGAATTGTTGAAATTTCAGATTTCTCTAACTTATCAACCTCGTCAATAATTACTATTGGGATGAAATCTGTTTTCGCCATTTCTTCTTTTATTCTATTTAATATTTCATCTATTCCTAAACCCCTTCTTGGAAGCGGCGAATTGTAAAGAGATAAAAGTTTACAATATAATGCAAACCTTGTATTATCTTCTATTGCATTAATGTATATTGACTTTGCTCTTTGAGTAAATTCAGATAATTGTTTTAAAACATACTTTGAAATAAGAGTTTTTCCGGTGCCTGGCGGCCCAAACAACAAGGTGTTTCTTGATTTTCGGACTTCAACTATTGGTCTAAGATTATAACTTATATCTTGGGTCTCTTTATCTCTTGATTTTATTTCCTCTGGCAAATAGTTAGGATAAAATACACTCTCATCTTTGAAGATGCTTATAGCTACACTTGAATATTCCTTTTCAAAGATATTTTTTTTCATTGAAATTTATTCCTTTTTTTAGATATAGTATATCTATTGTAGATAGAGGTATTTAAAAACATTTGTTGTGTTTTTTTGGAAATATGCAAAAACATTACTTTTCTTTTGAAAATCAGCAATTTTAAAGGAAACCACAAATCATTTTCTTTGAAAAACCGCTTTTTTAAAGGGGTTCTCGCACTGGACAGCCACCCCCCCGAAAATACCCCCTTTTTTTAAAACAACATATATCTGGTGATGTGAAATGTTTGAAATATCTAGTCTAAAAACAAGCCTATTAGTTAAAATGAAACACAATCTCTTGAAAAAAGCGCAACCAGAAAGTTCCTTAACTAAAGCAAATAGTAAGTTATTACTGGACATTTTAGGAGAACTAGATTGTAGAAAGTATTACAGTTAGATTTGTGGGATTTCTCCCACTTTTCTTTCCCCTATTTATAAGTTTGCTTCAAATTTACAAAAAAAATGGAGTGTGGGTTAAATAAACCAGAAAATACCTAACAATATTTGATGATTACTAAAAATAAAGGATTTTTGACTTTAAGTGTTTTATTATTTGTGTCTTTATTCCTTTCTATTGTTTTAACCAACAAAAAAGAACCAACTTCTGAATTTCTACAAATAAAATTAATAAACACTAAAAAACAAAGTACCGCCATTAACTTTGAAGAATTCGTAAAAAAAGAATTGCGTTCTGAGATTACTAATCCTGTCGCCTTAAATAAACAAATAAATACCAAATTAACAAATTATTTTTATCCCGTAGAATTTGAAAATTGGTATATTCTAAATACAACAACTAAAGAGAAAATTCCAATCAATTACCTAGAATTAAATAAAATTACTAAAGTCATTATTCTTAAACCAGCACCTAATGTTTTAATAAAAAGATACACAATCACTAATGGCATTACCAAAAATCATTTTTTGTCTTTTGATATGGAAACTACATCTTCAAGAACCCACTTCACTTTTCCTAAAAACTATACTGTGGAGGTGATTGTTTATACTTGAAGAATAAAGGAATTATCTCTGTGGAGTTTATTTTGTGCGTCTTGATAATCATTATTCTGCTTTCATTTTTTATTGAAATTAATATCACTCTTAAAAACAAGTTTGAACAATCTCCAAATATTACTCTCAAAATAAAAGAAATAAAAACAGAATATTTAAAAGAAAACAATTGGGAAGTAAAATATGAGAATTATCAGCACTCTAAAAGCACAAGCAATAGTAATTGATACTTTGTTTTATGCTTTAATAATTATTTTTATTATCTTTATTGAAATACAATACATCTCTAATTCCGCAAACAACGAAGCAAAATTGGTTGGGTCTACAAAATATCTAGACACACTTTTATTTACAGATAAAGTAATTTCTAATTGCAACTATTGGGCAAAATCTGCAAAAAACTATGAATCTTTATGTTATCAAAACGTCCTTGAAATTAATCAAATTACTATTACCAAATTAATCCCAGAATTACAGAAACGAAAAATCTGTAAAATTTTCCTTTCAGGAAATCTAATCTATAATACACAATCTACAGAAATAAAATACACTGTTGAAAGAGGAGTAATTAATAATGGAGTATTTACCACCATTCAATTTAGGATATGCAAGTAAAGGCCAAATATTTACAATTGACGGGGCATTTGCATTAATCTTTATTACTTTACTCGCTCTTATTTTTCAAAGTAATTATTTAGAACCTTTAGAAAATAATATAGATTTACTAAAAATCCAAAAAATCAATGATCTACTTTTAACTGCTCAATATATAAAAATTGAAAACTTACAAGAATTGGAAAACCACTATCTTGCCTTATTTCCAAACACTCCCGGATATATCAAAATAAATAACACTAGAAAAGAAATAAAGTCTTCTAATTTGCCAAAATCAAAGATAATTTCCAATTCCATAAAGTATATTAATAATTCTAATAATAAGATATATATAGAAGTTGGAGTATATAGTTAGATTATGTTTTATATCATTGGAATTGGATTGAATACTAAACAACTTACAATCGAAGCAAGATATGCAATAAAGGATTGTAAAGATGTTTATATTGATAATTATACAAACATCTTCTCAGAAGGAGAACTACAAGAAATTGAAAAAACGATTGACAAGAAAATAACTAAACTTAATAGAATTGAACTTGAACAAAAACAAGAATTTCTAAAAGACAGTTCTTGTCTTTTAGTTATTGGTAATGCATTCTCTGCAACAACACACTATACACTTATTGACGAAGCTAAACAGAAAGGGTTAAAAACAAAAATAATTTCTGGAATATCAATCTTTAACTATAGAGGAGCTTCAGGATTATTTGAATATAAATTCGGAAAGACCACAAGTATTGTTTATCCTGATGGTAACTATAAACCCACAAGCTTCTATGATTGTATAATTGATAACCTTAAGATCAATGCACACACGCTTTGCCTTCTTGATATCAAGACCGATCAAAATAGATTTATGAATATTAAAGAGGCCTGTGAGATACTTGAAGAAATTGATAACGAAAGTAATAATGGCCAATTAACAAATTGCGTTTGTGTTGCACTATGCGGGATTGCTAGCGAAAACCAAGAGGTTATTACTTTTGATTTTAAAAATTATAAGCAAATTGACAGCAAATCATATCCACAATCACTTATTATTTGTGGACAACTAAATGATTTTGAAAGAGATGGGTTAAATGAATACAGACACTAAAGAATATTGCTTAAAATATAGAGGGTTACTTGAAAAAGCACTATCTACTATTAAAATTAATATAGAGAATGAATCTTTCTTAAAAGATATGGCAAACAACTATCTAGAGATGGCAAACAACTATCTTAAAGATGGACAAGTGCTTGAAGATTCCGAAGATTACACAAGAGCTTTAGCATCTTACTCTTATGCTTATGGCTGGATTGATGCAGGGGTAAGAATAGGGTTATTCTATGGAATTGATAGAAATTTATTTACATTATACAAATAAAAAGGCGAAAATATGAAAGTAATATTAGAAAACTACTGTGGACTTATTAAAGATAATAATCTTAAAAGTAAATTTACGCAAAAGGGTTTTGGATTTAAAAAAGAAAATAATCTGTATATTGATCTTTTTGAATGTCTTTATTTCTTAGAAAAAAAGAAAATCTCTATTGTGGATAAGAATAATAAAATTATAGCCAAAGAAAAACTAGAAAATATTTGTGAAAAAGAAATTACTGATTTTAAAAATAAATTCTTAGTGTTTAAAGACTTTACTGAAAATGGATATATTGTTAAAGACGGAACTATCTTTGGATTTGATTTTAGAATATACAAAAAATCTAAATCTGGAGAACATACTCACACAGAAATTGTTGTTGATGTGATTAAAACACATAAAACAAATGCAATTACGCTACTTAAATCAGAAAGACTAGCAACTACTATTCACACAAAATATATACTTGCGATAGTAGATAAAGACCAAAAAATACATAAACTAAAAATAGAAAAACTCTAATTACAACTTGTTCTATTAAAATAGGTTTCGCATTGGGTGCTTCTTAAATCTATGGTAATTGGTGCATTTGCAGAATAATCTGTAATTACAATCTTTTTAGAATCGCCTCTATTGAATGCATTCTGATCCAATATGTCTAAATTATCATTAACTAGATTTTGATCATCATCAATTAAAATTAGATTTATGTTTTCATCTTCAGAGAAATCAACCTTTCCAGAATTAATAATAATAAAAGAAAGAGTGCCTGTTCCTAAAGCATTATAATCACAATTACTTATTGTAATATCTGCGCCAATACATTTTCTATCAATTATATTATCTGCATCAGCAGTACTTTTCTGAGTAAAATTTTGACTCCAAGAAAGTAATATCCCTACTAATATTAAAGAAATTACAACTAAAAGTATAGTTGCAATTATTGGCGATATTGCTTTTTTTGAAATCATAATCTTTCATTTCACTTTGTCTTACTTATGAACAACCGCGCATCTCACTTACTGCAAGATTTGGGCACGTAACTGACCTGACATTTAATGTAACTTTTGCACCAGCTGCAGCATTTATAACACCAGATGGACAGGTTCCTTGAATAGTCTGACCAGGAGTTAATGATGCACTCTGCCCCGTTACAGCTATGTTCATTTCATTATTTAATGCATTAGAATCATCTGCTGTATTACAATTAAAATCACTTGCTGTAAAAGTATATTTGTCACTTGTATTTCTAAGTAAAAATGTAATATTACCATCTACTCCATTATAATCACAACGTGATATATTAATAGTTGCGCCTTCACAACTATCGTTAAGTGTATCATTTGTTTTATTTAATCCTTCGTTTGCAAAGTTTTTACCCCATGCAAGAACAATTGTAACTAATATTACAGCAACCACTACTAAAAGAATTGTTGCAATTAATGGCTCTATTGCTTTTTTAAATATCATATTATTTCCTCCAATTAATTATAAAATTGTTTTATGAACAACTACTCATTTCACTTACTGCTATATTAGGACAAGTTACTGATCTAACATTTATTGTTACTTTTGTCCCCGCAGTTGTTACAAATCCAGTTGCAGCTGCCTTAGCAACAATTGTTTGTCCAGGACCTAATGCGGTTGTTGCAACATCAGTTCCTGCAGCTAAATATACAACCTTATTAAATGCTGTTGCAGAAGTGTTTCCATCTTGCGTTATATTTGCTTGGAAATCGCCCCCAGAAAATGTATATGTACTACTTGTATTCCTTAAGTAAAATATGACATTACCATCTGAGGAATAATCACAACCAGAAATATTAATAGTTGCCGCATCACAACTATCGTTTAAAACATCATTTGTTTTATTTAATCCGTCGTTTGCAAAGTTTTTACCCCATGCAAGAACAATTGTGACTAAAATTACAGCAACCACTACTAAAAGAATTGTTGCAATTAATGGTTCTATTGCTTTTTTAAATATCATATTATTTCCTCCAATTTTCTAAATGTATAAATATTAACTAAATTAAATTATAAACTAAAACCTTTATAAACCTTATCTATGACAACCATTAGTTGTTGTTGACGCTAGTGGGCAGATTGTTGATCTTACAGTTACATTAACTTGCGATCCTGAATTGCTAGTTAAATCGGAAGTTGTTGGCGCGACCTTTGCCATAACTGTATCTCCAACATTTAAACCTTGCCAAGTGCCACTTGCAAGAACTAGATCTTGTTCTGCATCCATTGTCCCAGAATCATTAAAAACTGCAACTTTAAATTGGTCTGTACTTTCAAAATCAAAATTATTACTTGTATTTTTTACTTGAAATACAATATTGCCATCCGTAATTATTGTACAATCAACTATTCTTAACATTGCTTTGTCACATTTTTCATTAATTATATTATCTGCTTTATTAACACTAGAAGTAGTGAAGTCCTTTCCCCAAGAAAGAATAATAGTTACAAGAATTACTGAAACCACTATAATAAGAATTGTCGTGATTAGGGCGCTAATTGCTTTTAATTTTTTCATAATAATAATTCTATCCTTATTTAATCACAAGTATTTGTTGTTGCAGCTCTATCTGGACAGCCTTCCACATAAATTCTTACTCTTTGAAGTGGTTTTACTAAATTTGTAAAATTAGCATCAAGTGGATAACTACTTTTATTGATAGCCATTGCTCTTCCTGAAAAACTAGGTGCAAAAGAAGTACTTCTAACATTCTGATTTGCATCAATAATAGTTAAAGTTAAATTATCATCTATATCGACAGTTGAAGAATCCATTAATATAAAACTAATACCATTTGTTATATCATATGTACAACCATATTCCATATAAATATTAATAGCACTACAATCTCTCCATTTCTTTGACGTTTCTGTAACATTATTTACGGTGTCTCCTGCATTTTGAGATGCCCAAGAATAAAGTATTCCTGCTAAGGATAAAGAAACTGCAACTAGTAAAATTGTTGCGATTAATGGAGAAACTCCTTTCTTATTTAACTTAAATTTATTATACATATTTTTCCATCATTTTCCTATTAATATATATTTCATATATTTATATAAACTTAACCTATTTAATAAATACCATTGTAACAATAACATAAATTGGCACAGATATTACAAGTAAAATAATCGAATGCTTAATACCCGCTACTGCATTACCTTCTGAAATTTTTCCAATAATTGGTCCCGCAAAACCTGCTTGTATAATTAAGAGATATAAAAAATATGCATTAAAATTAATTTCTTTAATAGAACCGCCACCAGAAGAATTTATTTCATTTGATTGAAGCATTGGAAGAAAAACTATTTGAATTGTTAAAATAATTGCAATAAAAATAAAAAACATAAAATATGATGAAAATATTGTAGAGAATGTTTTAGATCTTCTTTCTTCTCCCATTTCATCTACTAATTTAACATAATTGGAAACTGCAGTAAATATTTTAATTAAATTCCCTCCATATTTCATAGTTTCAGAAATTACATTTGCAATCTTGTTAAAAATCACACTATCTACTTCTCCAAACACCTCAACCAATGAGACTTCAAAAGGAACACCAATTTTGATCTGCGCAGCAATTCTTTTTGTATATACATTTAATGCACCATAATCGTGTTCTGAAATAATCTCCATTGCAGTAACTATATTCATACCGCCTTGTAAAAGATCTTTTAAATCATCTAAAAATACAAATAAATTTGTTTCTAAAGATCTAATCTTTTTAGTATAAAGTATTGAAGCAATACCTACTGCCAGAAGTACAGGAAAAATACAAAATATAAAAAACGAAGTTTTTAATAAAAATATTCCAAGTATAAGTGAACCGATTGCGCCTTTTGCTGCAAAATCAAGTAAATATTCTACTCTTGGACTAAATTTCATTTTGTATCTCCTTATGATGTAAATTGTAAAATTATTATAAATAAAACATTAATTAATGGGACTAGCCCAAATACTCCAATGATCAATAATGATTCTATACTCATTCCTGCAATTCCGCCACCACCAATCATCCCTAAAAGCATTATTGAAGAAAATAAAAATAAAGGCCCCGCAATAACGATTGCAGAATATATGTCTCCAAATGTTTCAGACCTTTTATTCATACTATCAAGCATTAACTTATAGGTGAATTGTGCGTGCTCTGCTTTTTTCTTCATAAACTCAGGCAATGATCCACCAGATTCTAAACTTGATTTTAATTCCATTAAAAATTTCTTTAATTCAGGAGAGGGTGTTTTTTCACATAATTGATCAATTGCTTGTGGTAAAGACAATCCTAATTCTAAATAACCAGTTATTTTATCAAACTCTTTATTAATATGTGGAGTCTCTGATTTTACTGAACTGGTATGAAACATTGCTTCTGGGGGCGCACCAGATTCTGCAACGCTAGACATACTAAGTATTGCAAGAGATAAATTATTTTTTATTTCTCCAACTTTTGTACTAACTTGTAAATATGGATTAATTATTGCATAAATCATAATTAAAAACATAGATACAAAACAAAAAATAAAAAGAGTGCCTAAATATTTTGTTTGATTTAAAAAAATTAAAAAAAAAGTTCCTAAAAAAATAAAAAGCAATGGTACAAACACTGCATAAAAAAAATATTTTGACAAATAAACATCTAACTCGTCAGTATTATCTGCCTGTAATAATTTTTCTTCAAGTTCTTTAGATTTGATTGTTTCTGTTAATGGTAGAAATAACTTGAATAATTTATCTTCTAATTCTGTATCTTTCTTTACATCTAGTTTTTCTTTAGTTTGACTCATATCTATAATTATAAATATCCCTATAATATATTTTTCTAAAATATTATATGTGTGTTTCTTTTTTAAATGTTGTTTTTTTATAAAAAAATAGAAATTATACTACAAATTCAACTACGTCTTTATCTTTAAGTATATAATTCTTAGAAACATTTTGCCCAGGAAATCTAGTGCTGCCCCACACTTTTGCAGATCTTAGTTCTTTAGAAATTGTTTTATGTATTTGCTTAGCTGCTTCTTTAACAGTTGCTCCTTTTTCTAAAACTAAAGGATCTGTTAAATCTACTTTCTGTCCTGGTTTTTTTGTATAGATAATTATTTTATTTACCATTTTAAATATTTCTTCAGTTATCTTTATTTCTTCAGAAAATGGATATACTTTTATATTTTTATAATTGCCTATTTCAGACAGATTTTTAGTAAATGGCATAGAGACACAAAAACAAGGAAGATAAACTGCTCTTGGATTCATAAGAAGCAAAAGATCTTCCATATTAGTTTTTTGTCCAAGAATTACTGTGTGTGAACGATAACCTGAATCTCTAAGTAAAGCGATTGCTTGTTCTTTTGGAACAGTTAAGTTTTGTTCATTAATAAATGTAATTCCAAGATATTGACTTTTGGTAAGTTCTATTTTTGGTTTTTGTTTTGTAATATATATGTCTTGTGCTTCTAGAAGAGTAATCAATCTATCCATTTGTTCTTTTGAATAATCCGTAATGGTTAAAATGATTGCATCAGAACACCTTATCATTGACAGTATCTGATTTGCCATTTCTTTAGATTCTAAAAATGAAGGAAGTTCTACAATTTGGATTAATGCCCCTCCATAATTAAGAACACCAACTTCTGGTTTTGTGGTGGTGTACGCATAAGGTGCAATAGTTGGTTTAGCATTTGTAAATTTCGTTAAAAAAGTGCTTTTCCCAGAATTTGCAAGACCAACAATGACAACTTGTCCTGCCCCTTCTTTTTTTATACTTATAGAGTGACCAGTTTTCTTAAGAGCGGCTGCTCTTTTTTCCATTTTGTTTTTTAAATCTGCAATTCTTTTACTTATGTCTCTTCTTAAATTCTCAGAACCTTTATGAGTTGGTGCAGTCGATAACATACCTTGAAGAGCAATTACTTTCTCTTCATCTGTTTTTGCTTCATCATATTTTCTTTGAGCAACACCGAATTCGTAACTTGCATTTGCTGGCATATTACTTTAACCTTTTTATTTTAATCGCTTTATTATCAAACTTCTTTCTTCGAATTCGAAATCCAAGGCATCTATGTGGCCTGTTTTCTTCAAATAATCTTTTACATTCTTTATATTTTTATTATAACTATCTATATCTTCAAACCAAGGAACGATTCTTGCAAATCCTCCTGGCTTTAACATGCTTGCAACTTTTAATATTGATATTTCTTTATAATTTGTATGAAGTATTGGTCCATATGCCGAATATATATAGTCGTATCTCTTTACGAACTTTAAATGATTAAAATGTTCAAATAAATCTTTAGATTTAATTTTATCAAGACCTGTAGAATAATCTGTTCTAATAATTTTTTTTGCATCTGCAGTTAATTGATTTCCTAAACCTAGTGTGTCAATTTTTGCTTTTTTTTTAACTAAATCAGACATAAATAATACTTCTGCACCTTCTCCTGGACCTAAAATCATTATATTTGAATTTGAACCTATTTTATTCATATCAGCAACAATTAATTGAGGACTATGCACAGTTTCTCCATTTTTCCCCCAACTGGTTTCATCTTTTTGCCTAATCATCTCTTGAACCCATTTAGTTTTCGATTTTTTTCTTTGACCATCAGTATCTATTATTGACTTATGCACTTTTGACTTTTGTCTTAAACTTATTCTTGATAAATTTATCTTAAGCATAGTTTTATTTCATTTCTCTTTTATTTTAATCTTCTAATTATTAAATAATTATTATCATAACTTTTATCAAAAGATAAATCTATTTGATTTGAGCTTTTTGTTTGTGTTAAGTATTCTAAACATCTTTCTATAACTTCTGGTTCTACATCTGGTCGTATTCTCGCAAAACCTCCTGGTCTTAACATACTTGCAATTTTTAAAATTGCAACTTCTGGAAATTTAGTGTGTTTTACGGGGCCGTATGCAGAATAGATATAATCGTATTTCCTTACAAATTTTAAATGATTAAAATGCTCAAATAAATCTTTCTCTGATAATGTTTCTGGATCTGGCGAATAATCTTTTCTAATTTTCTTCTTTGCAGTTGTCGTGAGATTATTTATTATTCCCAATGTATCTATTTTACGTTTAATACTTTTAAATGTTTTTTTAATATCATTAACTTCTGCACCCTCTCCTGGCCCCAAAATCATAATGTCTACTGGTCTTTTTAATTCTCTTAATTTAGTTACGTCTAATCTAAATATATACATTAATTTCAAATCTTTTTCGCCATTAAGTGTCCATTTCTCTCGCTTATTTGAAACCACATTTTCTGTACTACGAGTGCCTGTAACAAATCGTCTTCCAGAAATATCGCTAATAATTGAACCATGAACATTACTTTTTCTTCTTAACCTTAATCCTGGATTATTTATTTTTAACATAGCCTACTCATTTCCAATTTATCTTTAAAACAAATAATTCTTCGAAAAATAATTTCTTTGTTCCTTTTATTTCCGCATTTAGTTTTCTTTCTTCTACGGTTTTTATTACTGATGGGACATCATTGTGACTTGAGACCAGAAGAAAACAGACCCCGTCTTGTGCCAAATGATCAGAAAGTTGCTCAATAAATCTATCAATTATCTCTCGGCCATCCTTTCCGCCATCAACTGCTAAATCATAACCATTTATTTCATCATCATCTTCATCGTATTCTATTTCTTCTGATGGGACGTATGGTGGATTGAAGATTATTAAATCAAATTTCTTTTGTTCATCAACAGAATCAAAAAGATTTGAATAAACGACTTTCATTTTATCTAAACTATATTGTTCTTTAACATCTAGTAAATAATCTATTACTATTGGATTAATATCAATAGAGGTTATTTCTTTAACATTTGGGTAAACTTCCAAAGATAAAAATGCATTGCCTGAACCAATCTCTATTGCTTTTTTTATTTGTTTATTTGATTTAACTATTTCTTCCTCTAAAACATCTATCATTAGATCAGTATCATCGCTTGGAAGATAGACTCTAGCAGGTATATCTAAACTATAGTCTTTAAATTTAAGTATAGTCATATATTATTTATGAGTAATAAAGATTTAAATTATATTGATATTCATTGCCATTATGATGATTTGTCAATATCTCAATTAAAAGAAGAATTTAATGGAGAAATTCAAACATCTGTGTGTGCGGCAGTTTCTTTTAATAGCTTTGAGAAATTAGAAATCTTAAGGAAAGAAAAAATTCCTAACCTTTATTTTGCATACGGATTGTTTCCTGATGTAATTCTTGAGTACTCACTTGAGGAATGTTTATCTCAATTATCAAAAATGGACTTTTCACACGCAATTGCTATTGGAGAGATTGGAATTGATTATAAGATAACTAAAGATCCAGAGAAAAGAAAAGAACAAAGAATTATTTTTGAAAAACAACTAGAAATTGCAAAAGCAAATGACTTGCCTGCAATTATTCACACAAGATATGCAACTAAATCTATTCTTGAAATCTTAGAACCATATAGTGGATTTCCAATAATCTTACACTGGTATGCTGGAAGTAAAGATGAAATACAAACTGCTCTTGACAGAGGATATTATCTAACAATTAGATTTAATAAACCAATTATCCCTAATATTAAAGATCACTTAGATCAAATATTTATTGAGACAGACTATCCTGTTCCTTTTGAAGGAAATCCTTTAAAAGTTTCAGACATTCAAAAATCTTATGAAACATTTGCTAAAGAGAACGACATAAATTTAGAATATTTAAAAGAAAAAATGAATAATAATTTTAATAAATTGTTTTTAAAAAAGTGAAGAGCCTATGTTTAAAAAAATATTTAAGAAAAACTCAGAAGTAATGGACTTATTAGTTGCTTGGATTAGTATATCTATTTGTTTTGCAATTGTCCTTGGAAATTATAGTTTGCTTGACTACATCGTGTCTAAACAATTTGTGTTTACTTGGAGTGGTTTTTTTACAAACTTTGGATTAAGTCTTTTAATTACTGCTACATCATTTATTGTCCACGAACTTGCACACAAATATACAGGAATACATTTTGGGGCACAAGCAAGATTTATTATGTGGCCTGCTTTTTTATTTATGGGTGTTGCTTTAGCACTATTATTTGGAGTTGTTTTTGTAGCTCCTGGGGCAGTTTATATTTTTGGAAAATCACATAGTAATAGAGAAGACGGAATTACATCAATGGCAGGACCAGTTGCAAACTTAATCATGGCAGGATTATTTTTTATTGCTGCAATTTTTGGAGCGCCTGCAATTATTGTAAGTTATGGTCTTGCTATCAACTTATGGATTGCACTATTCAACTTAATACCATTTGGACCACTTGATGGAACAAAGATAATCAAATGGAATCCGCTTGTTTGGGGAATCCTTATAGCAATACCAATTGCTTTAATGTTTGCAATTGGTTTCTTTTAGAATTAAATTTTCTTTTTCTTAACTTTTGGTGCTTTTAGAATTGGTCTTGTCTTTTGTTTTCTAAAACTGGTCTTTGGTGTTGCTCCCATATTTTATTTCTCCTTTTATTGTATATAACTCATTATCTTATTTGTGGTCTTGAAGTTTTCATAATAACTTAACTGATCTCTTGAAACTGTTGGTTTTATTTTTTTAATTACTTCAAGTATTTGCTTTTGAGAAAGTTTATTGTATTCATAATTTTTTTCTTTTAATGCCATTAATGTGGAATCAGTTATTAAAAGATTAAGATCTGCTCCTGAAAAACCCGCGGTTAATTCTACAATATCTTCAATATCAAGTTTATTATGCGGAATCTTATTTAAAAGAATCTCAATAATTTCTTTTCTTTCTTCTCCACTTGGAATATTAAACTCTATTATCTTATCTATTCTTCCACTCCTTAGAACTGACTTATCAATCAAATCTGGACGATTAGTTGCAGCAATAAAAATTACATCTCCTGAAAGGTTATCTAATTCTGTTAATAATTGATCAAGAACTCTTGGATGATTGTATTCTGAATTATTCTTCTCTGTTGTTATTGAATCAATCTCATCAAAGAAAACAATAACTGGAGAAACCTCTCTTGCTTTCTTGAAAATGTCTCTAATTGTTTTTTCTGATTGACCTACCCATTTGTTTAGAACTTCTGGACCTTTAATATAAATAAAATTTATGCCGTAGTACTTTGCACAACCCTTTACAAACATTGTTTTTCCGGTTCCTGGTGGGCCATACAATAAAAGGTTTTTTGGAATCTTTAAATTCATCTTTTGTAAAATTTCTTTTTTATGAAGAGTTAATTCAATTATGTCTTTGATTATTTCTTTTTGCTCCTTTAATGCCCCTACTTCTTCAAGATTAACATCAGGAGTATCTACATATACTTCTCTTAATGCTGATGCTTGAACAACCGACAAAGCATAATCAAAATCAGATTTAGTAATTTTAATATTCTCTAAAAGCTTTATTTCGTCTTTTGGATTTTTAAGATGCTTAATTGTGTTTTTTATTGTAGAAATTCCCGCTTCCTTAACAAGAGCAGACAAATCTGCGCCAACAAAACCGTGTGTTACTTCTGCTATTGCTTTTAGTGAAACATCACTTGCTAATGGAACACCTCTGGTATGTATCTTTAATATTTCTTCTCTTGCATCAGTGTTTGGAATACTAATTTCAATTTCTTTATCAAATCTTCCTGGTCTTCTTAGAGCCATATCGATATCTGTTGGCCTATTTGTTGCGCCAATAACAATTACTTCTCCGCGTTTTCCCATCCCGTCCATACAAGAAAGCAATTGAGCAACAACACGCTTTTCAACTTCACTAACTTGTCCGCCTTCTCTTTTTGGGGCAATTGCATCAATCTCATCAATAAAAATAACTGTTGGAGCATTCTTTTCTGCAGTTGCAAAAATATTTCTAATTTTTTCTTCTGCTTCGCCCATATACTTAGTCATTATCTGTGGAGCATCAACAGAAATAAATTTAGTTTTTAATTCTGCAGAAATTGCTTTTGCAAGAAGTGTCTTACCTGTTCCTGGAGAACCATAAAGAAGAATTCCTTTTGGTGGAGAGATATTTATTTTTTTAAAATACTCAGGATATTTAATTGGTAATTCTACCATTTCTTTAATTATTTCAATTTCTTTTTTCAATCCGCCAATATCTTCATAACCGACTATTTGGGGCGTTGGGATTTTAGAAATTGGTTTCTCATTAACTATAAATTGAGTTTGTTCATTTAGAATTACCACCCCACTTGGATTTGTGGAAACTACATAGAATAAACAACTAACTCCGAAAGTATTAATTACAATTGTATCGCCTTTAATAAATGGCCTACCAGCTAAACTTTTCTTAATAATTAAATCATAATTTTTAGAAATAAAATTAATTTCTTTAGTTGGTGCAATTGTGATTTGTGTTGCAGGAGTGGTTTCTGCCTTTTTTATAGTGACGAAATCTCCAATTGTTATTCCTGCATTTTCTCGAGAATATGGATCCATTCTAATTATATCTTCATTTTCTTCTGAATCTTTTTCTGGCCAAACTTGAGCAACCGTGGTTCTAAGTCCAGTAATCTCTATACAATCTCCAGAAAGAATTCCTAATTTTTGTTTTGTAGAGATTGAAAGACTTACTATTCCCTTACCAACATACTCTTCAAGAGCTTCTTTTACTTTTAATTTTAATTCATTCATTTTATTTCTAATTAATATTGAGTTCTAGTATCTATTATAATTTGCCCTTGTTTTGGACCATCCATTATTCTAAATATACTTTTTGAACCAAATGCAAACAAATCAGAAGATATTTTTGTTAATGAAGTTCCTTTTAGTTCTGGATGTTTAGAAAATAATTTTTGATATTTCTTTTCTAATGTTTTTAATAAATTTTCTTTTTCTACTTCTGATATTAATTCTTTTTTATAACTTACAGATTCATATACTGAAATATCAATATTTGTTTTTGGATCAAAAAGTGCATAAATTGGCCTTATTGTGTCTATGCCTAATTCTTCTAAAATATTTGAAAGATGATATCTTATTGTAGAACTATGTTTGTATGCGTCTACTTTATTTAAACTTAAAATTCTTAAATCATAACTTTTTCTATTCTCTCTAGACACTAACCCTAAATCAAGTCCGGATTTTCCTAAACTTTTTTTATATTGCAAAATAAAATCATTATTATCTATCAAAACTCTACTATTTCTATCTGTAAATTTATTTAATATTGTTTCTACAGAAATACCATTATTACTTGTTTTTGACTCTTTTGTTAATTTAAATAAATAAGAAAATAATTTTGAAAACGTATTATTTTTTGCAATTTCAAAACTAGGATGAATCTCCGTCTGTTTTTTATTTTGATCAATCTTTTCAAAAAGATGATCATAAACAGAAACCTTTTTTAGTTTTTGATTTATTAAACCCTTTATTTTTGTTAATATTCTTCCGGCCATTTTTAATCAACCCCATCAATATGTATGTTATATTTACTTAGTTATTTTAAACTAACTATTTCACAGTCTCCAGGAGGGAGTGCATTCATTAGATCGTCCACTGAGATATATATTTCTTTTTTTATAAATCTGTCTTTTAAAGTTTTACAAATATCTGATTTCTTTACAGTCCCTGGTACTAGAGTATAGTTTTGCTTAGAGTGTGCATTTACAGAAGATAAGGGGCCAGTAACTAATTGTTTTTTTTCTTGACTGTAACCAACACCAAATTCTAGATTTATTTTTTTATAATAGTCTCTTTTCCCTCTTATTACAAATGCGCCTGTGCCTACTGATTCTCCTGAACCAGCTGTTTTTGTTACTTGACCATAACCAACAGAATAAACATCAACTGAATAAGTTCCACTCTTCCAAGCAGAAGAATGAATTGCTGCAAAGTTTGCTGCTTCTTCTCTATCTTGTTCAGGAATTTCTTTCTTTCCTGGGTTTAAGAGAATTGTGTGTGGCGCACCATGAATGTCTGCATGAAAATAAATATCATTTTCTGAGAAATGTTTCTTTACAAGTTGTTCATTGTTCTTTGCATCTCTTCCTGCTATTACTAAAAAACCACTACTTGTGTAAAACCACTTAAATTTTTCAAACCACTCTTTTGATTTCTCTTCTTTTTTTCTAATTTCGAGTTTTGGCTTTTTCTCTTTTGCTTTATCAATTGCAGACATCTTTTTATTTGTAATCATTACTGCTTTATCGATTCCTTTTATCTTTTCTAAATATCTGTTTCTGCCCTTATATTTATTCTCTGCATTCTTTCCCGCAGACAAATCAAACATTATTTCTATTTCCATTTTTATTCAATACCTTGCTCTTTTTCTAAAATATCTATTAATGCACTACTATGACTTTTCTGAATGTATGTAGGATTAGATAAATAAAATACGGTTCTTTCTTTTATATGATTATAAACATCTGGATAATTAAGAAAATATTGCCTCTGAACATTATTATAATAATCTTCAACACTTTTTGCTAAATAACCAATTGCAATATTATATCCTTTTTCTGTAATCACTTCAGAACAATGATAAATATTTGGCATTGATGTAATTATTTTTTTAAGATTGTTTGTTACTTTTTCATTAGAAATATCAACTTGAAGATAAGTCCAAACTCTTAAGCCATAACCTGCAACTTCTGCATTTAATGAGGGGATGTAGTGTTTAATTAATTTTTGTTTCTCCATTAGATCGATTGATGATTTAATTGTTGCTCTGTGAAAACCTGTGTGCCTTTTTAATTGCCTAATATTTGGAGTCAATACTCCTGGTTTTCTCATCGCTGATAAAATTTTTATTCTAATTGGATCTATGACTTTCTTTGATTCATCCATATTTCACTCACAAATAAGATTATACAAAAAAAGATATATAAATAGATTTAATTGTGCCAATTGGCCTACTCAGAGAATTCAGATTTTAGTAAGTCAATTATATTTTGAGCATCAATTCCAAGTCTTATTAATGTCGTATTTCCTTTGACTCCTTTTCCTGAAATTGTTGTAGAAATAAAACCATAAGTCTCAAGTTCAGTTATGTATTCTCTAAACCATCTTATCGTTACTCCTTTTTCAGAATACTTCTCACAAAGAGTACAATACTTATCATAGATTTCTCCTGAATAAAGAATATTTGAGTCCATTGATTGACCAGTAACTCCTAATATCCCCTTTGGTTTAAGAGAGCCTTGCGCAATTGCTAAGAGAACTAACTGTAATTGAACAGGCAAAGTTAGCACCATGCTTTTCATGACCTCTTGCTCTACTTTTTCTTTAGCATCATAGACTTCTTTGTCTGTTACTTTTGTGTTGCCGTTAAGGTCTGCAATTTCTCCGGCTCTTAAAAGAAGCATAACTGCACGTCTTGCATCTCCTGATTCTTTTGCTGCAATTGCTGCTGCTGCGTTAATTGCTGAATCGCTTACAACATCTTTCTTAAATGCAATATCAATTCTTTGGAAAAGAATATCCTTTAATTCCTCAGCGTTATAAGGAGGATAAACTGCTTCTTGCTCACAAAGAGAACTTTTTGTTCTTGAGTCAAGATTGTTTTTGAAAAATAAATTATTTGAAATACCAATAATAGAAACAGAACCGTGCTCAATTTCATCATTTGTTCTTGTAAGTGTGTAGATTAAATCATCAATTTCTTTTTCTTTAATCTTGTCTATTTCGTCAAGAACTACAATAAAGTTTGTTCTATTTTCTTTAATATAGGTTAAAAATTTGTCATAAATAAAAGACCTTGAATAACCAAAGAAGTTTTGTTCAGGATAGAATAATTGAACACAATAAACTAATACAGTGTACTTCGTTTGATAATTTCTACAATTTAAGTAAACTGTTAATAATGGCAAGTGCTGATCTTTTGAGAAATTTTCTAATTGAGAAATAACATGTCTTACAACTGTTGTCTTCCCTGTTCCTACTTTTCCATACACAAAGACATTGTGAGGCTTTGATTTCTTTAGAACTGGAGACAGCCATAAAGACAGATTCTTTATTTGTTCATCTCTAAATGGCAATCTGTCCGGCGCATAATGTGGAGATATCTTTGACTTGTCTGTAAAAACCGAATTTTCATTTAGAAAATTATAAAAAATATTCTCTGCCATTCTTCTCTCTTTTCTCCAAATCTATATAATCTATTACCACAAACTTTTAGAGAATATAATATATATAGAACGAAAGCCTTTTTATAGGTGTGGGCTTTGAAAAGCTAATGCTCTCTTTATTTCTGCATTTTCTAATATAGAGTAAAGTTTATTATGATATTTAGGATCTTTGCCATTAAAAACTGCTAGACCAACACTTGCTAGATCTCCATGAGTTACTAGAAGTATTTTCTTTCCTTTGTATTTCTTTTCCAAATCTGCAATTAATTCTTTAAATCTACTAGCTATTGAATATACAGACTCTATGCCCTTATAGGGTTTCCCTGAAAAATCGCATTCCCAAACCTTTAAATAAAAGTTTGTATAATCCTTTTTTTCCAATTCTCCAAAATTTCTTTCTCTTAATTGTTTTGAAAGAATTATTGGCTTTGCTTTAATATAAGTTTTTACAATCTCTGCTGTTTCTTTTGCTCTTTTGAAATCAGAGGAATAGATTATTGTATCTTTATCTAAATCTTTATTCTTTGAAATAGACTCTCTTGCTTGTTGCTTTCCTTTTGCAGTTAAACCGTAATGAGGCACTCCCTTTTTTGGATCACTAACTATTATGTGTTTAAGATTACCAAGACTGTGTCCGTGTCTCATTAAATAATATGTATTGTTCATTTTAATCTATTTCTTTCAAAAATAACTTATTTAATTTAAAATCTAAAATCTAGTTTGCTTTTCTTAATTCTGCTGTTTTTAAAGAAAATAATGTGTGGTGAAACTTTGGGTCTTTCTTAATAAAGCAAGTTAGAAGAATATTCACTATATCTCCGTGAGCTGCAAGAACTATCTTTTTGCCTTTGTATTTCTTTTCTAAATCTAAAATTAGTTTTGTAGCTCTGTCAGCTACTGAATAAACTGATTCAATTTCTCCAAGTGGTTTATCCTTTATATCTAATTCCCAAACTTTATCATAATTTTTATCAGAAGTTCTATCATATTTACCAAAATATCTTTCTCTTAAAGCCTTTGTTAAAATTATAGGTTTTGCTTTAATATGCACTCTAACGATTTCTGCAGTTTCTCTTGCTCTTTTAAAGTCTGAAGAATAAATAATTGTGTTTTTATCTAAATCTTTATTTGCTTTTATTGAATCTTTTGCTTGTTGCTTTCCAAGTTCTGATAATCCGTAATTTTTAACAGCATATTTTGGACTACTCATAATTAATTTCTTTATGTTTGCTCTACTTTGGCCGTGTCGTATTACATAATAGGTATTATTTAATTTTTTTATATCTTTTATTTTGTTCATAATTAATCTCCTTTAATTTATTAAAAATTATTATTACAATAAATATATATAGTCATGCTTTACCATTCCATTCTTTATAGAATTGACCTAAAAACTTTTCCATAAACTTGTGTCTTTTCTCTGCAAATTTCTTTCCGGTTTCTGTATTCATTAAATCTTTTAACAAAAGAAGCTTTTCATAAAAATGATTAATGGTTGTGCCTTCTGCTTTAACATATTGTTCTTTTGTTTGATTTAGATTTGGTTTAATTTCAGGATTGTAAATTAGTCTATTTTTATAACCGCCAAAAGAAAAAGCCCTTGCAATTCCAATTGCACCTATGGCGTCAAGCCTGTCTGCATCTTGAACTATTTTAAATTCTATACTTTTTTCCATTGGTTGATTTTTCTTAAAAGACATATGCTCTACTATATAGTTTACTTTTTCTATTAGTTCTTCATCAATCTTTAAAAGATTTAAAAATTCTTTTATCTTCTTTGGAGCAATAGTTTCATCTCCATTTGTAAATTTAGAATCTGCGATATCGTGAAAAAGAACTGCTAATTCTACAATGAAAAGATCAGCTTTTTCTTTCTTTGCTATTTTTTTAGCAATATTGTTAACTCTTAAAACATGTTGCCAATCATGTCCTGGATCGCCTTTTAACATCTCGGACTTAACAAATTCTTTTGTTTTTTCAATGATTTTTGTTTTGTTCATTCTATTATTCCCCCGCCTAAACAGATATCTTTCTTATAGAAAACACAGAATTGACCTGACGGTAAAAACTCCTGTGGGTTCTTAAAAATAACTTTTACTTTATTGCCTGGCAACTTTACAAGCTTTGCCTTTACTGGTTTTGTTGTATACCTTATTTTTACATAACTTTCAGTTTTTGGAATTTCAGAAATCAAATTAACATTTGTAATAATAATTTCTTTCTTGATTGAATCCTTTGAAGTTGTTGTAACTATCAATTCATTTTTCTTGTTGTTATAGCCACAAACAAAATACTTTGTTTGAGACTTTAAGTTTAATCCTTTTCTTTGGCCTATTGTGTGAAACCATAAGCCGTTATGCTTTCCAATTACTTTGCCTGTTGTGTCAACAATATTTCCTTGTTTCTTTCCCAGTTCTTTTTCAAGAAACTTTGGAAAATCATTTCCTGAAACAAAACAGAAATCTTGAGATTGCTTAGTTTTTGAAAAATAATCAAAGTCTTGCTTTTGGGCCAAGAGATAAACTTGATCTTTTATCATATCTTGTAAAGGAAAAATAATTCTTTTAAGCCAAGCTTTTGGAAGAAGACAAAGGCCATATGTTTGATCTTTTGTTTTGTCTTTTGGTTTAAGAAGTTGATTACCTTTGATCTTTGCATAATGCCCTGTTGCAACAAACTGAATTTTATGTTTATCAGCAAAATCGAGAAGTGCTTTAATCTTTGAATATCTATTACAGATTACACAAGGATTTGGAGTTCTGTTATTCTTTAGTTCTTTTTTAAAATAACCAACAACTTCCTTTTCAAAATTCTTTCTTTCATCAACCAAATGGAAAGGCACGTTTAGTTTCTTACAAACGTCTTTTGCTATCTCAATTGCCTTTGGAGTACAACAAGAATTTTCTCTACAGGTTGCATTTTTCCAAACTGGAAGTTTAAGAGAAACTGCAATCGGTTCATAGCCTTGTTTCCTTAAGACAACAAGAGCCATAGAAGAATCTACTCCTCCTGAAACTCCAACGACTACTCTTTTATCTTTCATATTGTCACTTTAAAAAAAATATTCTTTTGATTTTAAAATTGCGTCTTTTACTAATTGTTCCTTGTCTGGAATGTGATCTTCAATTGCTTTTACTTCTTCTATTCTTGCTCTTGTCTGTGGGTGTTCAGCCACCATAAAGGAACAACAGTCTGGATAAGGGATAATTGAAATATCATAAGTGCCAATCTTTTTTGCAATTGTAATTATTTCTTCCTTGTTAAAACCAATTAATGGTGGAAAGACAGGAAGAGTTGTTGCCTCATAGATGCAACTTATATTTTCTAGAGTCTGAGAAGCAACTTGGCCAACAGAATCACCTGTAACTATTGCTTGTGCATTTTCTTTTATTGCAAGTTCTTGAATAATCCTTAACATAAATCTTCTGTAGATTATCATTCTATGGTCTGCAGGGACGAGCATCAATAATTTTGTTTGAATGTCTGAGAAAGGAATAACAATTAACTTAGTTCTTCCTTGAAATTTCCTCAAAGTATTACAAAGCTTGAAAATCTTCTCTTCTACTTCTTTTGTTACTAAGTTATTGCTTTGGATGTGGGCATAAATTACTTTACAGCCTCTTTTGTTTAGCATAAACCCAGAAACTGGACTGTCAATGCCACCAGAAAGAGAACACATGACGTTACCAGTTGAACCCACTGGAAGACCTGAAACTCCTTGAGTGGTGTCCTTACTAGAAAATATAAAAACTTCCTTTTCTGTAACCTCTATATTTATTTCAAAATCTGGATTTTTTAATTTTACTTTCTTTCTTAAATTTTCAAAAATTACTTCTCCAACTTGTCTGTCTAACTCTTGAGAAGTTAATGGAAATTTCTTAAAAGATCTTGTTGATGTGACTCTAAAGTTTTCAAAATCTTTTTCGTGAAATTTTGAAAGATCGAAAGACAATACTTTTATGTTTTCTAAATTTTGATTAGTTGAAAAGCAAAAAGAAAAACTTGAAATTCCAGGAATACTAGAAAGAATAACTTTTATTTCTTCCGTGTTAACACTAGTGTTTAATACACACACCACTCGCCCATATCTCTTAAATGTTTTAACAATATAATCTTTACAAGAATCATTAATATTCCTTACAAGTATGTCTTCAAAGAAAGATCTATTGTCTTTTTTTATTCCTATTTCGGAATAATGTATCATTATGTGTGTTGGTTTCATGTAATTATCTTCTTAAACTGTTTGTTCTATAATACTATTAATAGTACAACAAATTAAAATATAATCTAAAACAAAAAATTAAATTTTATAACAAAAAATCTCCATTTTTACAAAAAAACGGGATATATGTTGTAACAATTTGTTTTTATATATTTTGGTTCAATATTATATTACTATTATTTTTAATAAAAAAAAGGGGAAAACAAAAAAAGGTGGTTAAACGTGGCATTTTTAGACAATGTTTTTGCTAAGAAATCAGACTTAGATGTTGATGATTACTTAAACAATATGGAAGTTGATGAAGAACCAGAAGAAGTAGATTTCTGGGTAAAACCAATCAATTTACAAACAAACTCTGAAGTTGAAGAGACAATAAGAGAATTAAAAGAAAAAAACTTAGTTCTTTTAGATATCGAAAACTTATCAAAGAGAAACGCTCAAAGAGCAAAACAATTCTTAGGTCAAATTAAGATGTATGTTAAAGATACAGGCGGAGACTTAGCTATGATCTCACCTTCAAAGATTCTTTTAACACCATCAAAAGTAAAGATCGTTAAAAAAAGAATGTAATTAGAAAATGGAATTAAATAAACATTCCTTTCCTGTCAATATAACTCTTGAGGACGCTATTTCCAAATTCCAAAAAGAGTTTGACAAAAAAGGACATAAGGTCAAGATCCAAAAGGATCAAATGCACCTTAATATTACACCTTATTGGGTGTGCTTTTATGATATTGACTCTAATAAAGACGGTAACTATCAGCACATCTCTGGGCAAATTGCTTTAAACTCACTTACTAATAAAGTAGAAAATGAATTTTTAAAGCTTTTAAATGTTTCAACGCCACAAGTTATTGATGCACTTGATGTTTCTTTTGAAAGAGTTGAAATTAGAGTAAAGAAATCATTAATCAACCAAGCAGAAGCACAAGAAACAATAACAAAGGTATTGTCCTCTAAATATAATGTGGATAAAAAAAATATTTCCCTTAGTGGATTTGAAGAAATGTATATCCCGATATGGAGAATCGATATTGAAAGTCACGAATTATACATGGACGCAGTTATTAGTAAAATAAATAACTTCCATATCATTAACAAAAAAAGCAGAAGCAATAGCGAATTATTTTCAGAAATGGTAGAGGAGATTAAAACACCTAAAGGACTTGCAAAATATATTATAGAATTCGTTATTAATGTCTTTAAAGCTATAACTTCTGTATTTATGTTATTTATTAAAAACTGGCAAATAGTTTTAATTATTATATTAGCAGTCTTTATTGGATTTTTAATTTTTTTCTAAGCTGATTTATAATTTCTTTTTGATTATCTATTATTACTTGCTCTAATGCCTTTGATCTTTCTAAAAGACAAGAATAAACAAACTTTGTAAATTTATAATATTCTTTACTTTCTTGTAATCTTTCAAGTAAAGCGATATATGTTTCTCTATTATCTAAATTAATTATTGCTCTGCAATACTTATTCTTTTGTAGAATAAAATTCATTATTTCTCTTCCAGTTCTTCCATTGCCATCTAAAAACGGATGAATCGATTCAAAATAAATATGAATGTAAGATGCAAGCTCAACAGGATGTAATTGTTTGTTGGTTTGATAAAATTTCATTAATTTTTTCATTTCTGCAGGCACTTTCTCTGCGATTAGCGGTTTGTGTGTTGAACCTAAAATATATACTGGAGAAGTTCTATACTCTCCTGGTGTTTTTGTTGAAAACCCATCCATGATTAGTCTATGAATTTTTTTTATTACTTTTTCAGAAACTTCTTTTTTATTTTGTAAAAACTCTTTAGTTAGTTTTAAATTTTGGATTTCTTTAATCTCAAAAAGAGATTTCCCTGTTACGCCTACTTCTTTTTCTATAACTTGAGTTGCTTGTTGTAAACTTAATGTATTACCTTCTACCGAAGCACTACCCTGTGCAAATCTAATAAATTCATCTTTATCAAACTGGATAAAGCTTTCTGGAAAAAAATATTTAAATAATTTATAATTATATTTAAGTTTCTCTAGTTCTATAACTTCAGAAAAGTTGAGTGTTTGTAATTTATATTTTTTAATTGTTTCTTTTGCTAATTCTAATATTACTTTATTCTTTAACTCTGTAAATTTAGTTAATAATTCCGAATTATCATTTATAGCTACACTTATCTTTAATCGTTTTGAGCTTTGAGAAATGGTTTCTTCAAGATAGAATCTTTGCTTTCCTGCAATTACTCTTTTTGTTATAAACATATATATATTTACCCACGAAATGTTTAAAAATGGTTGTTTTAGCATATCTGTGGGTTAAATTAATCTATCTATTTCTTCTTGAGTTTTTGCAATTGCAAGTTTTGCCCTTAACTCTCTTGCTCCGCTAAAACCTGAAACCATTTGAAGAAGATTTGACTTTTGATTTTTCACTTCTAGATTATACTTTTTTGCAAGTTTTATAAATTGCTTTAAATTTTCTTGTTTTGTTTTTTGAGTCTTTTCAGAAATTAAAGAAAAAATACTTGGGTCATTAAGCGCACTTCTCCCTACCATTAATCCAGCAAACACATCAATACCTTTAAACTTAGAATAATTTTCTGCAGTTATATCTCCATTGTAAATTACGGGAATAGATGTGGTTTTTGCAATTTCTTCAACTAAAAAATAATTTGATTTTACAGAATAATTCTCAATACCTAAACGGCCGTGAATTGCAATCGCATCAATGTTTGCTTTCTCAAGAGAATTTACAATCTCTGAAATATTGTTTTGCTTATACCCTAGTCTTACTTTTGCAGTTATCGGTTTATTATTATTTTCTTTTATCTCTTTAATAGTCTTTGCAACTTTTTTTATATTATCTAGAAGACTAGCACCAGAATTGCCTGCCGCAATCTTTGGAGATGGACAACCTAAATTGAAATCAATTATATCAAAATCCAGCAGCTCTACTTTTTCAAAAGCTTCTCTTGTTAACTTTAGATTTGTAAAATCTCCAACCAACTGAAGAGTTGTTGGATAATCTTCATCTTTTGTTATAAGTTCAGGAATTGTGTCTAGTGGCTGACTAACAATATGATTAATATGAACCATTTCTGTATAACATAACTCGCAACCATTTTCTGCACATAACTGCCTAAAAGAAAGATTAGTATACTCAAGCATTGGTGCTAATATCCCTTTATTTTTTATGGAAATCTTTCCAATTTTTAATTTTGTCATATGTGATTTATTTAAAATAGTTTAAGTTTATATAATATATATTAGTAAAGAAATAAATACGTGAACTTTTTATGAAATTAGACAAAAAAACAATATTCTCAATATTTATCGTACTATTATTTGTTGGATCAATGTTTGCAATGGTTGCTTATGGCGGCAGAAATAACACAAGCAATGTGCCAACAGACACAATTCCAACAGACACTAATCAAGAACCAGTTAATTATCAGGCACAATTTGATGCAAACGTTACAGAAATATTTCCTCAACTTATAATTGCAGGAAAGCCAATTGAATATGAAACTACTGTTATTGAATCAAAGCTACTTGATTTACAAGGAATTAAAAAAAAAACAATTGAATACAGACAAGCAACTGATGGAAACATTAGTTTAATTATTACAATTAATATTTCTGCAGATAAAAAAGAAGAAATAATTTCAGGAATCAAAGACTTTAATATTATCCAAGAACCTATAGAAATGTATCAATATGCAATGCTTGCAGTCCCTGAAGACATTAACTTTACAAACGATCAAAACCAAGAAATTAATTATACTTTTGGTGCAGTTCCTATGGAAGGAATAATTAATATTAATACCGTTAAGGGAGACGAAATCACTACTGTTTGCTATGCTAGTTTTGTTGGTCAAGAACTTGTTAGTGCTAAAGGAATTGAAATGTATAACTTAAGTTCTCAACCACAAATGGTTATTAGTAATGGCAAATTTAATATTCTTTCTTGGAAACCTTTAATCTATCTTTCAACAGACATTAACTCCGATAACAACATTGTAATCGCAACACTTGAAAATAAACTTTCAGACTATAATGTAGAGATGGACAAAGGTGGAGAAAAATTAACAATTGTGTTTAGTGAAGAAACAATCAATACACAAACAATAAATAAAATATTTACAGACAACTCATTTGATACAAACTTAAATACTTACAAGAAGTTAGCAATTATTGACACAAGCGATCTTACAATTGAAGGACAAGCATACACTTATGCAAATCCAACCACAGAAACATTACTTGATTATCCTGAGGATTTAAACAAAACAAGCATAGAACTAAACATACAAGCATACAAACAAAAAGAAAATATACTTTTCTTAAGTTTACAAAAATAAGTTATTGTAAAAGTTCAATAGCTTTTGCAATGTCTCCTGAGGTTTTCTCAAGAGCGGATTTTGCTTCTTTTTCTGTCTTTCCTGTTGCTTCTTTTACCATATCGATGTCTTCTTTTGGTATTCCTGCTTCTTCTCTAACTTCTCCGACAATCTGGTAAGTCTTTTGACCTTGCATGGAAACTTCAGTAACTGATGGATTATCAATAATTAATCGTTTAGAATCAGTTTCTATAATTACACGTTTTGCAGATATCTCTTTATTCTCAATACCCATTTGCTTCATCATACTTTGCATCTTTCTAGGATCTATTCCACCAAAATTCATAAATTATCACTCTCTTTATTATTATAATATAAGAAATGATTAAAAATACCTATTGTCTAATATTTAAAAACATTTAGTTTAATCCTTCTATATTAAATTAGTACAATTAAACAAAACTTTGACGAGTAACAAATATGCCCTTATCTAAAACTGTAAATAATTACGATGCTTTTATCGTGGAAGCAAAGTTAGAAAAAAATGACGATAAGCAATATTTAGATACTTTTTTTAAACGAAAATTTATTATCTTTGAACAAGGAAAAATCATTCACCCAAAAGTCCATGATCTTCAAGAAAAGATTGCAGAGATGATGATAACAAGAGATAAACTTAAAGGACTTAAGAAATTCTGGGAAAAAGAAAAAGACAAGGCTGAAAACTATTACAAGAATATCAAAGTAACTAAGTTCTTTAAAACCAAATTCTGGAGACACAAGCTTAAACAAACAATTAATCAAGACTATAGAGAAGACGTACAGAACAGCAAGCTGACAGACGAAGTACTAATGGACCCTGCATACAACAATCTTCTAGATACTTTCTTAGTAGATTACGACTATAGAAAAAAGTTGTGCGACACAGTTAACAAATCAATAATCTACAAAGACAGTATTATTGGAGACCACAACAAGAAGAGACAACAATTCAAGAAAGAAAACGCACAAGTTAAGATTGACCAAACAACAGACAGACTAATTTTAACAAACAAAGATATACTTGCTTACCAGGCAGTAATCAAGTATATTAAAATCTTAAATAAGTAAAAAAGAACTATTTTTAATTATTAAGCCACTAATATTATATATTATATTTAAAGAGAACATACTTATGACACTAGACAAATGGAATAAAGACCTTGAAAAAGAAATAATCAAAGAAGAAATTGATAGAGAAGTTTTTAGTTTCTTAGAGACTGAAGAAAAACCAGTCTATAGTATAGACACACCTCCGCCATATATTAACAGCCCTGTACATATGGGACATGCTTCCACTTATGCAATCATGGACTTTATTGCTAGATACAAGAGACTTAAAGGATTTAATGTTCTTTTCCCGCTTGGCCTTGACAGAAACGGACTACCAATTGAAATGGCCGCAGAAAAGAAATTTAAGATGTCAATAACAAACACTGATAGAAATACTTACATTGATTTCTGTAAAAAAATACTAGAAGAAACAAGCAGTGAAACAGACAAGACATTTAGACAACTTGGAATATCATTTAATGATTGGAACGAAACCGGAAAACTTGGCGGAGTCTATAAAACTGATTCAGAAAAATACAGAACATTAACTCAAACCACTTTTATTGAACTTTACAAAAAAGGACTTATCTACCTTGATGAAAAAGTAACAAACTATTGCCCTGGTTGTAAAACGACCTTGGCGGACTCAGAAATCGATTATAAGATTATTGATTCTAAATTTTACACAATCCTCTTCACTGTTAAAGAAACAGGAGAAAAAATACCAATTGCAACAACTAGACCAGAGCTTGTTTGTTCTCTTGGAATGGTTATCTTTAATCCAGAAGACGAAAGGTGGCTTAAACTTGAAGGAAAGACTGCTGTTTCTCCACTCTTTAACAGAGAAGTGCCAATTAAAGGGCACCCGATGGCTAAAGTTGATAAGGGGACTGGTCTTGTTATGATGTGTTCCGCAGGAGACTACTCAGATATTAGATTTTTCATGGAACAAGGGATTAAACCAATAATTTCCATTGATGTTACTGGACTTATGAACGACAATGCTGGTTTCTTAAAAGGCTTGAAAGTTAAAGACGCAAGAAAGAAAATGGTTGAGGACTTACAAGCAAACAATCTTGTAACTGAAGAGAAAACAATACAACACAAAGTTCCAATATGTGAAAGATCAAAAGACGAGATTGAGTTCATTAATCTTAAAGAATATTATTTTAAGCAAATTGAATATCTTTCCCAAATGAAAGAAATTGCAGAAAAAATAAACTTTACAAATCCTGCAACTAAAAAAATCTTATTAGATTGGATAGAAGTAGTTTCAATTGATTGGCCAATTTCTAGAAGAAGATACTATGCTACTGAAATACCAATTTGGTATTGTAAGAAATGCGGAGAAGCAATTCTTGGGGTCTCTGGGAAATACCAAAAGCCATGGTGTGAAAAGGCTCCTGTTGATAAATGTCCTAAATGTGGATCAACTGACATAGAAGGAGAAACAAGAGTATTTGATACTTGGTTTGATTCAAGTAATTCTCCATTGTTTGTTCTTGGCTATGATAGTGACTTTTATAAGAAACATCCAATCTGTACCCTTAGACCACAAGGAAAAGAAATTGTAAGAACTTGGTTGTATTATACACTTTTGAAATGTTATTTATTTACAGACAAAGTAATTTTTGACGATGTTTATATCCACCAGCACATCTTAGACGACAAAGGAAATAAAATGTCTAAGTCCCTTGGTAACGTTATTGACCCTCAAGAAATACTAAGAGACTACGGGGCTGAAGCTTTGAGACTCTGGGTAGCAGACGAAGGAAACTTAAATGAAAAAGATCTTAAGTGCTCAAAGGACAGAATTGCTTCTGAACAAAAAACAATTAACAAACTTTGGAATGCATCTAAGTTCATCTCCCAATTCCAAAGACAAGACGGAGTAGAAAGCAAACTTACTGAACTTGATAAACTAATTAGAAAAGAAATGAACGAAATTGTAAAGGACTGCGATAACAAATATCAAAGCTATGACTTCCATAATCCAGTTGTTAAATTAAAATACTTTTTGTGGACAACATTTTCGTCACATTACTTAGAGCTTGTAAAATGCAGAGCATATAATCAAGAAGGAGTATTTAGTAAAGAAGAACAAAATGCTGCAATTGATACTCTTAATTACTGTTTAGAAAGACTATTAATATTATTGTCTCCAGTTGCACCATTTACTACAAAGAAAATATTAATGGAATTCTATAATCTTGATCCTAATGCAACAACTTATCCAAAGCTCGAAAATTACGAAAGTACAATTACTATTGAAGACATTGATATTCTAAATAACACAATTTGGAAATTCAAAAAAGATAATAACAAGTCATTAAAGGACGAAATTACAAAAATCAAACTAAATGAGAAATACAAAGCAATTGAGAAAGATATCATTAAAACCCATAATGTTTTAAATATTGAGTATCTAAATATTGATGGAATAGAAGTGATTTAATATGCAACTCGCACATAAAAGAAAACCAAGAACAATCTTAGGAAATGTTGTATTTCTAATGGTTGTTGCAATAATAGTTTTCTTTTTTATAATTTATCTCACTAATTTTCAAATAAATAAAGTTGCTAAAGTCAATGATAAATATGGAATTGAAAGAACAGATTTAGTTCCAGAAAGTTATTCAGAATACACTACTGAACTAAAAGATCTGGGATTTGATAAATACACCAATCCCCCTATCGAATATGTTTATCTTTATGTTAATGCCACAAAAATCGATAGAGCAGTCAGATATGCAGTTGTTGAAAATCAATGTGTGACAAGGACTACTGTTGCTAAGATTGATTCCCAGATACAAGAAAGAGATAAAGTTTTAGCTAAATTTCAAAAAAATTATTCTAAGAAACTAGATAAACTCTATTGGGACACTTATATTGATATCTTAGAGAATAAATACAATATTGAAGCAGTAAAAGCTACTGTTACATCTTTACCTTATTGTTGATAACAATGAACAAAGAAATAAACAAAGGAGCGGAAGCTAAAATCTTAGAGAGCTTTGCCTTTGGTAAAAAACTAATTATTAAGCAGAGAGTTTCAAAGGATTACAGAGATCCTGTACTTGATAAAAGAATCATCAAGACAAGAAACAAGCAAGAAGCAACACTCTTGAAGAAAGCAAAGGTTAATGGAATTAATACTCCGGACGTTTTCTATGTGGGACTTGATAAAATCATTATGGAAAAACTAGAAAACACAAACAACCACAAGAAACAACTAGAAGCAATTGGAAAAGAAATTGCAAAACTCCACGAACTTGGAATCATCCATGGAGACTTAAATCTTATTAATATCATAACAACTAAAGACAAAAAGATATACTTCATTGACTTTGGCCTTGGTTATCTTTCAAACAAGATAGAAGACAAGGCAACTGATCTTCTAGTCTTTAAAAAAACCCTGTTTGCAAGAAAAACAACAGAGGGATTTTGGAAAGGAATAGAAGCAGGATACCAAAAGCAATCCAAAGATAAAGCAATAATTGAACAAATCAAAGAAATAGAGAAAAGAGCAAGATACCTTTAAATAATTAAATTAATAAAAAATCTAGATGTGAAAAAATATGGTCGTAAAAAAATCAATCCCCGTTGTTAAACCAAAAATAAATCGTACAATTAATCCTCTCTTCCAAAAGAAAGCACAAGGCACAGAAACTCAAAAAACAAATATACAAATAAAAGAAGAATTAAAACTTCTTGAAAAGAAACAAATAGAATTTATTTTTAAAGAATCATTGAAAACCAAAAATCCAGTAAGAGAATTATTAACTAAAGGACTTGATATTAGACAATTAAAAATAAGAGGCATAGATCTAATTAAAGAATTAGTCAAAGCTGGACACACAAAATCTTTAGCAGAAACTGGATATTTCAAAGAATTATTGAATGGACAATATATTAAAGAATTAGCAGAAGCGGGATATATCAAAGAATTAGTAAAACTGAGATATGTTGGCCCTTTAGTTGCTGCAGGATATTTAAACAAATTAGTTGAGATGGGATATATTAAAGAATTAGTAAATTTAGGATATCTAAAAGACGTTGCATACAAAGGATATATCAAAGAATTAGCAAATGCGGGATATATTAGAGAACTAGTAGAAGCAGGACATTTTTCAAAATTAGTTGCTAATGGATATATCAAGGAACTAGCAGATAACGGAAACATAAAAGAATTAGTAAATGCTAGATTTTACAGAAAATTAATAGAAATGGGATACACAAAAGAACTAGTACAGGCAGGATATTTTAAAAAACTTGCAAAAGACAAATATTTCAAACAATTAGTAGATGCAGGATATATCAAAGAATTAGTAGAAGCAGGATATGTTAAAGAACTACTTAAACTTGGACTTTCTCAAGCTCAAATAACCCTTTCTATGAGAAGAAAAAGTCCATCGACAAAGAAATAGAGAAAAGAGCAAGATTGCAAAATAATAATATATATAAACAAATCGCCCCAATTATATATATATTATAGACCTAGTTTTATGGCTATATTTCTTATTAAACGCGCCTAATCAATCGCCACAGGCAAAATTAATGGAAAAACAAATTACGTGATATAAATGAGCGAAAATGAAAAAAAAGAATTAACTAAAAAAGAGATTTATGATGTAATAGAAGATCTTACAAAGAAAGGTAAGACTACTGCAGAAATAGGATTACATTTAAAACAAAAATTTGGTGTAAAAAACGTTTTAGAAACAACAGGTAAGAAAATCGGGAAAGTACAAGCAGAACTTGGACTTAAGAAGGATAAACTACCTGACGAATTACTATACTTAATTAAGAAAAGTGTTAAATTAATTAAACATAAAGAAGAAAACAAAAAAGACATGACTGCTAAAAGAGGATATCAAAAAACAGTCTCTAAAATTAAAAGATTAAGAAAGCACTACATTAATAAAAAGAAAATAGACAGCAATTGGAGATACTCTGATGATTCAGCTAAGTTGCTTGTAAAGTAAAATGGTGTTTAAAATATGGTTGATAAAAAAAGTACAGTTGACACATGGAAGAAGAAAAAATGGTATGATATCAATGCTGATTCTACATTTGACGAAAGAAAAATTGGAGAAACAGTTGCAGTATTACCTAAATCCTTAATGGGCAGAAATCTTAAAAAAGGATTAAATGAATTAACCGGTAACATTAGAGACTCTTCTTTTGAAATTACATTTAAAGTAAATAAAATTACTGGTTCAAAAGCAGATACTCAAATTACTTTATTTGAAGCAAAAGCTGGTTTCTTAAGAAGAATGATTAGAAGACAAAAGTCAAAGATTGAACCAGTTTTCTATGTTACGACTAAAGACGGCACAAAACTAAAAATAAAAGTAATGGCTATAACTGGTGCAAAATTTACTACGCCACTTAGAACTCAAGCAAGAAAAGCAGTTGTTGATTTCTTTACTGAAGAAATAATTGCAAAAACTACAAAAGAAGCATGGAATGATATTATCTTCCAACATGTTGCTGAAAAATGTAAAATTAAACTAATAAAACTTGGATACATAAACAAAGTTATGGTTATTAAAGTAATGCTAGTTTAAATTAAAAATAAATTTTTTGGATAAAACATGAAATTTATTTTCTATTTTATTTTTTTTTATGTTCTTGGAATCATCTTAGCAGTTACTAGAAAATACGACATATTTACAATTTCTTTAATATTTGGAATGTCTGGTCTTTTCTTATATTTTGGAAAAATTATTTTATTTATTTATCTTCTTATTTACTTTTGCGTTGCTGAAGGACTATCTTTAATCTTAAAGAATAAAGGAGAAAATAGAAGTTACATTAATCTTCTGGGAAACTGCCTTGTTGGGACTGTTCTTGTAGTTTTTGGGCAAGTCTATGCGGCGGCATCCACCATCTGCGGAGCATTCTCAGACACTATGTCTTCAGAGATTGGAAGATTATCTAAAGTTAAACCAAAGTTAATTACCACTTTTAAAGAAGTAGAAAAAGGAACTAATGGAGGAATAACAATCTTAGGCCTTTTTGGAGCACTATGTGTTTCAGTAATCACATTTGTTTTCTTTTATTATATTTTTAAAACTGATCTTAAGATATCTATAATCATCTCACTCTTTGGAATAATTGGAACTCTTGTAGATAGTGTTATTGGAGCAACACTTGAAAATAAAGGATACACGGACAATAGTCAAACTAATTTTTTAACAACAACAATAATTGGAATAATCTCAGTAATTGTTTTTTCTTTAATTTAAAGCTTCCATTTCCAAACAGGAACTATTTGAATTACTAAATCCTTTTCTTTAATTGTGTCTTCTTGATTTAAAGTTAATATCGTTCCTTTATTTAGTTTAAATTTAGACATTGCTAACTTTAGCCCATTTATCTCTCTAACTTTATTATCTGCACTTAAATCTAAACAAACTTGAAAGGCATATGTTATCTTCTCTTTTTCTTTTATAATAAAATCACATTCTAAATTCTGATCTTTATAGTAATATATACTTTCAAAATGGTTTCTTAAATTTATGAAAACTAAATTTTCAAGCATTCTCCCTTCATCTTTTGAAAAAGATAAAGAATTTGCTTTTGCAAAACCATTATCTATTGCATATATCTTCTTCTGACTTATCAATTGCTTCTTTATAGAATAATCAAATCTATTTATACTAAATAACAAGTAACTATCTTCGAAATAAGAAATATACGAAATTATAGTATTAATAGAACCTACTTCAAATAATTTCTTTAAATTGTTGTAAGAATATTCTTTTCCTATGTTTGAAAGTAAATATACTGCTAAATCCTTTATAGTCTTTGACTCCTTTAAATGATGTCTAACAATTATATCTCTATAAATTATATTGTTTAATAATTCTTGTAATATTTCTTCATTTTTATATTTTAAAAATTCAGGAAAACCACCCGCAACTAAATATTCTTTAAAGGAAACCTCACCTGACTTTTGACTTGTAAATTTCAAAAACTCATTATACGAAAATGGAAACATTTCTTTTCTTAAATGTCTTCCAGTTAATCTTGTACCTAATTCTTTACTTAATAAAGATGCATTTGAACCAGTAATTATTACCTTCTTTTTATTATCTAATAATTGCCTTACAAATATCTCCCATTTTTTTACATTTTGTATTTCATCAAAAAAGAAAATATCTATGTTGCCATATACTTCTATTAATGCCTCTTGTAATTTTGTAAAGTCAGCCACTGAAAAAGCATTTAATCTCGTATCCTCAAAATTAAAATAAGCCCAAGATTTCTGATTGCTTCTTATTTGTTGCAAGAACACACTTTTACCACATCTTCTTATTCCAGATATCACGTAAGCAAAAGAATCGGTAAGTTCCACTTCTTTTAACTCACTACGAGGTATTCCTAAATCTATATTTTTTAGCGCGTTCTTTTGATCTAAGACAATATCTATTATTTCTTTCTTTAACATCATATATATCTTTGGATAAACTAGTATATAAAGGTTTTCATTACTAATGAACAATATTGTTCATTACCAGCGAACACTTGTAAAAATATAACTATAAAAATTAATTGCTTTAGATATCTATTTACATGAACACAAAAGAAAAGATTATCTTTATTGTAAGTTTTGTCGTGGCTTATGCCTTGTTACTACTTCTTGGTGTTTATGTGTTTGGTAACTTTCTTGTTTCCGGAGAAGAAAAAATAGTACACTTGATACTACAGAACTCCGTTAACTACCAAGCATTTGACTTTGTAGTCTATTGCTCAGGAATTGTTTCAATCTCTGCTTATCTAGGAGTTGTTATTGGATTTTGGGTTGTAACGGTTAAACCCAAGTTAAAACTAGTACTTGCTAGCGTTATTGTTCTGTTACTTGTCAACCTATTAAGGATAATTGCAGTAATGCTATCAGAAAAGATAGGGATTGAAGAACCACTTCATGTGTTCTCTTGGTTCTTGATGGGCGCAGTTATTGTTTGGCTAATTAAAATTAGTTATAAGAAATAAGAAAAATTTATTTCTTCTTGATTTCAGACATTAGTCTATTAATCTGAATTTTAGATAACCCTATTTGTTGAAATCCTTTTAAACCATATTTTTCATAAAACGTCTGTGGGCCCCCACATTTATTAATAGTATAATCCATACCAAAATTCTCAGACACCTCTATCATTCCAACATCTCTAATTAAATTATGTATTCCATCAAAAGAAGCAATCACTTCTTCTCTTGTAATTTTCTTATGGCTTGCATAATATTCATGTCCTAATACAGCAGCTAGTGGGCAACCGTCTTCTGAAATAAAATCTTTCACTTCTTTTCTGTCCTTTAAAATCCATTCTCCGTGATAATAGGGTTCTACATCATCTTTTTCGATACCAAGTCTACGGTCATTAAAATTATCAATACCAAATATCCTTTCTAATTCTTTTGTATCTAGCCCTTTTGACAATAATTCCTTTTTAGTTAACCCTTGCTCTTGTAATTCCCTTACAACTTGTTTAATTCTTTCTTTAAGTATTGGTATGGCTTTAGGATCATCTAATCTTGCTGATAATCTATCTATACCATATTTTATTTTCAAATGTATAATTGTTCTCATCACATCGGCTTTATCTAAAGATTGAATATTTTTTTTCATTTCTCTTTTAGTCTTTTGAGTTTCTGTGCCTTTGGCTTTCTTTTGAAAAATAGAGTTTCTTAATCTACCTTTTGGAGTAGTTATCATTGGCACAAAAATCACTCTTCTTAAAATTTATTTCTTCTTATCTTTCTTCTGCTTTACTTTATGCTGCTTTCCTGAGGCACTTACCCCTCTTCCTTGTGCTGACATATTACTTTCCTCCTTTTATTTTTTCTTACTTTGCTTCTTTTGATGTTGCTTTCCTGAAACGTTTAGAGTCTTATCTCCTCTACTTTGTAAATTAGATTGCTTTGCCATAATTTATTTCTCCTTTTAATTATTCTATAAATATAACTAAGAAGATAGAATTTATAAATACTTTAGAAACAGAGAATTATTGCTTTATTTTTCAAAAGCAACTATTCCTAAGATTATCATGTCTGCAATAAAGACTGCTGGGATTAATGGAGGAACTACATAAAATGCTTTGACAATACTTAGTGCGCCACTATATCCTCTTCTCTTATATATTTCCCAAGTCCAAATGATTGCAAAAACTAGATTTGCTATTGGTATTAATAGTAAAAAACCATAACCCCATTTCCACTTGGCAAGGATTGGAAGTAAGAAAAGATTAGCAACTGGAATCCATGCAAGCCATGCTTTCTTGTACTTTAATTTCTTTGCAATAACATACATTGCCCAAGAAGTGTAAATGTAAATTGCAATTATAAATAATAATGCAATTATAAAAACTACAACTGCCGCAATTATTAAACCTACAATTAACCCAGCAGTCGCACCAGGAATTATCTGTCTAAATATTTCCTCGTACATACTTTATTCCTTCTTTTGTTTTTTCAATTCATGATGTGTGACCACAACTTTTGCAATTTCTGCATATGCTGGTCTTGTTATAAATGCACCAAGAACTGCACCAAACATTACTGTGATTGCAAATCCTACCAATTTACTTAAACCAACATTAAAGAAAATAATTGGAAGCATTGTAGCAAACACTGTTGCAACTGCTGCAAAAATAATAAAGAACGCTCTCTTTATCTTTGAAGTTGTACTTAAATTACTTGCTTCTTCATCTTTACCAGTGCCTTGTAATAATTCATCAGTAATTATTATTTCGTGGTCTACACCTGTTCCAATTGCTGCAAGAATTCCTGCAATTGCTGCAAGATCAACTCTAAATTGTATTAATGCTAAAAATCCTAAAGTAATTAAGATTTCAGAAGTATCTGATAACAGCATAGGAAATATTAAATTAAATATTTTGTATCTAATAAACAATACTAAAGCAACTGTCAAAAGAGCAAACAACCCAATCCATAAAGAATTATTCAAGAATTCTTTTCCTAAGAATGGAGAAATAGATTCTGTACTTATACTTTCAATTGGTATTGGTAAAGAACCAGACTCTAAAATTATCATTAACTCATCAAGTCTTACTTTTGCATCTTCTTTTGTTTGGGTGCTTCCTGTGATTGTTAGATTATTAAATGTTTCAAACTTTGGAGAAGTCACTGTTGGCGAAGACATGTTTGTTACACCTTCAGTTAAAGAAATAACTGTCTTTAAACCTATTGCCTCCCATATCCATGGTTGAGTCGTTGGCTTTGTAATAATTACTACTTTGTAACCCATTGACTTAAGTTCATCTTTAACACTCTCAGAAACACTTGCAGAAACTACTGCTTTTGGGTGTGTTGCTAAATTTTCTGTAATCTTTAATCTCTGTTCATCACTTAAATTACTATCGACAACATAATAATTTGTATTTAATTGTCCAACAAGCTCGTCAAAGCCAAGCATGTCGCTACCTGCTACTTCTGGAGAAGCAGGAACTTGCTTTTCGTCAAGATATGTTTCTTGATCAACAATTATTATAGCATCTGTTGGTCTATCAATAAAGAAATAAGTTTTCTCGCAATCATAAGTCACTTGTTTATTATCAAAACCTGTAGCTATACATTTGTGGAAAGTCATTTCTGCAAATCTTTTAGAAGCTTCTGGAGATAACATAAATGGTAAAACCCATTGACTTGCTCCAGATTTATCAACTGTCTGTATTCCATAACCTTTTGCTGGATCTTTATAAACTGTCTTTATATCTTCTCCAACAAACAACACATTACCATCAAGAATTGCTTCAAACTTTCCTTGTTTTAGAAGTTGATTTTTCAATCTTGTAACTTCGTCTGGATTAGACTCTGCTAATTGTGCTGTAATATACTGGTTACCTGAAGACGTTACTTTTGCGTCCTTTAAACCTGCCCAATCAAGTCTTCTTGAAATTACTGCAACAACTCTTGACATTTCAGATTGCTCAATCGGCTTTTCAAGAACTATTTGAAAAGCAGTACCCCCTGAAAAATCAACACCATATTGCAGGCCTTTTGTTGTTAATAATACTATTGAAAGTATTATTAGTAAAATCCAAACTATAATTATTGGTTTTTTTAATAAAGTCTTCATGTAAAATCACTTTTTTAATTTTTTTGTTTGTCTCTATTTTTTATATACATTATTAATGCAGGAGCATTAAAGAACCATGTTGAAATTAAATCTCCAACTAATCCAAATAATAATATTGCAGCAATTTCTAAGATTACAAGCATTTGTGTAAAATAAGAAATAATTAACATCACTGTTACTGCAACAATTGTAGTTATTGTCATTGTCAGCCCTGTTTTCATGGACCCATTTGCAGCATCACAAAGACTTGTGGTTCTTTGCTTTAATAGTTTTGTACTTAATAAAATATCTGTATCCACAGAATACCCTACAAGCATTAACAATGTTGGAATTGTTGCTAGACTTAATGGTAGACCCATAATTGCCATACCTGCAAGACCTGCTAAAATATCAAACATTGCAGCAAATACTATTAGTCCTGATGGTACTGCTTCTCTAAAAAATAAAAAAATCACAAGAATAAGAAGCGCAAACGCAATTATTCCTACTGTTATTGAAGATCTTATAAAGTCTTTTCCAAGAGTTGCTGACACTTCTCTTGTTTGTATCTTTGCATCATCTCCAAGACCTAATTCAGACTTAACTAAATTAATTAATGAATTATTAAAATTATTATTTGCTAAGATTATTGTTTCGTTTAAATAAACTTTTAAATCATCTTTACTTGTTATTGTTTCTATGTCACTTATATCTTTTGAAGAAACATAATTTTTTGCAAGTAATGGAGTTAAAACATCTTTTGCTTTTACTTTCAAATCCCCAAGATTTGAATTAACGAAATCCATTTTATTTTTTGCAAGCTTTGCATCATCAATCTCTGGAGCCCCTGAATATTCAATAATTAAACCTGTGCTTGTTGGTCCAGTTGTTTCACTAATTGTTACTTCTTGAAGCGAATAGTTTTGCCTTATTTGACTTTCTAAAGTGGCGTGATCAATCTTTTCGCCTTCATATCTTAGAATCAATTGATTTCCGCCTTTTAAGTCAATACCCTTGTGCACTTGCGGGTATATAAATATTAAAAATAAACATATAATTCCTACAATTAATGGTATAAACATTAACTTTTTGTAATTTTTCTCTGTTATAATTTTCATAGTCGATTCCTCTTTTAAAAAACAGTCATATATAAAATATTATATATAATATATTATATACCAATTCATTTAAATACTTTTTAGTTACAATAAAAATTAGTGAATGCCTATGAATTTTCCAAAAATCTTCAAATCAAAAGACATACTTGATATAGCTATTACTAAAGTAAGAAGAGTTAAAGATTACACAAGAAATGACCTTGCTCACAAGTATATTTCTGCGTACCAAATAGAAGTTATTGATAAACTTAAGTATATGGCAGATAAACTGCCTGATTATGAGATTAGTAACGATTATTACCAGATGATGTTTAAGAATGTCACAACTAAAAGCGTTATTGAAAAATATAAAAACCACATTCTTAAGACAATGACTGTTATTAACAAACTTTCTGAGCAATATAAACGACAATTAATGAGACTACAAGAAAATAGAAAGAAGAAATACGATAAAGAAATATTTGTTAGAATCAAGAAAGAATATGTGGGAAGACTGGCATCTGTTCTTAAAAGCCTTGATGGAACATTTGACAAATTAATTGATCTGGAAAAAGACTTTAAGAGAATTGCAAAACCAGACTTTAATCTTAGAACTATTGTGTTAATTGGGCTTCCTAACTCTGGAAAAACCACATTTATCACAAAGATTACAAGTGCAACTCCTGAAATTAACAGCTATGCTTTCACGACTAAAGCATTAAATGTTGGTTATTTTATGAGAAGACAAGACACTTATCAAGTAATTGATACTCCTGGACTTATCCATGCAGACTTTAAGGAAATGAACCCGATTGAGAAGCAAGCAATTACTGCAATCAAAACCCTTGGAGACCTTGTTGTTTTTGTTTACAACCCTAACCTTGACTTTGATGAGCAGAAAGCAATGCTTAAAGTAATTAGAGAAAATAATCCTGATAAAAAGATTGTAGTATCAAGCGAATACGAGAAAGACCAGATAATGGAAGGAGAAATTAATGTTTCCATTAAAGAACTCGTAGAAAGCTACCCTATAATTAATAAAAATAAGAAATAAACCAAAAGCTATTACAAATAATTTTATTTTTAAAACCAAAAGTTATTAAAAAGAGTTTTAATCTTAAAATATATAGTAATTGTCTGTTTTTAACAATTATAATAACAAAACAGGAGAAGTGAAAAACATGCCAAAAAAGAAAATAGTAGACACTTCTAAAATGATTGCAGAAATTGTTGCAGAAATTGAATTTTTAACTGAGGATTCATCAATCCCTAAAAACCTTAAACTATTACTTAATAGTATTGAAGGACGACTAACAAAGAAATGTGATGATTTAGAAATCTCAAGTATTCTCTATGCACTTGAAGATATTACTAATAATAATAATGTTCCACAATTCTGTAGAAGCGCAGTCTGGTCACTTAGTAGTAAATTAGAAAATCTAAAAGAAAGTATAAAATGAAAAATAATGGATTCAAAGATTATTTGCTATGCACAAGAAAAGGACCTCATTATTAATGAGGATTGCCTAAGGTTACTTAATATTAATAACTATAAGAAAATACTTGATAAACTTTCTTCTGATAATAAAATCTTTGTGTGCACTGACGATATTAGAAAGATTGTCAGCTTAATGAACGAAACAAACGAAATTTCTATTTCTGAAAACGGGAAAAACTTTAAGATATTTGACGCTTATGATGTTACTGGAAAAAAACTATCACAAGGATCTGTTGATGACTTCTTATCTTTATTTACTGATAAATATAATACCTTATCAGAAATAATCAAAAAAAGAGTAGACTTTAGCTTTCAAACAATTAACGATGCTAAAAAAGAAGTCAAGAATAAAGAAGTACATATTATCGGAATGGTACTTGATAAGAGAATTACAAAGAACGGAAATCTGTTACTTACTGTTGATGACCCCACTGGAAAAGTTAATATCGTAGTCATGGATAAACCAGATAATGGAAATGAAACTAACGCAGTTAATCCTAAAGAAATACTAATGGACAATGTGCTTGGATTTAAATGCTCAGTCTTAGGCAAAGATATGCTTATTGCTAAAGAAATAGTATATCCTGATATTCCGTACATCACTAAACCACAAACATTGAAAGACGACTGCTATGTTGTAATACTTGGAGACACACATGTTGGAAGTAAACTATTTAGAGAAGATGAATTTAATAATTTCATTGAATGGTTAAATGGATTTAATGCAAGCGACGAAGACAAGAAAATAATCTCTAAAATTAAATATATTATTATTGCTGGAGACTTGGTTGATGGAATTGGTATATACCCTAAGCAATATGATGAACTGGCAATTACTAATATCTTTGAACAGTATAGAGTGTTTGAAGAATTTATTTTAAAGATTCCAGAGACTATGGAAATTTTCTTAATGCCAGGTAATCACGATGCGGTTAGAGTATCTGACCCACAACCAGCAATCCCTGAAAAGTTCATGCCTAATCTTTATACTAAAAAAAATATACATCACCTTGGGTCTCCAACTTGGATTGAACTTGAAGGACTATTATTTTTAATATATCACGGAATGGCGCTACACGGGATATTTGGAAAAATCAAAGATTTAAAAATGGACAAACCTGACTTAGCACAAAAAGAACTAATCAAAAGGAGAGACTTGATGCCACAGTTTGGAGAAAAACAAACATTCATTCCAATCGAGAAAAACTTTTTAACGATTAAAGAACAACCAGATGTTTTTATTTGCGGACACATTCATCATCACGCATATTCTAAATATAAAAGCTGTCACTTGATTAGCACATCCTGCTGGCAATCCATAACTTCATTTCAAATAGAAATGGGCCACGTACCAACAGTTTCTAAAGCAATACTATTTAATCTAAAAGATCAAAAAGTATGTATCAAAGACTTTGAAAAACAAGAAAATAAAACAGAACAGATATGAGTGAATTAAATCTATTAGCAAATAAGGAGATTAAAGAATATTATAATAAACTTACAAGCGATATAGATGTAGCTGTTGAAATTGCAAGAACTGCAAGAAAGCAAGGAAAAGACTCACATAACGATATTGAATCTATTCCTGCAAAAGGAATTGCAGAAAAAACTGAACTACTTATTGGTCCGCCAGGTGTTGCAAAAGTATATAATGAACTTTGGGAAAAGCATCATACTCGATTTCCAGTAATGCTTGAAATATTTAATATGATTCTTGATAAAGAACTTGGAAATATTGAAGACCCTGAAAAAAGATTAGATCAAGCACTTAGAACTGCATTAATTATTGAAACAGAGGGCGTTGTTGTTTCTCCACTTGATGGACTACCATTAATCAAACTTACAAAGAATGAGGACGGAACAGAATTTATTGATATTTATTATGCGGGACCAATTAGAGCGGCTGGAGGTAACGCACAAACCTTACCTTTACTCTTAGGAGACCTTGCAAGAAAAAAACTTGGTATCGATAGATTTAAACCAAGTAAAAGAGAAATAGAAAGAGTGATTGAAGAAGCAATGCTTTATCAATCAGAAGTTGTGGCAAGACAACAAAGAGTAACTGAAGCAGAAGTAAGAGTGATGGTGGAGAATTGTCCTATCAGAGTAAATAGTTATGCAGATAACGAAGTTGAGATTGTTGCTAATAGAGACATTCCAGGAATTGACACAAACAAAGTTAGAGGGGCAATGTGCCTTGTTTTAATTGATGGACTTTATGTTAGAGCACTTAAGATTATGAAGACCAGTAAGAAGATTGGACTTGATTGGTCATGGCTTGAAAAACTTGTTAAGGTTAAAAAGACCGCAGAAGGATTTGAACTTAAACCCTCAAGTAAATACCTTGAAGGATTGGCTGCTGGTAGACCTGTTTTCTCATATCCTTTTAGAGAAGGAGGGTTTAGACTTAGGTATGGCAAAGCTAGAAACACGGGGCTTATGGCAAAAGCAATTAATCCTGCAACCATGTATGTACTAGACGAATTTATTGCTGTTGGAACACACGGAAGAATTGAAAGACCAGGAAAATCTTTACAATACTTTCCATGCTCAACCATTGACGGGCCAATTGTTAGACTTAAGAACAAAGATGTGATTTCTCTTGATTATGTTAAAGACGCGAAAAAATACGTAAATGACATTGACAAAATATTATTTGTTGGAGACATGCTTATTGCTGTTGGAGACTTTAGAAAATCAGGACACCCTTTAATCAAATCAGGATATGTAGAAGAAGAATGGCTTGCAGAAACAAATTATCTTTACAGAACAGAAAAAATAAATAAACACGTTCTTGAGATGTGTAAAGGATTTTACCAAAACCCTAATCCTTATACAGCCATTGCCTTAAGCTTAAAATATAATATCCCTTTATTCCCTAAATATATCTTTTACTATGATCTTCTTAATCACGAAGAACTAAAAATATTAATTAGACACGTAAGAGCAGCAGATAAACTCTTCTCAAATGAAGACGAAAGTACTTCGCGCGAGTCAAGCGTTGCCGACTCAGAAGATAAAAAAGAAAAAACAACAATTTTAGAAAATATAAAAGAGATCTTTGAAAAAACAATAGACACTATTGATCTTATTGGATTAACTGAAATACTTACAAAGAAAGAAACACAAATTATTGGTATCAAGATTGAATATGATACTGAGATCAAAGCCATACTTGAAAAGATAGGACTTGTGCATAAATACTTAGAAGAAGAAAATAAAATCTTGATTGAAAAAGAACAAGCATACCCTTTCCTAAAAACTGTTGGAGCAATGAATGCCATTGACCCTATTGAAGAATTTAAAGACGAAATTGAAAACCAAGAAAAAACAACTGTAGAAATATTAAGTCATATTTCTAAAATTGAAATTAGAGACAAATCAGGATTTTGGATTGGGGCAAGAATGGGTAGGCCAGAAGCTGCTCATGAAAGAGTTGTGGCTGGAAAAGTTAATGTATTGTTTCCTATCGGTAAAGGATATGGTAACTCTAGAGATTTTATTAAAGCAATTAAGAAAAGAGCAGATGGTGCTAACCACAACGACTTTGGAATTAACGATGTTGAGATTAAATCATTTATGTGTCTTACCTGTAAAAAAATAATATTTAATAATTATTGTTTTGATTGTAAGACTGAAGCAAAAGAAATTAGAATCTGCTTAAAATGTAATTCACAAACTTCTGACAAGATTTGTAGTAAATGTAACTTAGAAACAAAAGTTAAGATTGATCATAAGATTAATATTGATAGACTTATTGAACATGCCGCAAACAACCTAAGAGTAGGAATGCCTGAAAGCCTGAATGGAGTAAAAGCACTTGTTAGTAGAGATAAAGTTTCTGAACCACTTGAAAAAGGAATCTTAAGAGCCAAGCATAATGTTTCTATCTTTAGAGACGGCACTTGTAGATATGAAGCATTAAACGCAACCATCTCACAAGTATCTGCTAAAGAACTTGGAATTACACTTGAAAAATTAAAAGAACTTGGATATAAAAAAGACTATCTTGATAATGATCTTAAAGACGAAAACCAAAGAGCATCAATCTTTCCTCAAGACATTATTGTTGATGACAACTGCGGAGAATACTTCTTAAGAGTGTCACAATTTATTGATGATGAACTTGAGAAGTTTTATGAACTTCCAAAGTTTTATAACTCTAAAACAAAAGAAGACCTTATTGGCCAACTTGTTATTGGTCTTGCCCCACACACGTCTGCTGGAATTGTTGGAAGAATTATTGGTTACTCTAAATCTAAACTTGCGTGGGGACACCCTTATTACATAACTGCAAAAAGAAGAAACGTTGATGGAGACCAAGACTCAATGTTATTGTTAATGGACTCTATGCTTAATTTCTCTAACAGTTATTTAAGTTCAGGAAGAGGAGGAAGAATGGACGCGCCTATTGCTTTTACTACTGTTCTCTCGCCATTTGAGATAGATGATGAATCACATGATATTGAAACAAACACTGAATATCCATTTGAATTTTACCAAGCAAGTAAAACCTTTACTGAAGCAGATAAGGTTCCTGAAATTATTAATGCAGGAAAATTACTTGGAACAGACAAGCAATACGATTGTATAAAATTTACACACGACACCAATTGTTTTGATGAAGGCCCTAAGCAAAGTTCTTATATTTCCATCAAGTCAATGCATGACAAAGTACAGAAACAAGCAAAACTTCAAGAAAGAATCCTTGCAGTAGATAACAAAGATTCTTTAGAAAGACTTCTTCATTATCATTTATTCCCAGACATCATTGGTAACACCAGAGCGTTTGCAAGACAGAAACTAAGATGCGTTAAATGTAATAAAAAGTTTAGAAGAATTCCACTTTCTGGTGTTTGTGATTGCGGAGGAAAATTAATCTTGACAATCGCACAAGGATCCATAAAGAAATATTTGGAAGTTGCAAAAAACTTAGTAATTGATTATCAACTAAACCCACATCTTTTACAAAGACTAAACATAAGTGAAGACGAAATCAACAGCCTCTTCTCAGACAAAGAAGCAAGAATGCAGAAGTCGTTGTCTGAATATTTTTAAAAAAGGTTATTTATATTTTGGTTTTCTTTTTTTCTTACTTTTTAATATTAATCTTTTTTGCTTTTCAGGAATTGTTAAATAATTATCTTTATTTGAAATCTTTCTTCCAAGCCCTTTCTCCACTTCTTTTCTTGCATTGCCTACAATTGCACCGCCTTTCTTTGCAACCACTTTGGATTTTAAATAACCTTGTGCATCTTCTTTAACTGTAATTTCCTTAGTTACTTTTTCCCCTAACATTGAGAAAATCAATTCAAACTCGTCCATATGGTCTCTTAAATTTTCATTATTTAAACCTTTGAATTTCTTATATTCGTTAGGCGTCATATCAAAAGTAGCTTTTGAAATTTCAGCTGTAAGAATTGAAAACTCTTTTTTTTCCTTTACTCCTCTTTTCTTCCATTCGTCAGTTAGTTCATCCCTAACAGCTATCCCTCTAATTCTCTTTTCAATCCATTCATCGGAGTAACCTTTAGCTATAAAAAGAGCCTTCATTCTTTTTTGAGCAAGCTCTGGATTTTGTATCTCTTGTATTCTTTCATAACCCACTTGAGAAAGCCACAGTTTGAAAGGTTCTGCTTTTGGGGAGGGAATTGATTGAATTAATCTAAATGCGCCTTTAATAGATATACAATTTAAATTTTGTTTACCACCAACTGTATCTATCAAAAGGGGGGTGGCAATTTGCCCCCACCCTTTATTAAAAGATTCGTCTCTTCTTCTCATATCTTTTAAATATCCTGATGGATCTTTAGAATCAGTTAATACCTCAACTATATCGGTCGCAACAACCCACCATTCTTCATTAAACCAAGTTCTTCTAATTTTCTTGTTTTCAAAAATAACTATTGAATTATTTGTTTCCATAAACTTTTCACCAATTATATATACTTTATAATTGGCAATATAAAAAGCTTTCTAGGGTGGCTGTCCAGTGCGAAATAGTATTTTTAGACAAAGAAGCAAGAATGCAGAAATCGTTATCTGAATTTTTCTAAAAATTAGTTATATTTCAGATTATTTTTTAGCATACTTGAATGGCGCAGCTTTAAGAGACGAGATTGATTGAATAATTCAAAATGTGCCTTTTATATTTGCACAATCTGTTTCATAATATTTGCCATCATAAGATATTAGTTTCAGTTGGTAACAAAATGTCACCGACTTATTGTGATTTATATCTAATAAATCTATAACACAATTTACATTAATCCTAATCAAGCATCGCGGATACAAAAAAATGGCAAAGCGACGTTTTTTGCGTGAGGCTCATGATCGTGATTAGCAGTATCAAATGCATATGCGTAATTGTGGTTTTCAACTTTACTTGTACTGGACCAATATGGGCCACCAGGATAAATCGTAGAATTGTATATTGTATAAATGTCTGGATTTGTAATAGCGGCTATTTGATTTTTTGCGGGAAGATACCAATCACTCCAACCATGATAATTTAAATCTGCACAAATGCTTGCTGCAATTGGTCTATCATTACAATTATTAACAATCATATTTGTATTATTAGAACCATTATCATCTGATATTGCCCCAATATATATATACCCTTGACAACCCCAGCTTTTTAAAGATCGATTAGAAATATAGAACGCAATATTTGACTGACCGTTTAGTTTTGCATACGAAATATCATCATTTACAAAATATAAATTAGAGACAATATTACTTGGTAACATGCCGTCTTTATAAGCTCGTGCCTTTATTGTTTGTTGTACCGTCAGTGTTATTGGATCTGTATATTGAGAACTACTTGGTGTTGGATAAAGACCGTTTTTTGTATAATAAATTGTTGCTCCAGGAGTTTCACAATTTAGAGTTACAATTTGACCCCATGGATAAATTCCCCCGCCGGGAGTTACTGTTACTTTTGAAACTGTTGAAACTGTATAATTAAATGTCCCGGTTGAACTTGACAGATATCCTGTTTTGTAAGCTTTTGCTTTAAGTGTTAAACTTTCACTGATTATGATTGGCTCTGAATAAATTGCAGAAGTTTCAGTTGGTTCTGTTCCATCAAGAGTAAATCTTATTGTTGCGCCAGTTGTTGTTGTACTTAAAACAACTCCAGAATTATAAGCGACATTACCTGATGATTGATTTGCAGTTGGAGTTGAAACTGTTGAAACTGTATAATTAAATGTTACTATTGCACTTGGCTGATTATTTAGTTTAAATGCTTTTGCTTTTATTATTGTATTACTATTGATTGTAAACGGAGTATTATTATAAATAACAGACTCTTCATTTGGTTCGCTACCATCGAGAGTGTATCTTAGGTATGCACCAGGCGTGACCGTTTCTAAAACTACATTAGCACCATAACTAACATTACCATCAGATGGAGAAGAAACTGGATTTGAAACTGTTGGAGGTATAAAATTAAATGTTATTGTTGCACTTGGTTGATATCCTGCCTTGTAAGCTTTTGCTTTAATAACTGTTGTACTTGTTATTGTAAAAGGATTAGAATAAATTAAAGAATTTTCTGTTGGTTCGCTACCATCAAGTGTATATTTAATTATTGACCCATTTGTTGGTGTGCTTAGACTTACAGACTGACTGTAATTAACATTACCAGGAGGTGGAGAAGAGACCGGAATTGCTACAGTATTAACTGCATAAATAAATGTAGCAGTTTCACTAGGATCATAATTGTCTTTGAAAGCTTTTGCTTTAAGTGTTAAACTTTCATTGATTGTAATTGGTCCGGAATATACTGTTGAAGATGTTGTTGGATCGGTCCCATTAGTAGTGTATCTAATTGTTGCACTACTTGTTGTAGTGCTTAAACTTACTTGAGATTGATAATTAACAACTCCTGATGGCTGAGATGCTATCGGAGTCTCTGCTATTATTATATAATCAAATGTGGCAGTTAAACTGGATTGCCAATTTGGCTTGTAAGCTTTAGATTTAAGTGTAGTGGAACGGTTGATTGTTAACGGTTCAGAATAAATCGCAGAACTTTCTGTAGGTTCGCTCCCATCTAAAGTGTATCTGGCTGTTGCCCCAGGAGTTGAGACATTGAGGCTTACATATTGAACAGAAGTATATGTATTAGTGTTGGGATTTACGGTAGGTGTTGCTACAATATATAGGTTTGGTCGTAAAGGCGCCTCTTTTAAATCTGGAGATGATTCAGATAATCCTTTAGTAAAAACCGTTTCAGAGGCTTTACCTATAACTTCTATATTAGATATTAAAAGATAACCAATTATTATTACTAATAAAAGTGCAATTATAATATATAAATATTTTTTATTTTTATTATTTGATTTTTTCATGTTACTTTTCCCAATTTATAAATTAATATTAAATATATTGTGTTGCATAACTCTTTTAAATAATATGGTCACCTATACCTAGGAAGTTGTTTAAATTTCTAAATAACTTCGAAAATAAAAAGATTAATAAAAAAAGGAAAAAAATATTTGCTTTTTAAAAAAAATTTGAAGATATGTTTCTTTAAAACTCAACATATTCTTTAAACTTATCTTGTATCTTCTTTTTTGTTTTTTCATCAATCTTTCCAAGCTTTCCTAGAAGATCTTTGTATTCTCTATTGACATCAACGGGTTCTGCAAGAATTACTTTTACAAAAAGAGAACCATGAACTCCTCTTCTGTTCGGATCTGGAACGCCTTTACCTGATATTTTAAAAGTAGTTTCTGGTCTTGTGTTTGCTGGAATGGAAAGAGTTATTGTATCTTGAATACCTTTTATTTTTATTTTTGTACCAAGTATTAAGTCGCTGTAAATAATTGGAACTTCACAATATAAATCATAAATTGCTCTCTTAAAGAAATCATGCTCTTTAACAAACACTTGAATAAATAAATCACCTGCTTCACCATTGTGACTATTGCCTCCCCCTCTTAATCTTATAACATCTCCGTTATTTACTCCTGCAGGGATATCAACTGTCATTGTTGTTGTTGTCTTGGTATGGCCTTTTGCTCCACACACTTTACAAGGGTCAGAAATGGTTGTACCATGACCTTGACACTTAGAACAAAGCTGTTCGATTGCAAACATACCAAATGGTGTTTGCTTTCTTATCATTGTTCTTCCTCTTCCTCCGCAAGCATCACAAGTTTTTCTAGCTTTTGATTTAGAACCTGTACCGTCACAAGCATCACACACAATATCTTTTGGCATTCTTATTTCTTGCTTTCCTCCTTTAACAGAAGTTACAAAATCAATACTTATTCTTGTTTTTAAATCAAGCTCTGCCCATTCTTGCCTTTTAGTGTGAGACGATTGTCTAAAACCAGAACTGCCAAAGATATCCTCTCTTGAAAAACCAAACCTAGAGAAAACATCAGACAAGTCAAAATCAAAATCATCACTATCAAAATTAGAAGAATAACTATATCCTCCACTTGTTCCATTAAAAGAAGCATCGCCTACCATATCATATTGCTTTCTTTTGTTCTCATCACCTAACACAGAATACGCGTGAGTAATTTCTTTTAACTTCTCTTCAGCATTTGGTTCTTTAGAAATATCAGGGTGATACTTCTTTACTAACTGCTTGTAAGCAGTTTTTAATTCCTCTTGTGAAGAATTTTTCTTAACACCCATTATTTCATAAAGATCTTTTGCCAATTCTAATCACGTCTTTTGTATTGTATTTTTATTTATCATCAACAGTATAGTCCGCATCTACTGTTTTACCTTTATCTTTTCCTTTCTCTTCTTCTTTTGGTTCTTCTTGTTCTTGAGAAGCTTGACCTTGAGAAGCGTTTTGATAAAGCTTCTTTGATACTTCATAAACCTTTGACTGAAGAGCATTTGTTTTTTCTTCTAAGTCTTCTGCATCAGTTTCAATTGATGTTTTTAATTCCTCTTTTAATCTTTTTATTTCTTCTACATCTTCAGGAGAAAGTTTATCCTTTGCTTCCTCAAGAACTGAATCAACTGAATAGATAAGAGTTTCTGCTTTATGTCTTACTTCAATTTTTTCTTGAGTCTTCTTATCTTCATCTGCATGTTCTTCTGCTTCTTTTTTCATTCTTTCAATTTCTTCTTTTGTTAATGATGTTGAAGAAGTAATTTTTATTGTTTGGACTTTTCCGGTCCCTAAATCTTTTGCTGAAACATTGATTATTCCATTTGCATCAATATCAAAAGTTACTTCAATTTGAGGAACACCTCTTGGTGCTGGAGGTATACCAACTAACTGGAATCTTCCTAGTGTCAAATTATCTTTTGCAAGTGGCCTTTCACCTTGAAGAACGTGAATGTCAACAGATGTCTGAGAATCTGAAGCTGTTGAAAAGATTTGTGATTTCTTTGTTGGAATTGTTGTGTTTCTTTCTAGTAACTTTGTAAAGACACCACCTAGTGTTTCTATTCCCATTGATAATGGAGTGACATCAAGAAGAAGAATATCTTTAACTTCTCCTTGAAGAATTGCGCCTTGGATTGCGGCACCCATTGCTACTACTTCATCTGGATTAATTGATTTGTTTGCTTTCTTTCCTGTTAATTTTTCAACTAACTCTACAACCTTTGGAATTCTTGTTGAACCTCCAACTAAGATTACTTCATCAATCTTAGAAATATCTAACTTTGAATCAGCAATTGCTTGCTTTGTTGGAATTCCTAATCTTTTAAAAATGTCTGCACACATGTCTTCAAGCTTTGCTCTTGTTAGTTCTACATTTAAGTGTTTTGGACCTTCAGGAGTTGCTGTAACATATGGAATATTTATTGTTGCTTTTAGAGTTGTTGATAATTCTATCTTTACTTTTTCTGCTTCATCTTTTAATCTCTGCATTGCCATTTTATCTTTTGTTAAATCAATTCCTTCTTTCTTTTTAAACTCATTTGCTAAATAATCAATTATCTTTTGATCAATATCGTCTCCACCTAAATGATTGTCGCCAGCTGTTGATTTAACTTCAAACACGCCGTCTGATAGTTCTAAGATTGAAACATCAAAAGTGCCTCCACCAAAATCAAAGACAAGGATGGTGTGCGCATGTTTCTTGTCAAGACCATAAGCTAGAGCCGCTGCTGTTGGTTCATTAATTATTCTTAAAACTTCTAAACCTGCAATCTCTCCAGCAGCCTTTGTTGCTTTCCTTTGAGCATCTGAGAAATATGCAGGAACTGTGATTACTGCCTTTGTTATCTTTTGGCCTAGTTGTTCCTCTGCATCTTTTTTTAATTTCTGTAAAATATATGCAGAAATTTGTTCTGGAGATTGTGGTTTTCCCCCAAGCATTACTTTCTCATTTGTACCCATTTTTCTTTTAATAGAATAAATAGTATTATCTGTGTTAACTACGGCTTGTCTTTTTGCAAGAGCACCCACGATTATTTCGCCATTACTTAGACCAACAACAGACGGAGTAATCCTTGCGCCTTCAGTGTTAATTATTACCTTTGGTTGTCCTGCTTCAACAATAGAAACTGCAGAATATGTTGTTCCTAAATCAATACCTATTACTTTTGAATTGTCTTTATTTACCATATTTATCACCTTTTATTTTTTAATTTCTTCTTTAATTTTATAAATGCCAACAATTACTTTTGCTGGTTTTACTAATCTCTTGTTTTGAAAATACCCTTCTTCTATTATTGTAATTACTTTATTATTATATTTCTCATCTTCTACTTCTTGTTGTAGAATACAATCACTTGTGTTATGATCAAAAACTTTTCCTAGAACATCAATCTTCTCTAGATTAAATCTTTTTAGAGTTACATCATAGTTAATTAAAAGATGAGTCAATGTATCTTTTAGCTTTTCATCAGTTTCTGCAGAGATTGCTTTTGCTAATATATCTCTGTAACCCAGAAAATCATTAAAAATTCTTGAAGATTCCATAAAAACTATTTCTCTGGTCTCTCTTTCTATTCTATTCTTATAATTAATAAACTCAGCTTGAGATCTTTGAAGAAGATTTAGATATTCTTTTGAAAGATTATCTTGTTCTTCAAGTTTTTTCTTTATTAATTCTATTTGTTCTTGAACTGTTATTTCATTATCTGCACTCATGGTTAATCTTTAATTTTTATTTTATTACTAAATCGTTTCTTTGGATAAAATTATTTATCCTTTACTCTAATGTATTAATGTAGCAAAACTAATAAATGCTTTTTGCTGTCTAGTTTATAATAATTTGCTTTTTTAGGGGTGTTTTGGAGAAGAATTAGATAATTTTCACTGACATTTCTTCTCCTTTACTATTATATGCCACAAAACTTTCTGGAGAGTATGGATAGTGAGCAATTATGTTTATAGATTTACTGGAAAAGAAACGAAGGTCTGCAGTTGAGGGATGGGAATAGTTATTTGGATGAGAATGAACTGAGCCTATAACAGATAATGACATAGGCACAAGATCCGTTCTTATGCTAGAAGAAAATAAATTATTGGTGGTTGCGGGAATGATATAAATATCGTCAATTATCTTATCATCTTTATCTCCTACAAGCATTCCACTAAACTCATTTGGATAAGCAGCTTTTGCAAGTTCCATAATTGAAAGAACTATGTTTTTCTTTATTTTCCAAATATCTGTCACATTATCAAATCCATTAAATAAAAAATAAAATTGTAGGCACAATTAAATAAGACATAAGAAACAATTTGTTTTTATTATAAACTATTGGCAAGAAACCTATTGCACAAGAAAGAATAATCAGAAATACACTCCAAACATTAGTGATTGCAATAATCAATCCTACTGAGAAAAGAATAACACTTAAATTTACTTTTGTATGATCGAAAGTCGAAATACAAGAAATGATTGGAAACGAGAAATAAAACAAGAACAAGCAGGTGGCGCCAATCACTAACAGAAAAACAAAACCTAAAAGAAAGATATCAGGAATTGAGAAACTAGCAATCACTCCTTGCTCTAGCAAAATTGACACAAAACCTATTCTGGACTTTCTAAATGTAATTGCCATAAAAAAATAAATCAAGATTACAGAGATTAGAGTACTTGAAAAAAGAATTAGTTTTTCGGTAGAGTTATCTTTTTCTTTAAACAATGAAGACAAGCCCATGGACAGCCCAGGACTTATGGATGGAACAATCGCAATAATACTAGAGAAAAGGGTGCCTAAAAAAGAATTATAGAGAATCATCTTTAAACTCACTATTTCTTGGACAAACTTGGATCGATTATCTGTTCCCGAAATCTTGAAATAAAGCATTAACAACTGAGGCAAGGCAAATAATCCAAAGATACACGGGAGAAGGGGCCCCGAAAAAAAGAAATTATACTTTAGTGTTAGTACCCCTAACGTTCCAGAAAAAAGAATGATCAGAAAAGCAAGCACTTTTCCAGAAATTGATTCTTGTTGAAAAATAAGATGAATTAAAATTAAAAACAACACTCCAAAAATCAGAACATAGAAATCAGAGAATAATACAAAAAGAACATAAAAAAGTGGCAAGAACAAAACTGCAAAAATCCCTCCAAAAATAAAACCATAAAGGAAAAGAGTTATTTGGGATTTAATCTCAGAGACTGAAGAACTGCTTGCGCGTCCAAGAAATAGTGCAAAGGTGTCACTAGTCTGTGTCCTAAATAACAATAATGGCAGTATCCCAGTAATGGTCATTGAAACAGCAATTGAAAAAAATAAATAAAAAGAATCCGGAAAAATCGAAAACACGCCCGCTGCGCACAAAAGATAAGCCAGAAGATTTATGTGAAAATTTGGAATTAATCCAAAGATTATTCCAAGCGCAGTCCCAAGAAGAATTTCAAAAAATAACATAATCCTTTCTCTCCAGTTATTATGAATAATCGAGATTATTTACTTCGAAATATATTTTATAAATAACTATCTCTGAAACGCCATAATACTTTTCAAATCTGGCTTTTACTTTTATTTGAAGATTGTCACGCATAGCCGTTTTTAATTTCTCAATTATGCGTGTGCTCGGATTGAAATAAACCGCTTTAATACAATTACTAGAATCACAAAACTCGAAAAATAAAGTATTTGATTTCACTTCTATGGATTTAATCTGACCAATTACAACGTACACTGATTCTTTTATATCTCCTGACAACAAATCAGAAACTATAACTTCAGCACACTCAAAGAAATAAGTAATTATAAATAATCCAAGTAATCCAAAAATACAAGTGAAGATTATTATCTTTCTAAAATCATCATCAAACATTTCTCTTCTTTTTAGAGATGCTTGTGTTTTTTCTTGCTTTTATTTGTTTTGGTTTGATTTTTTGTAATTTCGCAACTTTTGGTAAAATTTTAGAGTTATCACAAATTACATCAATTACTGCAATTGGCTTTCTAAAAATGGTGTTATCTAACTTTAAAGATACAATTGCTTTATGGTTTAATTTCTTAGTGGTTTCAATAGTATAAATTTTATTTAAATTATGAAATGGATCGAGTATCTTTACTTGCGCGGTTTTTTGTGTCGAAAAAATCACTTCTCCAAAGGTCGTGTTAAATAGTATCTTGGAACAATATAGAAATGCAACCAAAATACAAGTTAAGATTATCATATAAGTAAGACTAGTTAAATAACCAGCAATTAAGAAAAGAACGGACAGAACCAGAAAGCCAATCCCGTTAAAGAAAAACTTTGTTCTGTTATATTCAAACTCCGGAAGTATCAATAATCCAAATAAAAATAATAAGCAAATCAATAAAATTTTCAAAAATAAATTATGTGGCACGAACAAATTAACAAAAACACTAATTAAGAAAAACAATTGAAATAATAAATATCGTCCATTCATGTAATTTTCCTTTATTTTAATTAATATAAATAAATGCCAAATTGATATTATTGAAATCAGTTGATCTCTCAAGAGTTGTTATAGTTGTAGAGTAATTGTCATCAGACAGATTAAAATCTTCGCTGTTTCGGTTTATATATAGCATTAGAGAAAGATTAGAATCATTAACTGAATAGTCAATTTTATCCAATTGTGCTCTAGAATCCATTGTTGAGAAAATATCTAGAGTCCTTAATTTTACTTTTGAAATTGATTTGTTGACGTTTGTTGTACCAAAGATGGAATTTGAAAAAAATATAGTTAATAATAGCATGATCCCTATTACTATAACAAACTCTAAACTTACTTGTGCTTTCTTATTCATGTATTTTCTCATTTTTATTCTGGGATGATTGAAATTTCGCCAGTATTTGTTTTCTGAATCTCTACTGTGCCTCTATATCCTGGCCCTATCTTGTCACAGGTAACACTTTGGTTAGTATAGATGTCTCTTTTAAAGTTGCAAACCCCGTTACTATCACAACCTGTCGGTATTGGGTTTTGCTTTGAGATAGTTATTGTATAGTCTATTTCGCTAGCTGTAGCATTACAATCTAGCGTTGTATTATTTGGCAAATAGAAATAAACTTGTCTTTTACCATAACCTTCTTGACTTGCTAACTGCTCTATGTTTGAAGATAAGCTATCTATGTTCTTTTTGGTTAAGACAATTGCTTGCGTGTCTTTTAATACATTTTCTGAAAACTCAATTGATGGGAGTATCATTGATTGAAAGAATAATAAAAATATCGCAAGTAATATTATTAATTCAATTGCAAGTTGTCCTTTTTTGTTTAACATATTTGTTTCCTAATTTAAAATAATATAATTAATATAAATGCGAGAAGAACTGCCGGAGTAAATGCAATCGTCTTCTTTAGATATATTTTATTGTCTATTAATTTATAGTTATACATCTCTTTTAAAAATACTATGTCTTTAGGGGTTATCCCGCAGGCTTTATTAGAATCAATTTTTAGGCCCTTGTAATAGGTTCCATTTGCCATTTCCATTACTCTTTTTAAGAATCCTTGTTTTTTTAATATTAGTTTTCTTCTAGAATAATAGTAATTCTCTGTAGGGATATCTCCTTCTTTTAATTGCGCAATTGTCTTTATCTCCACAAACACCTTATCTTTGATGAATCTGTAATAGATAATGACTACTGAAAATAAAAATATAAATAATAATGTATTGATTACAGTTATTCCTAGATTATAGGTTAATTGAGTATTTGTTAAGATAAATAAAAAAAACATAACCAAGTATCCTGAAAAAACAACTAAATAAAATAACTGTTTTTTGATTTGTAAGCAAAAAATGAGATAAGTTAATACAAACGACAACACTAGTGTATAAAATATACTTGAAAAATCACATAAGAAAAGGATTAATCCCACTAAAGTAACAACTAGAACTGAATCAAATATTAACCTCAGATTTTGTTTTGAGAAAATCTCTTTTATCACAACTAACAAATATCTTTTTTTGAATAACAAGTATTTAGAATAGATAAATATCCACGGAAGTGTCATAAACACACTTGTAAAGAATAAAAGGATTGGAAAGATAGGGAGTTGCATTATCTTTTCTTGGCCTATATTAAATAACTGTAATGTGGCGCTTCCACTAGGCACTAGAAACGCCATAGCGATAAATAACTTTACGTCTCCTCCAGCAATCACTCCAAATTCCCAAAGCAAAAAGAAAACAATAAAAGAAATGATTACTGAATACAAAAGAGAAAGTAAAGAAGAATAGTTCTTAGTATAAACTGCAAAAATCACATTGAATACTAGCCCAAACACCAAGAAAAACAAAATTAGTTTATTAGATATAGTTCTAGTTTTAAAATCAGAATAAGACGCAATTAATAGAAATACAAAAACAAAGAAGATAATAACTATATTAGCATATAACATATTTTTCTTAATTTTTTATTTAAAACTACATTGTTACTAGGATATTATCTCTATAATTTAGTATCTTTGCTTTAGCAACAGATATTAGAACACTTAAATTAACTATCATAATTCCAGTAATAATAACAAGCATTACTCCAAAGACAATCATAATTAGGTACTCTAGAGAAACCTGTGCTTTATTGTCGTTAAGTAATGTTTTAATCATATTTTATACAATTTCTCCTAATTATGCGCAGTACAATTTGAACTTGGCGCGGATGGTTGTGAGTATGCTACAGTTGGTGCTGTTTTCTTTGCAATCAAGGAGTAATTATATTTCGTCCCTGCATTCATTGAATTAGTGTATACTAATGTATTAGCTTTTGGACGACAATTACTAAGATCTGGAATCCCTTCTTTAGTCACACAATACTCGGTCACTCCATCCGTTGGAGAGAGATTAATAGTAAATGTTACAGCAGTCGTACTACAATCCACTGCAAGAATAATTGGTGAAATTATTGTATTATCCAAAAAATTCTCATACTTTTCGTTTTGTTTAGAAGTATTATCTGTGCTTTTACTACTCATAGAAATAATAATAGACACAACTATCACTGCAACAAGAATTGCGCCTCCTATAATTAGTAAATATTCTATTGCGCCTTGTCCTTTAGTTTTTAAGTTCATATTATTCCTTTAAATTAATTAATAAAAAAATTAAAATGAGTGTTTTAAAACACTCAAATTTATACTACTTCAGTTATTAATCTATGGATATACGAAATTATATTTCATAGATGTTGCTGATTTTGATTGACCTGCAGCTGATGTTGCTGTTGCGACTAATTCTACAGAATATGCGTGAGAAGTGGCACAATCTAATGCTGGAGTCCATCTCTCTGAATTGAAGACAATTTCATCTCCGCTAGCAGGTATATCGACATCAGATGTTAATACTGTTACTCCGTTTGCCTCATATAAATTTGCAGCATAAGTTACGTTCGTTGAATCTGCAACTGCTCCTGTATAAATTAGGCGTAATTCTAGCTTTTTATCATCAGCTGAACATGAAACAACTGCAACGCTTGTAAGTGTTGGTGGGGTTGGTGTTGATAAAACATCTGTTGCTTTTCTTGCTTGTGTTTCAACATTTGATTTGTTTTGACCGCCCATTCCTACAAGTAATGCAATTACAATTACTGCAATTAATACTGCACCACCGATAAGTAATAGGTATTCAAGTGCTCCTTGTCCTTTATTAAACTTCATTTTATATTCCTCCTTTGAAATATCTTTTTATTTTTTTAATATTATTTATTATATCTTTTATATATAATAAAATCATTACTAATTATTGTTGTCGATTATATTTATATACCTTTCGGTTTAGTTTGGCAAACTAAATTAGGTGCTTAACATCAACAATTGTGTGTGCAAGAAATTAAATTTTCCCCGCGGTGCTTGCGTCTTGATATCCTTTTATTTTTACACTATTCTTGTAAGACATCTGTTTTAAATAATAACCAACAAGAATTGCAGCAAGAACTATAATCCCTACAATTAACAATGCTTCTACGCTTACTTGTCCTTTTTTTTCTTTAATTAATTTATTTAGTGTATTCATAATTTATGCCGCCATTGTAAGCATTCCGGAGATTAAAACTTGTGCTCCCCAATATATTAAATATGCAATTATAATCATAATTGGAAAAAATATAATTGCATTTGTAAATTTTCCTTCTCTCATTAAACTAATAATTACAGCAGCTGCTGCAACTTCTAATAACACATACAAATCTAACAATAACACCATTATTACTTGTGTTGCCTTTGAAATTTCTAATGCTTCAGCAGAAGCAATTCCCGAAGTTGTTGCAACTGTTGTTAAAAACTGGGTAATTACATTTGTTAAACCAAAAATAAACGGAGCAATAACAGCACCTGCTGCAAAAATAAAAATTGTCTGAAGCATTGTCTTAGTTTCTCTTTCTTTTTTAATTCTAAACATTTGCTTGGTGTCACTTGCAATATCTTCTAAAACTTCTGATAATTGTGCACCAGTTTTCAAACATTCCTGGATCAAAGTAATTGTTCTTCTAACTATTTTTGATTCTATCCTTAGAGCCATATGATCTAATGCTTGAGACATATTATCTCCCATTTCTAATCTTCTAACAATTTCATTAAATTCGTTAGACAATGGACCAAAATCAGCAGAACTTACTTCTCTTAAAGCATAATCAAAAGAAGACCCAGATTTCATAGTGTCTGCAATCAATCTTAAAGCTTCTGGCCAATATCTTTCAATCTCTCCAAGATTCTTATTATACATATAATAAGGAATACCTATTCCTAAATCTAAAATGATTGTAGCAACTAAAAATCCTAGTTTTGAATTTATTAAAAATACAAGCCCTCCAAGAACTATAGAGGCCATAACAAAGAACGCAATCCAATATAATGCAGGTATCTTTAACTTAATTGAATAAAGATATATTTGGTATTTGTCTAATAGTTTTGACATTCTTTTTATCACATTTTATATTTTTGGTTCTATCATTTTTATGTAAAATGAAATAAATACAAATATTGTAGGCATTACAACTAAATATATTATTGTTAATAATGCTGGAGTTAATACGCCTGGCATAAACGAGGTACCGCCTTGCCCAATCGGAGCATTAGCGATTGCACTTAATATTGCTAAAAATACAGGCAATACGATTGCTACGAAAATAAAAATAATCCCAAAGAAGTTCATCTTTTCTCCAAAGACTTTTGAAGACTCCATTAAATCAAAGGTAACTGTATCTGCAACCCCATCAATACTTTGAGAAAGATTACCACCAGTATTTAATGTTCTAACAATATGAAATATTGCAATATTGAAATTCTTAGATTGACTTCTAAGTGCCATGTGCCTTAATGCGGTTTTTGTGTCTGTTCCATTTTCAATTTCTATAACTGTTCTTGCCATTTCTTCAGATAAAACTCCATAATCATTCTTTGCAACAGACTGTAAAGTTTTATATAACCCAATACCTGCTTGTAATTCTGTAGATATGTGTCTTAAAACATATGGTAGTTCAGTATCTATAAATATACCTCTCATTTTAGCTTTCTGCATAGGTACAAGATATGAAAACGAAATTAAAGATGTAAAGAAAATTCCAAAAACTACAAATGGAATAGTAAACAAAAATAACGGATTAACTATCGCAAGAATTACTATCATTAAAAAAGTAATAAGTGTAGTTAATAAAAACGAATAAATTACAGACAAAACCAAATGTTGCACAAGTGTTTTTTTAATATCTGCAGAATAAAGATAAAATGCAATCTTTCTTCCAAAACTTATTTTTAATATTTGTTTTACAATTGCATTAATTAAATCTTTAAATAATTTATAAATTTCTACAACCCCTTTATCTACTCCTGAATTTGCACCAGAGGTTAATTTTATTTCAGTATCAATATCTAATTTAGAAAGCTTACCTTCAGAAATTATATCTCTTAATTCTTTTAAGTGACCTTCAGAGACCGGGCCGGTAATCCCTTTAGCTCTATCTTTATCTTTAAGCTTATTAACAATATTCTGAACAGCATCTAAATCTACGCCAGATTTAGATTTACTATCTTTATCTAATTCTTTCTTTAGAATATTTAATCTTTTATCTTCTTCTTGCATTTTTGTATATCACATATTCATTTTATCTTTTGCATAATTTTCTTGAATAGCTTTTGAAACATCATCTATTGATCTTATATTTCTTTTAACTAAATCATTTAAAATACTTATCCTTTTTTCTAAATTTGCTCTAATGTCTGAATCTGTATTTTTGGTATAAGTTTTTATGATATCAAAATAGACAATCGGTTGTTCTGTTCTTTCTAAATTATCTGTTTGTGGGTTCCATCTAAAGATAATATTTGCCTGAGGACTATTTTCATAAACTCCGGAAATCTCTGCAATCTCAGTTATCCTTCTTACTTGTCCTTTTGCAGTATTTATTCTTTTTTCAACAATAATAAAATCTAGACCAGCAAGCATCATCAATGGAACTTCCATTGGCGGAGACGTAATTCTGACAAGTGTTTCTCTTGCAGAATTTGCGTGAAGAGTTCCCATACAACCATCGTGACCAGTATTCATTGCAGTAAACAAAGTACTTGCTTCTGCACTTCTAATTTCACCAACTATTACTCTATCAGGCCTCATTCTTAATGTGTTTTTTACAAGCACTTCTAAGGTTAATTCTCCTGTGCCCTCTAAACCTGGGGGCCTTCCTTCAAAACGAATTACATGCTTAATTGGTAATTTCAATTCTGCAGTATCTTCAATTGTTAAAACTCTATTGGAATCAGGAATGAAATTTGCAAGCACATTTAATAGTGTAGTTTTTCCAGAACCGGTTCCTCCAGAGATTATTGCATTAGCAGGCTTTGCTCCAAATCCTTCAACACAACACCAAAGAAATGCAGCGGTCTCTAAATTAAGAGTTCCAAAATTAATTAAATCCACAATTGTATATGGATCTTCTCTAAATTTTCTAATTGTTATAGTTGAACCATCAATAGATGCAGGAGGGATCGTGGCATTAACACGAGAACCATCTGGTAATCTTGCATCAAGTAATGGACTAGAGATATCTACTCTTCTTCCTAAAATTCTTGCTATCTTATCAATAATATCTTGCACTTCTTCGTCTGTATAAAATATTATATTAGTATACATCATTCCGTAATCTTTATGATAAACATAAGTTGGTTTTTTTGGACCAATAATCATTATTTCTTCAAGCTTGTTATCGTGAATTAACGAATCTATCATTCCAAATCCAACCATCTCAGTAACTACTGCTTTTGCATAGAAGTCAAATAAGTGTTTTGGAACATTTATTTCAGGAGCATTTTCTAATATTTCTAAAATTTTTTGATAATAAAGATTTTGTCTTTGATTTTCATCTCTTATTTTATAAGGATCAGTCGTAACTAATCTTGTAGTTGCTTCTTTTAATGTATTAATAATTAATTTCTGGCTTGGACTAGGTTTTGGAATACTAGTTTTATAGTATAATAAAGATTCTCCAGGAACTCTATAAATTTCTGCATCTCCGTATTTTGTAACTAATTTACCTGTTGACTCCCATTTATTAATTAAACTATCTGCTTCTTTTTCATCTTTAATATCGTCCATCATATTTTTAATTGATTCATTACTTGGCTTTGAAACTAAATTATTTATTTTTATTTCTCCAGTTGTTTTTGGTGGCGTTATAAATAGATCTTTTAAATTATCTAATTTCTGATCAGCGACATTTACCTCTACTTTTGCAGTGTTTGCTTTTGTCACAGAATCCAAAGATACTTGCGTAGATTTGGCTTCTTGTGGTTTAAGTGCGCTATCTTCAGTTACTTTTGTAACTCTTGCAACATCTTTTGCCATTTGAGCTTTTAATTCATCTATGTATGATACCAATTTTTCACCTAAATTATTCTATTAAAATTATCTGGGCAATTAACGCCTCTAATTGTATTCGATCATTAGCACCTTGTACTAATCTATAATTAAACTCTGCAATCTTATCTATTATTTTTAATTTTCTATCTGTACTTATCTTAGTATCTGGGTATGCAATTATTCTTTTATATATGTGACTTATTATATCTTCTCCAGATAACCCGTGATCAAACAATAATGTTTCAAGTACAGTCCTTGCTTTCATAAAATCTTTTACTAAACACGCATCAATTAAATTATTAATATCTTGTGGCTGAGCAGAATTTGAAACTACATATATGTCTTTTTCAGTTATGTTATCACTTGTCGAAGCCGCAGTTTGTAAAAGATTAATTGCAGTTCTTAAATCGCCTTCAGAAACCTCATTAATTGCAGCAATTGCTTCTTTATCAATTTTTATTTTTTCTTCTTTAACAATATATTCGATTCTATCTCTTATATCTTCTTTTGTTAATGGTTTAAATTTAAATAAAGCACACCTACTCTGTATTGGTGGAATTAATTTAGAGGAATAATTTGCATTTAAGATAAATCTAACTGTCGTTGTATATTTTTCCATGGTTCTTCTTAATGCTTGTTGTGCTTCAGAAGTTAAAGCATCTGCTTCATCTAAAAATATAATTTTAAAACTAGAAGTTAAAGCAATAGTTCTTGCAAAATCTTTTATTGCGCCTCTAACCACTCCAATCCCTCTTTCATCACTTGCATTTAATTCTAGAAAATCTTGAGAATATCCATCTCCAAACATTTCTTTAGCAAGAGCGATTGCGCAACAGGTCTTTCCTACACCTGGCGGTCCTGCAAACAACATATTAGGAATTGACTTGTGTTCTACATATTTTTTTAATTTAGACACAACGTGTTGTTGCCCAGAAATATCATCTAATCTATATGGCCTATACTTTTCGGTCCATGGAGCTGATGATGCAATCATAATTATTCAAATTAATATCTTATATTCTATTATATATTAGCTATTTTATTTGTCTAACAACTTGTTTTTAAATATATTCTTTTAATTTTCTAAACCATTTAAAACACTTTTGTGTAAGTATATATTATATCAAATGTGATTTTTATGAATAAAATACTAAAAACAAGTATATTTTTTATTTTTGCTTATGTAATTGCTGAAGCAATTGTATACTTTTTATCAAAAGATAATTTCTTTACAAGCCCAATGTATATCTTACTTCCAATTGTGGGATTTTTTGGATTATTCTTTATAACTCCATTAATTGAAGAATATACAAAATGGAATGGCTGGGTAATATTTACTTTATTTATAGTAATCTCTTTATTTGCTTATTGGCTTGTTGCTTATATCTATGCTTATGAAATATATGTGGTACTAAATAATTCAACAGTTCCTAAAGACATTAGATTTTGGAATCAATTAATAACTTCTGCATTTTTTAGCTTTGTAATAGCCGGAGCCATTGGAATAATTGCTTCTAAAAAATAATTTTGTTAAATCATGTTTTCTATTTTTATTAAAACATTCGGTTGCACATTAAACCAAAGAGATAGTCTAGATATCATCAAAGATATTTCTATAACATACTCTGAAAAACTTGCAAATATTATTATAATTAATACTTGCGGAGTAAAGGAACAAACAGAGATTAAGATTTACAAATACATCAGAGACAATTTAAAAGATTTAAAAAATAAAGAAATAATTATTACCGGGTGTCTTGTAGATATTGATTCTAGCAAATTAAAGGAATTACTTCCTAAAGCTAAAATGTTTGGAATAAAAGACAAACCAAAATTATTAAAATATCTTGATCAATATAGAATAAAAAAGAATAATAAAGAAAAATTAGAAATAAGCAAAATCATAATTATTGCAAACGGATGTTTGGGAAACTGTTCTTATTGCGCAGTTAAATTTGCAAGAGGCAAACTAAAAAGTAAAACTATTGAACAAATAACAAAAGAAATTAAAGAGGCATTAGCAAACGGCACAAAAGAAATACTTCTGACTGCTCAAGATACTGGTTGTTATGGAGTTGATATAAACACAAATATTGGCGAATTATTAAAAGAAGCAACGCTAATTTCTGGACAATTTAAAATCAGATTAGGCATGGGCAACCCCCAACATTTTAAAAACTACAAAAAAGAAATTGTTAACGCAATGAAGTCTGAAAAAATGTATAAATTCCTGCATGTGCCTTTACAAAGTGGAAATGATGAAATATTAAGAAAAATGAACAGATATTATTCTGTTAAAGAATATCTTGATTTAATTAATTATTTTAAAAAAAATATTAAAGGATTAACAGTAGCTACGGACGTCATTGTTGGATTTCCTACAGAAACAGATAAACAATTTAAAGATACTTTAAAAATTATTGAAAAGTGCAATTTCGATATGGTCAATATATCTAGATTTGGACAAAGAAAAAATGTTGAAGCAAACAACTACAAAGATTTACCTGGAGAAATAAAAAAAGAAAGATCTAGAATAACTACAGAATTATGTTTTAAAATTGCCTTAAAAAATAACAAAACACAAATTGGCAAAACAAAAGAAATAATAATAGTAGAAAAAGGAAAAAATAACACTTGGATGGGAAGAACTAATGAATACTCTGCAGTTATTGTTTCGACCCCCTTCAAACTTGGGCAAATTACTAAATGCAAGATAATAGATGCAAAACGCGGTTATTTGATAGGAACTGTCAATTTAATAAAAAGTTAATTATTTAAAAAGAATTCTATTTATATATTATATAAACTAAGTATAGTTATTATAAAAATATGGAAAGACAAGTATTAAATAAAAAGGGATTATTATGAGTATGGATATTGCAGTTGCTTTAAAAAAATATTTACAAAATATCAAAATGGTTTTTGCGTCAAGTTTATTATTAATATTTACTTTATTTTTAGTAAATCCATTATTTAGTATATCTGGTGGAAGTCTAAACTTAACCTATAATCTTCTTAATCAAGATCCATTAATTATAATATTAACTGTTGTCGCATTTATTGCAATTGTTTTTGCATATACTTTATTACAAACAATTACAGTTTACAAAGTTGAGAGAGAATATGATTTTGAAAATAAAAACTCTACAGAAATTAGAAGGCCATTTCTAGAACTATTAAAATTTAATATTTCTTTTTATTTATTATTATATATTGTCCTTTGTTTTTTATTTGATTTTGAATTATTAAACAACATTTGGATTAATATTGTATTACTAATAATAACTTTAGTATTCTGGTTCATCCCACAAATTATAATTATGGAAAAACAAACTGCAGAATATGCACTTATCATAAATGTAAATTATATTAGAAAGAATTGGTTATATTTTTTATATTTATTTGTAACGGTTTTTATCTTGACACTTCTAACTTACATCATTGACGTGCTATTTGGAATATTTGCGGGGCCAATTGTAGCAACCGTTTTCTTTGTGGTGTTTGTAATACCATTTATTGAAATCTTAAAAACCGAGGTGTACTTAGATAAATATGATCTATTAAAGCCAATGAGATAATTATAAAATATATAAAAACTAAAAAAAGAGAAATAATATGCAAGTAATTGATAAAATTGACAAATACATTATTGAACAATTAGCAATAAATGGGAGAATTTCTTTTGCAAATATCGCCAAAGAAATCAATCTAACAGATGTTGCAATTAAGAAAAGACTAGATAGATTAATGCAAAGAGGTATAATTAAATCAATTAGTGCAGAAATTGATTATGAAATATTAGGATTTAATGAAAAAATAGAAATACTTATCTCTATTGACCCTGCAAAACAAAACGACATTCTTAAGAAATTAAAAGACATGGAAGATGTTAAAGAAGTTGTGGAAGTTACAGGGGAATATAATGTTCTTGCAAGAGTCATGGCACTTGATAAATCAGATCTTAAAACATTGCTCGATAATATCTTTAAAGTTGATGGAATCACAAAGATAAGCATACTTACAATTTTAAAAGAACACAAAAATAGTAAAAACCTTCCAAGAAAAATATTACAAACTACATTCTAAATTGAAAAAAATGGACTTAATAATTTCAGAGAAAAGCATTGCAGGACAAAGGATTGCAAACATTCTCTCTAAGGGCAAACTTACTACTGTTATTGAAAATGGGGTAAATTGCTTTTCTTTTAATTACGACGGAAAAGATACTCTTGTAATACCTTTAAGAGGGCACATCAGTACTGTTGATTTTGTAGGAGATAATAATTATTGGAACATCTACACTCTTGACCTTCTTGCAGAAAAAGAACTAACTTATCTGCAAGTTGAAAAAAACATTATTGCTTGCCTAAAAAAAAAAAGACCGGGTTTAGAAAATATAGTTGTTGCAACAGATGCCGATAGAGAAGGAGAAGCAATTGGTGTCGAAGCATACAACTACGTTATTGAAAATAATAAAAACACTAAATTGCACAGGGCATATTTCAGTGCTTTAACTGAAAGTGAAATCTTTGAATCTTGGAAAAATTTAAGAAAGGTTGATTTTAATTATGCAGATTCTGTTTTTGCTCGCCAAGAAGTTGATCTTCTGTGGGGTGCAATATTAACTAGATACCTGTCAGTCGTTGCAAACAGAAAAGGAAAACAATTTATTTCTGCTGGAAGAGTTCAAACTCCACTTTTAAATTTCATAGTTGAAAGAGAACTTGAAAGACTAAAGTTTGTTCCAGAGAAATATATTGAAATAATCGCAAATTTTGAAAAAGATAAAATTAAATTTTCAGGAGCTCACAAAGATGGAAAAATCTTTGAGATTGAAAGAGCTAAAAAGATATTTGAAGATATCAAAAATGAAAAAACAGGAATAGTTAAAGCAGTTTCAAAAAAAGAAAAAGTCTTACAAAGACCTGAACCGTTTAATACAACTAGTTTTCTTAGAGCGGCTTCAAGCGTCTTTGGGATAAGCACTAATCAAGCAATAAATTATGCTGAAAGCTTATATCAACAAGGACTACTTAGTTACCCTAGAACAGATAACACAGTCTATCCTGCAAGTGTCAATCTAACCGAAATTGTTAATCTTGTTGCTCAAGATAAAGATTACAAAGAAGTGGCTAAAGAAATACTCTCTAAACCACTTAATCCATCAAGAGGAGAAAAAGAAACAACAGATCACCCTCCAATCTATCCAGTTGGCTATTCTAATAAACTAAACGGGGGAGAACAAAAAATTTATGATCTTGTTGTTAGAAGATTCTTAGCAACACTTTACAAAGATGCAAGAACAGAAAATATTTCTGCAATTATTGATATTAAGAAAGAACCATTTATTGTTAATGGGCAAACCATTATCGAACCTGGTTGGAAAAAAATATATTATTTCTCTAAACTTAATGAAACAATACTTCCTGATTTAAAGAAAGAAGGCCTAGTTCCAATTATTGATATTATTAGAGACGATAAAGAAACAACGCCACCTAGCCATTATACAGAATCTGGACTTATCAAACTAATGGATGAACAAAACCTTGGTACAAAATCTACTAGGCCAGTAATAATTAAAAAACTAAGAGACAGAGGATATATCCAAGGGACTAAAAGCATTACTGCAACTAATATTGCTATTGCTGTTTGTTCAGTTCTTAATAAACACTGTGAAACTATAACTAACCCTAAACTTACTGCCACAACTGAAGAAGAAATGGATCTTGTAGCTGCTGGAAAGAAAGCAAAAAAAGACGTTGTTGACGAAACAAGAATTATACTTAAAGATATTATTAAAATATTAGTTAAAGAGAAAAATGAAATATCACAAGAACTTAGAACTGCAACAAGAAGTGATTCAGTTCTTGGTAAATGTGTTCAGTGCGGAAAAAACGATTTAATTGTAAGAATAAGTAAAAACAATAAACAATTTGCTGCTTGCTCTGGTTATCCTGCTTGTAAGAACACCTTTCCGCTTCCTCAAAAATATAAAGTTGAAGGAACAGGAAAAGTCTGTGAAGAATGTAAATACCCAATTATCAAGATACTTACAAGACGTGGAGGAATTGAAGTTTGCTTAAACCACAAATGTTCAAAAAGAATTGAACAACAAAAAGAATACGAAGAAAGAATAAAAGAGAAGAATGAACAGAAAGAAGAAAGAGCAAAAATAAAAGCAGTAAAGACTGAAGAAAAAGAAAAACTTAAAATCCAAAAAGCAGAAGAAAAAGAAAAGCTAAGAGCAGAGAAACTAAAACTTAAAGAAGAAAGTAAAATTGTGCGCGAGCTGAACGAAACCAGTTCTGCAAAAGTAAAGGCTACAACCGCTAAAAACGTTAAAGAAAAAACCCCTGCAAAAGTGTCTGCCAAAAAAATAAAATAAAAAGTAAACTAATTCTTTAGAATAAAAATAATCAACAATAATAACTATGCAACTAAAAAATAAAAAAATCAATCTATTTATTGGACTTAAAAAGAAAGACTTAGTTACAAACATTACTAAGAAACACGCACTTGAAGTAATTAGTAAATGTCTTAAAAAAATAAAAGTAACTGACTATAATATACATTTCATTTCTGGATTTTGGAATGCAAAGGCAGAAAAAACACTATATATTAGTTTTATTAATACTGAAAATATTGATTATAAACAACTAACTCAAGAATAAATGCAATAAAAAAAGAACTAGATCAAGAAGCAATACTTGTAGAAATCATCGCCGCAGATTATGCGTTTTTATAAATTATTATCTAATACGTTTGCTATGATCTTTAATTCTATTGTAGTGCAGTTTTTAAATTATTTCTAACATTGTATATATGTGAAAAAGTAATGAATATTGAAAAAGCAAAACTTACTGTTAGAGAAGCAGATATATCTGATGTTGGTAAGGATATTGTTAAGATTGATCCAATTGTCTTTGATAAACTTAAACTCACTACTGGAGACACAATTAAAATTAGTAGTATCAAACAAGACAAATCTGTGCTTGCTTATGCAGTTAAAGGAAAAGTTACAGATACTGGGATTAACACCATTAAGATGGATGGCAATTTAAGATTCAATTCTAATTCTAAGATTGATGATGAAGTGTATATAGAAAAAATAGATTGTTTAGTTGCTCAAAGCATAACTCTTGCACCACCAATTGAAATACCTGATCTTAAAAGAAATGATATCGGAAGTTATATTCACGACAGAATAATAAACAAAAATGTACTAGAAGGAAATGTTATTGTTATTAGAGGAATAAAAATATTTGTTAATGAAGAATCGAGAGATCTTTCTTTAACAGTTACAAAAACTTTACCAAAAGGCCCAGTAAAGATTACTCCAGTAACTAAATTAATAATTTCAGAAAAACCAATTGAAACAAGTAAATACGGAATTACTTATGATGATATTGGGGGTTTAAAAAAAGAAATAGAAAGCATTAGAGAAATGGTTGAATTACCAATCAGAAGACCAGAGGTTTTTAAGAAACTTGGAATTACTGCTCCTAAAGGAATACTTCTTTACGGGCCTCCAGGAACTGGAAAAACATTACTTGCTAAAGCAGTTGCTTCAGAAACAGACTCTCATTTTACAATAATTAATGGACCAGAAATTGTTAGTGGAGTTTATGGAAAATCAGAAGAAAATTTAAGAAATATATTTGAAGAAGCAGGAAAGCAAGAAAGCGCAATTATTTTTATTGATGAAATTGATTCAATTGCTCCAAGAAGAGAAAACATCCATGGGGAAACAGAAAAAAGAATTGTTGCTCAGTTACTTACATTAATGGATGGATTAAAATCGAGAGGTAATGTCGTTGTTATTGGAGCGACAAATATCCCTGAAGCAGTTGATCCAGCTCTTAGAAGACCAGGAAGATTTGATAGAGAGATTGAAATTGGAATACCAACAAAAGACTCTAGAAAAGAAATATTTATGGTGCACACCAGAGGTATGCCATTAACTGATGACATCAAGATTGATGAATTACTTGAACTTACAAACGGATTCTCTGGAGCGGACATTTCTGCACTATGTAGAGAAGCTGCAATTAAAGCACTTAAAAGATTAATGCCAAGAATTAATAAAGAAGCAGGAAATGAATTATCCAAAGAGATAATGGACGCTTTAGTTATAACAAGACAAGATTTCTTAGATGCACTTAATATTGTTGAACCATCCGCTATTAGAGAAATAATGGTAACAATACCAAATACCAAATGGGCAGATGTTGGCGGACTAGAAGAAACAAAACAACAATTAAAAGAAATGATTGAATGGCCAATGAAACATAAAGAACTTTTTGAAAAAGTAGGAATTACTGCCCCTCGTGGAGTATTACTATATGGGCCTCCAGGAACTGGAAAAACCCTTCTTGCTAAAGCAATAGCTACAGAAACTAATGCAAACTTTATTTCAATCAAAGGCCCTGAAGTTTTTAATAAATGGGTTGGAGAATCTGAAAAAAAAATAAGAGACATATTCAAAAAAGCAAGACAACTTGCACCAAGTATTGTTTTTATAGACGAAATTGATTCAATTACAAGTAATAGAAGTGGACTTGGAACCAACGATTCAAAAAATAACGTAATTGCTCAATTACTATCGGAAATTGATGGGGTATCAAATCTTAAAGATATTATTATTATTGGAGCAACCAATAGACCAGATTTAATTGACCCTGCATTTCTTAGACCAGGAAGATTTGAAAAACTTTTGTTAGTCCCATTACCTGATGAAAAAACCAGAGAAAAAATATTTGAAGTATATATTGGTAAAATGCAAGTAGATAAAAAAATAGATGTTAAAGAATTCGCTAAAACTACTGATGGATTCTCTGGAGCAGAGATTGAAGCAGTTTGTAGAGAAGCAGGACTTTCAAGGATTAGAGAGATTGTAGAAGAAACAGAAAAAGGAAAGAAAATTGAAAGTAAGCCTGTGGTTACAAAAGAAGCATTTACTAAAGCAATTGAAAAATATAAAGTAAAAAACGAAAACAAAGAAGAAAAAGATTATTCAATTAGATAATTATTTTTCGTATTTTTCTTTTAAATATGCGCCCAGTCTTATTATTTGTTTCTTCTTCTTTTCAATTAGTTTATCTCTGTAAGTTCTGCCTTTTGTAAGTAGTCCCATCTTAATAAGTTTTTCTTCACTTGCTTTTAATTTAGATAATTTGCCAACTTTGATATATTTATCTAATTCAGATCTCACTATAAAATTAAAATAATTATCCACTTCAGATTTATGTTTTTCTAATAATTGTTTTGCAACGACTGTTCTTTTTGCTGGCCTTTTTAATATAGTGGGCATTTTATAATGTTTTTCTTTTATTTAAACTTCTTCTTACCATGTCTTCCCATCTTTTTCCAAGAAGTGTTGGCTTAAAGATCTTATAGATGAATAATTCTTGAAGAATCAAAGATATTGACCAACCTGTAAGTAATACCGTTATTGTGTATTTTTGGAATGTTGGGACCTGAAAGATTATGTTAAGTATTATAAACAATAATAAGATTACAAAAAAGAGAAACAGCTGCTCATAAAATGGTTTTAACTCTAGTATTCTTTTTTCTATTATTTCTTCTTCTGGTGTCATAATTGTTTCCTCTAATCTACTGCAACTACAAACTCTTTAATCCTTTTCTATCTTCGGTATTGAATTCTTTTTGATGCCCATTTAGTTTCTCTGGAAGGAAAAGAGAATTTCCTATCTTATGACTTTCTATAATGAGGCTTTTTATTTCTTGCGCCGAGATATCTTCTGACAGATATATTTTAGTATTTACTGTTCCATCAATATTTTTTGCAAATGCTGCTTGTAATCTTATTAAGAATAATGGTTCTATATGCTTTGCTTTTGGGAATCTCTTTTTAATATCTTCTGGCACTGCAGATTCTACTTCTTCTTCAGACCAGTTTAGATTTAAATCAGAAACTAATAATGACAAATCTTTATTTATTTTATCTGACTTATATCCATTTACCCAAGATATTTGTTTATAATTCATCATTGGTTTTATTCCGTTACTGCATTCATTAGCTACAGAATAAAAATCTGAAGAGATTATAGAAAAAGTTGTTGAATTTCTAAGGCCATATTTCTTAATATTATTTCTAAGCTCTATCCAATCAATTGTAGGCATATTTTTTATTAATTTTTTAGAAATATCCATATCATTAGAAAACAATGTTTTTTGAACAGGCGTTTTTTCAAAATTAAAGTTTGGAAGTTCATATTTACTTTTTATATATTTTAAAAATGGGCCCTTTGTTTTTGAAAGTTCTGTGGATTTAAGTTTTGAATAAAATCCTATGAAATCAGATAAAGAATCTGCAAAACAGATTGCATCATCGCTATTATAAGGGATATTTAATTTTGAAAGAAGTGTTGCAAAACCAGTAATGGATAAATAAATCTGTCTAGATTCTTTTGCTTTCTGAGTATATTCTTCATTTATGTGTTTAGATAAATCTATGGAATTATCTAAAAATTCTATTGCGTCCCAAGTGATTGATTTTAATCTCTGCCAATCAAATGTTTTAGAATTTGCTGTTGCATTAACTAATTTAGAAACATCAATTACTCCACTAACAAAGGTATTATCTTCAAGAACGGGCTGATAGCCAACAGAAGATATTGCGTATTGATCATAATTAGTAAATGGATTTTTTTTATTTATTGTGTCTATAAATATCAAATCAATTTTCTCTCCAGCGACTATTTTTGAAGAAACTAAATCAAATATTGTAGAAGGGCATATTTTTCTTATTTGCTCATCAACTGAATAATCTTGATTATTTATATAGTTTTCAATAAATCTATCAGGGATTAATATTGCAAAATTTTCTGAATCCTTAGATAGCCCGTTATTAATAAATGAAATAATATCTGGATGCTCTATAGAAATATAAAATAAGTTATTGGAGGTATTTGTATTATACCCTATCATTGATTTTGCAGAAATAAATAAATCTGCGATTTTTAAAGGTCCGCATGCTTTCTTATTAATTGACTTTACTTTCTCCTTTTCTGATCTCACATTAGAAAGATTTACAGATACAGAAGAACCATATTTTTGAACTTTACTTGAAAGTGCTAAATCATCAAATATACTTTCTAAAGTGTCCTTAATTTTAAAATTATATCCTGAAGATATTTGCTGATTAAGAGCAATTTCTCGTAAAATTGTAGAACTTGGGTAAAAATATCCTTCTCTAATATAATCAAATATTTTTTTATTTAATTTTTCAGATTGGTTATTTTGTAATTTATTAATTTGCGTATTTATTGCTATTAATTTTGAAGAGGCACTGTCTGCATCTTCTATATTTAATATGTTTTTTAAAATTCTATCTTTCAATTCAGAATCGATTAATGATTGATCAGGTTTACTTTTTTTTAAAATATAAGACTGAAGTAATTCTGTTTGTGCTTCTTTAAGTAATGTATCTTTAATTATGCCCTCATAGTTTTCAAAAGATATTGATTCGGAGTGTTTTGCATTAACTTTATCAATTATTAAAAACGCTAATTTTTCTGCAAGATTTAAATTTGGTTCGCCAATATTGCACATCGTTTCAAATAACATTATTGTGGTTTTTTCTTTTGAGAGTTCTTCTTTTTCTCCAGATTTATGCAAAATAGTGTTTACAAAAGTCATATCTAATCTTCTCCAAATATTATCTTAACGTATACCTTTTATCCTCTTTTGATAACTCTCTAAATATTGTCGTTGGTAAATTATATTTTTTTATGGTATTCTTATTCACGAAATCTTGGACGAACACAAGTTGTCCTTTTGTAGATTCTAACATTTTATTAAAACTATCAAATGTTAACTCTGGATGTGTTGTAACTCTAAGTTCGCATGGGATCAATGATTGTTTTAATAATTCTAATGATTTTTTTATATTTTCTATCGGAACTTTTGTATATTTTGCATAATTGTCAAAACTATCCTTTAAGTCCATAGCAATATAATCTACTAATCTCTCTGCGATTACTTTTTTCAAAATTTCTGGATTTGATCCATTAGTATCTAATTTTACTAAATACCCTTTTGCTTTTATCTCTTTTATAAAATCTATTAATTCCTGCCCATAGATCGTTGGTTCCCCACCACTTAAAACTACAGCATCAATTAGTCCTTTTCTATTATCCAAGAAATAATAAATTTCTTGAATATCTAGTTCTTTTTCGTATAATTCTTTTAATACTAATTGTTTATTGTAACAAAAACCGCAATTGAAATTACATCCTTTAAAAAATATAATGCACGCAATTTTATTTGGATAATCAATAGTACTAAATTTCTCAATGGCGCCAATTTTTAATGTCATTTTATTATCACATTATTTTTCAGGAACATTAAACAATTTTCTATCCTTATATTCTGCTTGCTTTCCGTAATTCCAAGCATCAACTCTTCTAACGTATCCCACAACCCTAGAATATATTTCACATTTTTGTCTTTTACATTCAGTTTCTTCGCTCATTTTATTTAAACCCCCTTGTTTTATTCTTTAATATAACCTATTTCTGTATCACATTTTGGACAATACTCGTGCTCTCCAAATAGATATCCGTGTTTTGGACAAATAGAGAAAGTAGGAGTAAACGTAAAATATGGCAATTTATATTTGTTTGTTATTTTTTGAATTAATGATTTGATTGCTTCTTTAGATGGTTTCTTTTCTCCAATAAAGAAATGTATTACTGTGCCGCCGGTATATTTACATTGTAAATCATCTTGTAATTCTAATATTTCAAAAATATCAGATGTATAATTTACAGGTATTTGAGTTGAATTTGTATAATATGGTTGTGCTCCATCATTTTGAAAATTATTTTCATTTGCAACAATAATAGAAGGAAATTTCTTTTTATCATGGCTTGCAAATCTATAAGTTGTGCCTTCTCCAGGTGTTGCTTCTAAATTATATAAAGCCCCTGTATCTTCTTGATATTTCTGTATCTTCTCTCTCATAAAATCCATAACTTTATTTGCAAATGCCGTTCCTTTAGGTGTGTAAATTTCCTCTCCTAAAAAATTAAGACAAGACTCATTCATTCCAAGTAAACCAATTGTCGAAAAATGATTCTTCCAATAACTTCCAAATCTATCTTTAATTGTTTTAAGATTATATTTAGAATAAGGGTATAATCCATCATCCGTATATTTTTCTACAATCTTTCTTTTGATATCTAATGATTTTCTTGAAAGATCCATTAAATGTCCTAAAGTTTCAAAATATTCTTCTTCAGTTTTTGTAAGATAACCTATTTGAGCAAGATTAATTGTTACAACACCAATTGAACCAGTCAAAGGATTTGATCCAAATAAACCTCCTCCTCTTTTCTGTAATTCTCTATTATCAAGCCTCAATCTACAACACATGCTTCTGGCATCTTCTGGTTTCATATCAGAATTAACAAAATTTGCAAAGTAAGGCGTTCCATATTTTATTGTTAAATCAATTAATTTATCTGCTAATGGACTATTCCATTCAAATTCTTTAGTAACATTTATGGTAGGTATTGGGAAAGAAAACATATTACCACCAGCATCTCCTTCTAACAACACATCGAGAAGTGCCATATTGAATATATCCATTTCTTTTGTAAATTCTCCATAGGTTTTATCTTGAGGCTTACCTCCAATTATTACTGGTTGATCTTTAAGGGTTGAAGGAATTGTTAGATCAAGAGTAATATTACTAAATGGAGTATTTCCTGTGATAAATACTTTCCCATTTCTTTTAGCAATTACGGTTTCGTTATCTGTATTTGGACACCAAATTATTCCATTATAATCTACTTCTTTTATTTCTGTTATAGTTGTATCTTTGTGCTGTATTATTCTTAGAACAAATATTGGTTTTTTACCTATTGTTGGTTTTCTTACTAAAGTTGTAAATCCATATCCTGCTAAGACGCACATATGCTGTAAACCATAGAGAATATCCACAGAAGTTGTAGAAATTTTAAATTCGTCGGTTCCATCTCCTTTATTGTATGTTTCTAAAAATAATCTTGCTTGTTTTTCATTAGCAGAAAATAATTCTACAGGTATAAATTTAATATTACTTTCGTCACTAAACCAAGAATGAACTAATCTCGAACTTGCTGCGTTTAACTTCAGATGATTAACAGGCAAACCTAAACCAACGTGCTTACTTTCAGAAAATTTTAATTTAAAATAATTCAATAGATCTTTTATTTCTTTATATTCTTTATTATTTTTTATTTCTGATTGATATAACTTTATATTCCTTGAATTTCTGTGCTTATGATAAGGTTGCTCTGAACTGCCTTCTGCAATAACCCACGCAACTAATTTAATTTTCTCTTCGTTCCAACTTATGCCTTTATTATTGTTATTTCCTGCAATTGGAATAATGATTGGAGACTTCATTTTTTTTATATTCTCAACTTCTTCTAAAATGAATTTTTCTCCAACATTAAATAATTTTCTAACCATTCTATGTTTTGGAGAAATTAATTGATCCTGTATTCTATTTCTTACATTATACATTTTTCCTGAATATTCTCTTACAAATAGTTTCTTAATTGGCAAATCTTCTAGTTTTCCTGTTTTTATATTAAATGTTTTAATTATATTTCCAACTTTTAAATCCTGATGAGTTTGCCAACCATCTTCTGTTAATATTTCAGTATCTTCTGACATACATTGATAACCAACTCTAGTTGGTACATTCATATTGTAAATAAATTTTTCCAAATCTGCTTTTACTCTTGCATAATCTAGTTTATCATAATAGATAAAGGGTGCAAGAAGTGTATCGAAATTACTAAATGCTTGAGCACCTGCAGCCTCTCCTTGTAAAGTATAAATAAAATTAACAATCTGACCTAGTGCTGTATCAAAATGTTTAGCTGGAGAGCATACAATTTTTCCTGGGCCTCCTCTAAAACCATTTTGTAAAACTGCCTGAAGATCCCAACCCACACAATATGGACCAAGAGTACAAAGATCATGTATATGTAATTGTCTTTTTTCATGCGCCTCTTTTATTTCTGTAGGATATATTTTCTTTACCCAATAATCTGATATTACTTTTGTAGATAGATAATTATTTAGACCTTGTAAAGAATAATCCATATTACTATTCTCTTTAACCTGCCAATCTGAAATATTAATATAACTTTCAACCGCATTCGTACTATCTATTAAACTTGATATTTGTCTTATATCATCGTGTTGCTTTCTATAAATTACATAAGCTTTAACTAATTTTGTTAATCCTTCTTTTATTAAAACATCTTCAACTATATCTTGAATATTATTTACGGTTGGCAATTTGTTATTTTCAAAATATTCTTGATTAATTGCATTATCTATTTTCTTAGTTAAATAATCTGCTAAATCTATATCTGGATTATCAATTGCATCTAATGCCTTTAAAATCGCCAATTTAATTTTATATATATTATAATCAATCTTCTCTTCTTTTCTATTAATTATTTGTTTTGCGTGCATAGTTATCAGATTTAATTATAATTTAAAAAAAGTATAGAAGAGTAGTTCATTGGGTTTATAAAGGATATCGGTTTTGCCTGTTAAATCACATATAATGAGGATTAACAGGACGCACCATAGTCTATCGATTTACAAACTAAAGTGCTGCTTTGTTTTTATTTTGAAAACCGAATATCTAAATTAGATATATACATAAACCATTATTTTGAGTTATAAATTTGTTTTCGGCATAATGCTTGTTTTTAATTATATCTATAATCTATATTTATTATGACTGAAATAAGAAAGGAAAATCTAAATTTTGAAATTTTAAAAAAATTCGAAAATGAATTAAATATTATTGGATATAGTCAAAAAACTATTGAAACTTATTTAACATATTTAAACATGTTCTCTAATTATTTACAAAAAGATCTAAGAGAAATTAATTCTGATGATATCATAAATTTTCTATCCTATTTAAAATCCAAAAAAAACTCCGGTTCATCTACTCTTAATTTAGTTTTATCTGCAATAAAACATTTTTATAAAGATTTTTTGAAAATCAATTTAGTTATTGATATTAAATTACCAAAGAAAGCAAAGAAAATACCTATTATATTAACTGAAAAAGAAATTAAAGACTTAATAGCTAATACTAAGAATTATAGAAATGTATTAATTATAGAATTTTTATTTTCAACTGGAGTTCGTGTATCTGAGTGTGTTAACATGAAAATTGATAATCTTAATTTTGATGAATGCACTGGCAACGTTCTTGCAGGGAAAGGAAATAAAGATAGAATTATTATTCTTTCAAAAAAATGGGTTGAGGATTATCAAAAATATTTAGCTGAAAGAAATAAAACAATTAAATCAGAATATTTATTTTGTTCAGATAGTGGAAAATCTTTGTCAGTTGATACTCTTCAAAAATTTTTAAATGTATCAGCAAAGAAAGCCGGTATAACAAAAAAGATTAGCCCTCATAAATTAAGACATTCTTTTGCAACAAGTTTACTTGAAAATGATGTTAATATTAGATATATACAACAATTACTAGGGCACGCTAATCTTAATACTACTCAAATATATACTAAAGTGAATACAAATAAACTAAAAGAGATCAAAAACCCACTAGATAACATGTAATCACAAAAAATGCAACATTTACCCCCTCACTTCCTGTATTACAGTATAAATTCATCTTAAATCTTGGTTTGGAAAGCAAACTATTATACAAATTATTTTTACTTTTAAAAATAGAAATCTATATAAATGCTTTGTACATACTTTTAGTATATTATTAAATAATATTTAATTATTGGAGGAAGAAAACATGACAATGAGAATTTCAAAGTTATTCGGTATGGATTTATATGAAACAAACGCTACATACAGAGGAAAAGTTTATGATTTAGTTGTAAACTTAGAATCAGGTATAATTGAAACAATTACTACACAGCCATTAAAAGTTAGCTCTAAAAAAGAAGCTAAAAAAATAATGACTGAACATAGTATACCTTATAAAAAAGTAATATCAGTTGATGATATAATACTTATTAATTCAGGTAATGTTCCAGTAGCAGAAAGAGAAGTTTCAAGAGAACATATAGTTGATGAACCAAGTAACGACAATGATTCAAAGATCAGAAAGAAATACATTGGTTATAAGAGTAAATACTCAACTGCAGGAAGAAGATAAATAATTAATCTTCTTTTTTATTTTTTTATTTAATTACTATTTCTATTTTATTAAATTTTATCTTAAAATAAGTGTAGACAATATGGCCCTTAACTTCTTGTATTGATTATAAATTTTAAACGCTTTATATTATGTATAGGTTTCTAAAAATAAATTTTAATAAAATAAGTTTAAATACTTATATATATATATATATATATATAATTATACATAACTATATTTATAATATACTAATAAATAATACAGGAACAATGGGGTAGGCATATATGGGAAAAATTATAAGTAATTATATAAAATACAAGTTTATATTTAATAATAATATTAATCATTCAGCTTATCTATATCAAAAAGTGTTTAGATCAATCTATGGATATACTCAAAACGTTACTAAAAAGGATAAAAAAACATATTTATATCATAGAGAAGGAGTTTTAGAAAATATACCTTATATTAAGTCAGGAAAGAATAGTATAGTTATTCCAATAGATACAGAACATAGTATAATTAATTTTTTTAATACAGGAAAGAGTCCTATACATAACTTTAGAGAAAAAGGAGAGTGGACAATTGATTATACAATAGAAAAAGTAGAAATTGACGATACAGATATAATAAGAAATATAGATAGTTATATTGATTCATTAGTAATTATTTCTTTAGATGGTAATAATAAAAAATTATTAGATGAATTAAATAAATTAATAACAGATAGCGAATATCTATCTAAATATAAAAAAGCAAATAAAGATAATTTAATTAATAAGATGAAGATTATTCAAAATATAGATTGGATAATTAAATGTAAAGATAAGTCGGAGAAAGTAAAGTTATTTTATGAATTATATAATAAAGTAAATGAATTGTTTTATAGTTCTAGTAAGATAATTGATCCAAGTAATAAAGTAGAAGATAATGTATAAAAATGATTTAATCAATAAATTATTCTTTCTCTATGATTATTACATTTTTTTTCCAAGTTCTTTTTTTTCCAGTGTTATTTAATTTTATCAAATTTATGTCTGTTAGTGTCTTTATATAAGGATACAGACTCTTTTCATTTTGATATTCTATATTGTATTGTAATTTAATTCTATTTTTTAAATCTTCCATATCTATCCATTCATCATCAGGAAGACAATTAATAATGTGTTCTGCTTGGGTGTTTTCTCTAGCCTTTATTATATCCCATATTGTATTTATTTTTTTAGAATCAATTTTAGATATATCGTAGATCTTTAAATTTTCTTTATTTTTAATTTCATTAGTATTATGTAGATTTTCCATTTCTAATTGATTTACATTTATTTTATTATTTGTGTTTTGTATATTATTTTCAGGATTAGAAATTTGATTATTGTAATTATGGTAATTACTTGAATTATTTTGATTATCTGCATATATATTTTGGTAATTGCTTATCTTTTCTTTTTTAATCAAACCTAATTTGATTAATAACTTTTGAAATATATTACTCATATTATAATATAGTAATTACGGTAATTATTATAAATAGATAGGTAATTACTGTAATTATATTTAGTGGTTTTCAGTCATTACCGTAATTACTTAGAGATTTTTTATTTAGTAAAATAAATCTGAATTTTATTATGTATAATTTAGTTTTAATTAGTTTAAAAAAATGATAAAATTACAGTAATTACTCAAGATTTAACGGTAATTACCAATATTATAATCAATAATTAGGTAGTAATGCGGTTAATAAGGATAATAAAAACGTAATATCTAAAAATAGAATTGAATTGCGCTTTATTTGTTAATAAGAGTTAAAATATGTCGTTTAATTAAACTTTTTAAAGCCAGAGATATCTTCCAAATCTGTCCAAGATTTAGTGTATTTGATTAAATAATAAAGTAAAAAATAAGTAATTTCTGGCTATATAAAATGAAGTATTATATTAAATAAATGTTAAAAAAAGTAATTATAGCGGAGGATGGATTTGAACCATCGACCTTCGGGTTATGAGCCCGACGGGCACTCCAGACTGCCCCACCCCGCTTAAAATGATTTAAAGTAGTTTTAAAATAATAAGTTATATTACTGAAGGTATAATATAATTACTATACAAAAACTATATAAACAAATTCTATTTGGTTAATTGATTAGAATTATTCGCAAATATAGCCTGTTGTTCTATCTTCTATCTTATTTACAATACCTTGTAATCTTTCAATGTTTTTAGCAATTATAGCTTTCTTTTTCTTTAAACTATTAGCTAATGTTTTAGAATTCATAATCTCTAACGTTTTATTACAATTAGGGCATTTAAAATTATAAGCTGCCGCAACTTCAAAAGGCACATCTATACATTTCTTAGGACAATAGAAGTAATCTCTCCCTTGCTGTAAGCTTAAAGTTTCTTCAATTTTCTTAAGACTCTCAATCTCGCTTTCCATAACTAGTTCAATAATTTTCTTAAATTTTATTTCCCAGTAGAAATCAAACATATTTTGATTATTTCTAACTTTTTTATAACAAGCAATCCCTCTATAGTGAAGACTATTAAGAGTAGATCTAATAGTAGTAATTTTCTTCTTTAATTTTTCAGAAATTTCTTCAGGTGAATAAGATTTATCTGTATTATACATTTTAATGATTTCTGGAGCTAATGGACCAGCAACTTGTTCTAAAAATTGTTTTGTTGTTTTATCAATTAGCATTTCTTTTTTAAGTTTATTTAATGTCATTAAGTTTTCACCTTGAAACTAAAGAATATAGAAATTATATATATTAATACCAAACTCATTATAAACTAATAACTTTTTTTATAGTATTACTTGGTATAATTTTTATTTTACTATTATCAAATGGTTTATTCATACAATCAGGGTCGATTAAATAAAGAATCAAACCTAACGCAGATACTTCGCTATGTGGTTGATTGCCAATTGCAATATTAAAATCTGCGAGTTCATAATATTCTTTAGGCACTTTTGAACCACCTACAATTAAAAGTAAGTTTTTAGAAATTTTTTCTTTTTTTATTTCTTCAATTTTTTCTAGAACTGGAAGTCCATACATTGTTAAGTGAATTACTATTCCTTGATTTTCTTTAAATTTCTTTACAAAAGATAAAGGTTCCGCAGTATATTCTATTTTGAAATCCCCACCCCAATTTTCATTAATTTTAGAAAGCACTTCAATTATAGTACTATCTTCCACTCCTGAAAAATAAAACTCATTTGCTCCAAAAGCTCTAGATACTAAAGCACAATGAGTAGTTATTCTTTTATCTCTGTAAGGTCTGTGGTCTAATCTTAAGATAGTAAGTTTATAAACATTTTGAGTCATAAATATAATATATACAAATTGATTATATATATTTCGACTTTAGTAATATTACCCAAACAATTGGATCTGTAGCTCAGCTTGGTAGAGCACGGGACTTTTAATCCCGGTGTCGAGGGTTCGAATCCCTCCAGGTTCAATCCAAATATATTGGGCTCGTAGCTCAGCTTGGTAGAGCACAAGACTCTTAATCTTGGTGTCGAGGGTTCAAATCCCTTCGGGCTCACATTTAGTAAAATCAGTTTTGAGACTGTAGCTCAGCCTGGGAGAGCAATAGGCTGAAGACCTATGTGTCGTGGGTCCAAATCCCATCAGTCTCATATTTTACTAAATTTAAAAGAAGAATCGGAAGCCATGGAAAAAAACTTAACTCCAATGATGAAACAATATTTGGAAACCAAGAAAGAATTTCCAGACGGTATATTACTATTTAGGGCTGGAGACTTCTATGAGATGTTTTATGATGATGCAAAAATAGCATCGCAAATTCTTAATATAACTCTCACTAAAAGAGGAAAAAATGAAACAGAGGCACCATTAGCAGGCATACCTTATCACGCTCTTGATCCTTATGTATCTAAACTAATTAAAGCAGGGAAAAAGGTAGTAATTTGTGAGCAAATAGAAGACCCAAAATTTGCAAAAGGATTAGTAAAGAGAGCAGTGACTAGAATTATAACTCCAAGTACTGTTTTTACAGACAACTATGAAAACAATTATCTTTGTTCAATTTCTAAACAAAAAGAAAGTTTTGGTTTTTCGTTAATTGATATAACTACTGGAGAATTCAAGACAAATACATTTAATACATTTAGTGAGATATTAAATGAATTAAGTTTAATTAAACCTAAAGAACTAATTATTACAAAAAATATATTAGATAATTTTGATCAGATTAATTTAATAAAAAAATCAATTTCTAATGTAATTATTAATTATACAGATAATTTAGATATAGGAATTTCTAAAGCAAAATTATTAGATCACTTTGGAGCAAGGTTTAATTCTTTTGGAATAATCGATCAACAGGCAATTGTTTCATCTTATAATGCAATTAAATATTTGAAAGACACTCAATTTTTAGATTTAAAATATATTAATACAATTAAAGAATACAATTTAAATAAATACATAAAAATCGACAGAAAGACTGCTGCAAATTTAGAGATTGTATCTAATTTAAGAGATAATTCTACAAACAATAGTTTATTTTCTATAATTAATAATACAAAGACAGCCTTAGGACACAGAAAATTATATTTCGATTTATTACATCCATTAACAGATAAACAAGAAATCTTAGAATTAAATTTAGCAGTAAAAGAAATAAAAGAAAATGTATTTCTTCAAGAAGAGTTAAGTCAACAATTATCTTATATTGGAGATTTAGAGAAAATAATAAGTAAGATCGGATTTGGTAATTGTAATCCTAGAGATTTAATTGCTTTAAAACAAAGTTTACAGATTATTCCAAATATAAAAACAACACTGCAAGATGGCGATTCAAATAAATTAAAAGAAATAAGAGAAAATCTAGTTAGTTTAAATAATATAGTTAAATTAATAGACGCAGGGGTTGTTGATTCTCCTCCATTAAGTATAAGAGAAGGAGGATTTATTAAACCTCAATTTTCTAAAGAATTATATGATATTACTAATATAAATAAAACTACAAATTCTTGGTTAATGGAATACGAAGCAGAATTAAAACAAAAAACAAATATTAAATCTTTAAAATTAAAATTTAATAAAATATTTGGGTATTATATAGAAATTCCAAAAGCACAAGCAATTAATCTTCCAGAATATCTAGAAAGAAAGCAAACATTAGTTAATTGTGAAAGATATACGACTATAGAGTTAAGCGAAAAAGAATCTATGGTAATGCACGCAAAAGAAAGAAGAGAAGAACTAGAATATAGTATATTTTTAGAAATATGTAAAGAAATATTAAGTGATCAAGAATCAATAAGAGAGCTTGCAAAATATGTAGCTCAATTAGATGAATTATATTCTTTTGCTTATATAAGTAATAAAAATGATTATTGCATCCCGAAATTAGATAATTCAGACATCGTTCAATTTAAAGATTTAAGGCATCCATTAATTGAACAACAACACTCCTTTATTCCAAATGATTGTAATTTAGATTTAAATAATAGGACTATGATAATTACTGGCCCTAATATGGCAGGAAAGAGTAGTTATATGAGAAGTGTATGTCTTTCACTAATTATTGGACACACAGGGTGTTTTATTCCTGCAACTGCTGCTCACATTGGAGAAATAGATGCAATTTATACTAGAGTTGGCGCATCTGACGATATAATTCATGGGCAAAGTACATTTCTTGTAGAGATGTCAGAGGTCGCTTATATTTTAAACAATGCCACAAAAGATAGTGTAGTTATTTTAGATGAAATAGGCAGAGGTACAAGTACATTTGATGGAATAAGTATTGCTTGGTCAGTTGTGAAATATTTTAATAACACAATAAAATGCAAAACTCTACTTGCAACTCATTATCATATATTAAATAAAATGGAAGAAACTAATTCAGGAATTTGCAATTATCATGTAACTGCCAAAGAAGAAGGAGATAGTCTCCATTTTTATCACAAATTACAGAAAGGCGGAATTAATAAAAGTTATGGGATACAAGTTGCAAAATTAGCGGGTGTAAATAAAGAAATAATAGATAGTGCTTTAGCAATACAAAAAGATTTAGAAAATAATTCTTTTTTAAAAAAGAATGAATTGTGAAAATTAAAATGATAAAGAAATTAAGTCAAGAAACAATTAATTTAATAAGTGCGGGAGAAGTTATAGAGGGCCCAAGCGATATATTAAAAGAATTAATTGAAAATTCTATTGATGCAGGAGCAAAATCTATTGTCATTAAATTAAAAAATTGCGGAATAGATTTAATCGAAATAAAAGATGACGGTTCGGGAATTAGTAAAGAAGATTTAGAGGTTTGTACTCAAAGACACACCACAAGTAAACTAGAAAAAATTGATGACCTTTATTCAATAGCCACTTTTGGTTTTAGAGGAGAAGCATTATCAAGTATCAATTCAATTTCTAAAATGGAGATTATCAGTACTGATAATGATGCTGGGCAAGGGTATATTTTAAGAAATGGCGAAATAAAATCAATTTCTTCTCCAAGAGGTACAATCATAAAAATCGAAGATTTATTCTACAACGTCCCAGTAAGAAAGAAATTTCTAAAATCAAAAACATTTGAATTAGCTAAGGCAAACAACACAATACTAGAATTTGTAATACAATATCCAGAAATTAGATTTCAGATATTCTCTGATAAAAAAGAAGATACTTATCCTAAAACCACTCCAGAAAATAGATATTCTCAGGTTTTTGGTAAAGATATATTGTCTAAAGTAAATACTATTGATCAAAAATCTGAAATTTTAAAAATAAGAGGAATAATAGCTAAACCTAAACATTATTTTTTTTATCCCTCTAATTTTTTATATATTAATAAAAGACCAGTAATTAGTACACAGGTAAATAAGATTATTATTAATTCTTATAAAGACTATTTAATGACACACCAAAAGCCATTCTTTGTGTTGTTTATTGAACTTGATTCAAAGACAATAGATGTTAACATTCATCCTAAAAAAAGATTTGTAAAAATACAAAACGAATTTTTATTTAATTCCGGATTAAAAGAAATTATTAATTCTGTGCTTTTTTCAAATACGAAAGAAACAGTAGTTTCAGAAGACAATAGACAAATTACGGATTTTTTAGGTAATTCGTTTAATGTTGAATACCCTGTGAGTTCTAATAACTTAAATTCTCCAAATCAATTAGATTATTTAATAAAAGAGAATTCAGATATCAAAAATGAATTAAAAAATAAAGATATATTTTATTTTACAAATAAAACAGAAGAGATTAGAAAAGTTGTGCTTGATGCACATGAAATAAACGAAATTGCGGGGCAAGTATTTGATACATTTATTGTATGTAAAACTCCTGATGGTTTATTGTTAATAGATCAACACGCTGCAGAAGAAAGAATAAATTTAGAAAAAAATAGATTAGCATATTCTTCTGAATTTAAAATACAAAATTTAGTTATTCCCCAAAAATTAGATTTTATTTCGGATATTCAAAAAGAGTTTATATTAATTAATAAAAAGTTATTGGCAGATTTAGGATTTACTATTGAATTAAAAAGAGAGAGATTATATTTAATCACAATTCCTGAATTTTTAGAGCATTATTTCGATTATAAGTTTTTTTTAGAACTGCTTCAAAATATTGAAGAATCAAATAATTTTGATATTGCCAAAATTAAAGATAAGATTTTAAAATTGAAATCCTGTAAAGAATCAATAAAAGCAAACGCTCCTCTAAGCATTTCTCAAATATATAATTTGATTGTAAATTTAGATAAGTGTCAAGACAAAGGGATATGCGCACACGGAAGGCCCACTTATATTTTGATTAATAAAAAAGAATTAAATAAAATGTTTAAAAGGATTATTTAATATTATAGTCTAACAATCCAAACATATATTAAAATAGTAATCAGTAAGAACACTCCAATCATTTCCTTTACATAATCTTTTTTAATATCTGTATTAATAGTAATAAGTTGAGCGCTAACCCCATTTTCAGTATTTCCTACATTATAATATATTGTGGCATTAAGAGTGTGCTTTCCGATTTCATCAGTGATTATTTCAAAAGGGATTTCTTCAACTGCATATTTATTTAACATTTCAATTTGTCTTTTTGATAAAGTAATTTTATTATCAAAATTAGTTTCTATAGTAATATTCTCTATGTCGCTTTCAGACACATTTTTTATTATGATTTTACCTTGCGTTGGTTCATTAATGATTACATCTCTAGGTGTGTCGATATAAACTTCAATTTTATTTTGGTTTTCCACTAGATTTATTTTTTCTTGTTTTGCATATATTGTTTTTGTATTTTTAAATTCATCTATATATGTTAATTTTGCTTGCGGTGTTGCAAAACTAATTGTTTTGTTTGCTTTCAAAAAGTATTTTAACACTTTCGTCTCTCCTGGAAGTATTTCTCCAGAATAATTAGTCTCTCCAGAAACCGTCTCTAGATTTGAATTTTTAAGAAATATATCGTCTGCATAAATTATATTTACAGTTACTGTTTTCGGACTGTTATTTTCTGCATAGATTTCAATAGGTATTAACACATTATTATATCTTTCAGTGGTTAACACTTTTTGGTAAAATTCTGCAGGTTTAATTTCTCCAATAAGATACGTTCCAACCGTGCTTCTATTGGATATAATTACAAGAGGCAATACGAAATTCTCAACACACAATTTCAATTGATTATTTTCATTTAATTTTCCAGTTAATTCTAGATAATTACTAGCAACTAAATCTTTTGCAAAAATAACACCTTGTAAATTATCATTAAGATATATACTTAGATTAAGGTCATCTTTTATAGGAATGTAATTTTCTATAATTATATTTGAAAATAATCTAGTTTCTGTAGTTTGATTTAATTTTTTAAAGTCATAAATTTTACATAAATTGGTATTTTCTGAGACCTTTAGATTTCCGTATCCAAGTTCTGAAAAATTAATTGAATCAATTTTATCTGCAACAACTAAATTAAGTGCAAGTGTTAATAATAAAATAACAAGTATTTTTTTAAACATATATATCACATTTTATGGTATTAAGTAATATATAATATAGAACATTTTATTTAAATATCTTACTTTTGAGCAATTATAAGATATAAGCAAAGTAAACCTAATAATGTCTCAATATCTTTTGTTTTTTATCTTCTTTACTTAGTTTTTTCCGACCTTTTTTTCCAAATATAGCTGCGCTAATCGCAACAACAAAAAACACCCCTGCGATTGCAAATAATTGATAATTAATTTTAGAAACTGGCGCAGTTCTAGTGTTTAATAGTTTTATGTTTGTAATCACTGTCAAATATTTTTTATTTTCGTAATCTTTTTTTATTGTTTCTATTTTAGTAGTATTTTCTTGTATTTTAGCTATTTTTGAATTATTTAAATTATTTAATTCAGTAGTTGCATCTTTTTTAAATTGAGCTAATCCATTAATAACTAGATTTATTTCATTATTTAAATCTTTTAATCTATCAATACTAACAACATCTGTGTTTTGTAAGGCTTCAGAATAATCATTAATACTATAGGGTTTGCTAAAATCATAATTATTTTCTTTAAAAGAAACCGTATCTAGATAACTTAATTTTTTTTTCAATCTAGTTGCATCATCAACAGTAATTATTGGGTAATATTTTACTGCATAAAGGTCTGCAAGAGTAATGTCTGCATAAACCCAATTTACTTCATCAATTGCATCTAATATATTCGTTTTATCTAATTCTGCAAAATAATTTATATATTCATTTGTTTCTTTTGATTTATTTTTTATTTTTTCATTTATTTCTGCTTCTATATTCACTAGCTCTATTTGGTTGTTTTCTGAAAAAGTAAGTGCATTTAATTTATTTATGGTTTCAGAATCAATTGTATCGGTATTTTTGCCTAGATCAATGAGGTTTTTAATTTTGTTTTTAAAATCAGTATTTTTGATATTCTCTTGTGTTTTATACCTGGCACTTATAGTATTCTCTAGAGCGATAATTTTTTTATATGCCTCTATGGGGGTTGTATTAATTAATTCTTCGATTTTATTTAATTCAATTTCTTCATCTGCAGTTAATTGAAGTTCAAGTATTTGTGAAATAATTAGATTGATATTATCTATTAATTGTAATTTTTGTTTATATTCTTTTTCAAGAACACTTAATTTCGTTCTTAAAGAATATATTTTATTTATTTCTTCAAAAGTGTAATTATTTTTTGGGAGTAATTCTCCAATTTCTGGCAATAGCATTTTACTTTTAGTTGAAATGTCACTAAATTCACAATTATTTAATAAATTTATTCTAGAGAGGATATCTTGAACTTCGGAATCCACAAACGCAAGATCTTCTATTAAATTTATTTCAATAGTTTTTTCTTCTTGGATTTTAAAGCAAGTATTTATACTTAATTTTCCATATTCTTTGTACGCATTTGTATTCTTTACATTTCCATTTTCTTTTACTAGTGCTACACAATTCTGGCAATTTGTAATTACTAATTCTCCGCAGAATTCTTCAGGATATACATTTTTTATCCTAAATTTATCTACAAGGATTGTCTCATTTGATTCAGTGTTTGTATTTTGTTCTAAATTTGTTATTGCCAGAATTTGAGCATAATATAATATTTTATTTTCTTTTTGAGTAATATATTCTATTTCTTGATTTTCTGTTAATTTATAATTCAAGGGGTCTATAAGCACAACTTGTCCAAGATTTAGTGTATCGACCACCCCAATTACCTTATTTTGTATAATTGCTTCTAGTAGTGATTGATCTAAACTTAAAGTTATTACTTTTGTAGAAATTGTTCTTTGATTTTTGTAATTAATTTTGAATGTATTAATGCCTTCGACTAATATATCTATGCAGATTTCGTTTTTATTGATTTTTAAACTAGAATCTAAGCTATTCATTACTGCTAAATTTATATCATTTGGAGAAAAACAAAAATCTGTAATTGTGAGGGTTCCGGGATTTTCAATTTTTAACACATATCCATTATCAGAATATACGATTTCATAATTTTTTAAAACCGTTTCCAACAGCCGGCCTTGCCAAATTTTTAAAAGTTGTTTATTAATTTTATTTAATTCTGAAAGATAACTATCAATATTTATTATAATTTTATAATTGGGATATTTTTGATATCCTTCTATTTTATCTTCGTAATCCAGCAAAAGTATTTGTGTATCAAAATTTAATTCAAAAGTTTTTATGCTTTCAATTACGTTTTTATTTTCAGAAATTAATGTAAAATATAACAAGATTTGAGTATCATCTTCTAGAATATAATTATATTGATTCAAAACATCGATGCATTCAAAATCTATATTTAAGTTTGCGTCTTCTAGATAGCCTAAACTAATTAGTTTGCTATAATTTGATAAGCAATTTCTATTACTTAGTGCGTCTTTTAATTTCTGGCAATATTCTAATTTCGCAACCCCATTTTTTTCAAGATTGTAATTTTCAATAATTACTTTAAAATACCAATTATTGTAATCTTTTGCGTCTTTAATAACTATATCACAATATTTTAGTTTTGTATTTAATATACTATTTTCATTTTCTGCAGTTAGTTTAGTGTCTTCAAGTGTTGCACTTAATTCTTTAAGTTTAGCAAGATAAAATCCAAATTTTAGTTGATTTCTAGAATATTTTTGTTTATAATCTAAAAACAAATCTTGGTCGTCAGAAGAGAGATAGTTTATGTCCTCATTAATATTTTTTTCTAAACTTGCAATTCGTTCAAAAACAATCTTTAGATCTATATTTATTTTATTGTTCAATTCAATAAATTTTTTAAACAAAGAATCATTTGCTCCAAGATGTTTATCAAAAAGAATATATAAATTATAATTGTCTGCCTTAGAGAGATTAGTATTTATTTTTCTAAAGTTTTCAAAAGTAGATAATTTAGAGAATACAAAATTACTTGATTTAGAAATGATTGGAAGTTTTAACTCTTGTTCAGGATTATCAATATAGTCTTTATAATATGCGTAAATATCTATATAATTAACACTTGACATATAGCTTTTTGCAAATCCAAATTCTTTAGCAAGTTCACTTGCTTTTTGTGCTTCTCTCTTTAAAATAGAAACATAACTTTCATTTCCAATTTCTTCATCTCTAAGTTCATTTAAATTTTGATTAAGTATTACAAAATCTGTATATATTTCTTCTTCATTAATTTTTTCCATCCCATTTTCTTTCAAATATATAGTATAATTCTTTAGAATCTCAATACTTTTCTGAAATGCTTGATCTTCATAACTAAAGATTTTAGAAATATAGAAGAAAAGATTATTAATGGATTTAATAATTTGCAAATCTTTTTCTCCTGCACAAAATCCGTTAATATTTTGGATCTCGGTTTTTGCTTTATTAAAATAATAAACTGCTGATGCAATATTATTCTTGTATATTAAAATTTGATTTTTGGTATCTATTGGAATCTCTTCAGACATAACCCATCCCGAAGAGTTGATTTTTTTAAAACAATCAGAGATTTTTGAGCAATCATAGATGCTTGTTTCAGAATAATCAGTAGAAGATAAACACAGTTGTTTTTCTCTTGTAGAAATTAAATCAAGGCATCCACTAAATAATACTAGTATTAATACGCAAAAAAATATAATCCACTTCATAGAGGTATTTTAGATCAAAAGAGCAATATAAAATCATATGCATGATATTTTTGTAAAAACTAGAAAAAGAGATAAAGAAAAGGTAAGAATACAAAAATTAATATTTTACAATTCCTTGTGCGTTTATTGTTATTACAGTGAACTTAATTTTTTTTTCCATAAGTAAAGCTAAAACTGCACTGTGTTCTTTTCCACTGCCTGAGTGAATATTTAGATCGATATCCTTAGCGTCAGTAGGCATTTGTTTTTCAAGATCTGTCATTATTTCACTAAATCCTTTTCTTGGGTCAATAATTATCCAATTAATTGGTTTAGTACAATTAAATTTATCTTGTGCCCATTCATTTGAGATTAAATACACCTTGTCATAATCTACATTATCGATTATGTGTGCGACTTGTCCCCAAGTACCTTTTCCTGTACTTAATATTCCTAAAAATGCTTTCATTGTTTATCACCGTTTTTTTTATATTAAACTAAATTCTTGTTTTGTTTGCGTATATAATGTAATGAATCTTTTACCTTTGTCTGTAAGAAAATAAACTATATTGTCGTTTACTTTTATTTTTTTCACAAGATCTCTTTGTAATAGAGTATCTAATATATTATATAATATAATATCTTTTTTTATATATATGTCTTTCCCTACTATATTTTTGATATTTTGAAGATCTTGGCTATCTTTTTCTAGGATTTCCAAAATTTTAAGATATTCTTTAGCATTTAGCACATCATATAATCTAGGCTCGTCAGCTAACATTTTTAGCAACACATCTTTATTTTCGCTCATAATATCATCTACACCTTAAACATTTTTAATCATATATGGTTCTGATAGTTTATATCCTTGGTTCTTATAGTACTCTCTAACCCCAATCCCACTAATTATCACAATTTTGGTAAATCCTTCAATTTTAGCTTGTTTTTCTGCTTCTTTAAGTAATTTCTTGCCAATTCCTCTGTGCTGTATATTTTTATCATCAAAATGAGTAGTTTGTCCATAAACGTGCAGTTCTCTAATAATCGCGGTTTTTTTATCTATTTGTTTTATGAAGGGACAAGCAGGAAATCTAAGTCTAATAAATCCTAATAAGTACCCTTCTTTATTCGCAGAAATAAATAATTCTTTACCATCAGACGCCAAATATTCTTCTTTTTCTATTTTATATCCTTTTATATTTGCTAATTGGCCTTTAGGTTCATTACATCTAATGCAATTACATTTAGTCCCTCTAATCTTAAGTTCATTTTCTACATATTGTCTTAGATTACTTTTCTTTATGCCTGCAATAATCTTAGTTGCGGGAATATCTCTTTGTATTCTCATTATTCTAACCCATTTAGGCGTAATTTCTTTAATGTCTGCAATTAACTTAACGGTTTTATCAAAAGTATATTCTTTGTATTCTCCAGAATAATACATTTTTTCTAACTTGGTTCCGCCGATTACTAAGCAAGGATATATCTTAATCATATCTGGGCAGAAATCAGGATTGTTAAATATTTTTTTAAAAGAATCTAAGTCTTTTTTGTAATCGCTCCCAGGTAATCCTAGCATTACATGATATAGCACTTTAAATCCCGCATCCTTTAATTCTTTAGTTGCTCTTATGATTTCTTTAACATCGTGCCCTCTATTTATAAATTTAAGAACTTTATTATTAATTATTTGTGCGCCAATTTCTACTCTTGTGCCTCCAAAATTAAGTAATCTTTCAATTGTTTCTTTATCACAAAAATCTGGTCTTGTTTCAAAAGTTATTCCTACAATTCTGTTTTTAGAAATCATTGCTTTTTTCTTGAGTTTATTTAAATCTTTTTCAGTTTCTTTAGAATTAGTAATTTCTTGTAAGACTGATTTAATAAATTCATCTTGATATTTTTTTTCTGTTGCAGGAAATGTTCCTCCCATAACAATTAATTCAATTTTATTAATGGGATGTCCTGTAGCCTCTAATTGTTTTAATCTATCTTTAATCTGCGCTCGCGGATCAAAATTATTTCTCTTTGCTCTCATACTTGCAGGTTCAAAACCAGTATAGCTTCTAGGAGCATTAGCCCAATTAGGGCAATATATACATTTTCCTGGACAATCTCCAGGCCTTGTCATTATTGCGACAATTGTAACTCCTGATTGTGTTCTCCCTGGTTTAGTTATTAGAAATTCAGGAGGGTTAGTGATTCCAAGAGCAAAAAATATGTCTGAAGTTAATGGCATTTTCTTAAGTGCATATTTTTTAGAAAATTGTATTTTTTTGACTTCAAATTGTTGTTTAGACATTTTCTGAGTTGCACAGTTTTTAAAAAACTTAGCAATTTTCTTTTTGTATAATTCGTCCATAATTAAAATAATTTAAAGAAAGAATTATTCAGAGATAATTCTTATAACATTATTAAAGAAATAAACTGGTATTGAATTAAGTGAAAATGTAGGAAAATTATAAAGGTTTGCGCCATATAATGCACTTAAATCTTTTTGAATATATAATTTTGCATATTCTGTATTTCTTTCAAATAGCACTTTGTTAAAGAAAGTATTTGTTGGCAATAAATTGTTCTGCGTTTCCATGTCCGTATAAATATATATCTCGAAGTCTTTATCTCCAATAGATTTAGGCACAAACGAATAATTTACTTCAACAGTTCCGCTTGGCTGTAATACTACTACTTCGTTTTTTTTTAATTTTCCTGTGATTTTTGAATCAAACCAACTGATTGGCAAATTAGAGGAAACCGTAATTCTTTTTGTAGTTATAGATTTATTAATTACTTTTATTTTAATATCTTTCTTTACTCCAAATTTTATGGTTTTATCAAATGGCAAAATAAATGTGGAAATTGCATTATTAGAAATATTTACTTTTAGATACGCGTCTTTTGTTTCATTTGTTTTGGTATTCTTTAGAACAACTCTTATTTGTTGATCTCCAATGGTATTTTCTTTTATTCTTGCAATAGTAAATATGCTTTCTTTTGTAACTTGTGTATTTTCAAAAAAGATATAGTTTGCTCCAATTGCATCAGTAGTAATAACATCATATTCTTCGCCTTCATTTAGAAAAAAGCTTATTAAGAAATATTCTCCGGGAGCGACAGTTCCAAGTTCAATTGCACTATTGTCAATTTCGTCAGTCATTATTGGTTCAAGCATTTGTAGTGCGTGAATCTTTGGTACAATCAGTAAAATTATAAAAATTAAAAATATTTTTTTATTAAACATAAACTATTCCTTTTTTTCTTTTTTAACAACTATATGTTAGTTATATATTATTTTTGTTATATATAATATATACTAAATTATTTATAAACCTAATTAAATTGTTTAGAAAGCTAATTAATACCGAATAATTATGAATACAAATTTAATAGACTCAAGATTTGCGATGTTAAAGAAACATCACGCACAAACATTACGAGATGCGATGGAGAAAGACCAAGTAGATTCTCCTGTAATTCCTTTTCTTTTAGAGGTGGTTAAGATTCCAGACATTTATACCTCGAGTAGTTGTTCAGGAAGATTAATGCTCCTTGGAGGAGATGAAGATGAAAATAAAAAGTTTTCAGGGTTTGTTAATAGATATCATAGATTAGTCACTTATGACGAAGTAAAAAGAGATGTAGAGAACTTTAATACAGGATATTTGTGGTTAAAAGTAGAACCCTTCATCTTTCATTTTGCAACTAAGGATTATGCAAAAGCAAAAGAAATACTTGATTTCTGTAGAGAACAAGGGCTTAAAAAAGCAGGGATAATCAGTGCAAAAGAGGGAAGATTTACTTGTGAAGTCACTCACACAGTATTTATTTCAACACTTATTAAAATTGACAAAAATCAATTAGTAACTGATGATTATTTGAAGATATTAGTAGATATTGCAAATAAGAAATTAGAAATTAATTTTAAAAAGTTAGAAGAATTTGAAAATTCCTTTTTAAAGAAATTCCAAATTAAAGTTAAAGGCAAATAGTACTTATTTTTTCTTCTTTTTTGGTTTATCTGCGATTTGTGCATTCTTAAGATAATTTTGGATTAGTGGCAAATATTCTGCAAATTGTTCTTTTTCTGTTTTATTTACCTTAAGACTACCAGAATCTAATTTTTTAGAAACCGATTGTAAAAGATTTGTAACTTCCATAGGAAAGATTATTTTTGAAGATTGGCCTTCTCCGATTTTTTCAAGTGCTTTAATGTAATAGTAAAGCATTGTTTTATCTGACAATTGGTCTGTGGCGTCTCTAATTGCTACAATTTTGGCTTTTTCAGATTCTGCATCTTCAAACACCGCAAGTTTTCTTTGAACTGCGGCTTTTTGGCGGTGCATTGATTCTATAATTTCTTCTGGAATTTGAAGGTCTCTAATTTCAACTGCATTAATTTTAATTCCCCATTCTTTTGCAACGTCTTTTAATGATTCTGTAATTTTTTTGTTAATGGATTCTGTATTTGTAATGACATTAGCAAGATCGAATTCTCCAAGTACATCTCTTAATCTGGAGATTACATAAAGTGATGATGCTTTTTTATAATCTTCAACTTTAATAACAGAATTAATTACGCTTTCTTTAGCCGAATCTACAGAAAGGTAAAGTATTGCATCAATCGTTACTCTTATATTGTCTTTAGTAATAATTTGTTGAACAGGCACATCAACAACTTGTGTTCTTAATGACACAAGTACGTGTTTTTCAATAATCGGTAGCACTATTGTCCAACCAGGACCTCCCACCCTATTTACTTTTCCAAATGTAAAGATTACTGCTCTCTCATAATCTTTTAGTTGTAATATTATATTTGAAGCAAATAATAAATATAAAAATGCAGAGCAAATCAGAATTATTAAGATTATATTTTTTACGCTTTCATTTGTAATTAAAAATAAATTAATAATAATTACTAATGCAAATATAATTATTGCAAAAAACAAGTTTTTAATTTTTTGGTCGTTCATTTTTTAGCTCTGTTTACTTTTTATATATTAAGATAATATTTTAAATGCTTTTATATATTTAATCCTATATATATTATATAAATAACATTTATTAATCTTTTACAATTAAGTTGTAATTAAGAAAAGGTGCAATTTTGACTAAAACTGAAGATAAAAAAAAGGAAGTGCCTTTAATTCACGAGAAAGTATTGCCCGTTCAAGAGCATTTACTTATACTTACAGTTGATAGAGATAACGATATTGGAAAACAATTAGGAGTTTCTGGCCCAATTATTGGGTATGATAATAATTTAAAATTAGCAACAGATTTAATTCTTAAAGATCCAGAAGAATCAGATGCAAATGCAATTTTTGCAACTCTGAAGAAATATACAGAATTAAAGAAAGATTATGTAGTCGAGATTGCAACATTAACTGGCCATTCAAAAGAGAATCTATTTTTTGCGGACAAAAACATCGCATTACAACTAAAAGGCGTTTTAGAAGTGTTTCCTGCAAGTGCGTTTGTTTTAGTTACAGACGGAGCCGAAGATGATCAGGTAGTTCCAATTATTCAAAACTTTGGGCCAATAATTTCTAAAGAAGTTGTAGTTGTAAGACAATCTCAAGCTCTAGAAAGCGTTTACTATACTGCAAAGAAAGCACTTAAAGATCCTGCATTCTCTAGAATTATTTTTGGAGTGCCTGCGATAATTTTACTTTTATTCTTCTTTTTCAAAGTGTATGCGTTTCAAATAATTGCATTAGTTCTAGGAGTTTATTTCTTAATTAAAGGATTTAATTTAGAACCTAAATTGATTAATTTTATCACAGATATTTTTTCTAGATTTTCAATATCAAGAATTAGTTTTCCGTTCTATATTGCAAGTCTATTTTTCTTAATATATACTATAGTTACTGGTGCAAACTTATTTTTTGTAAATTCTAATTTTGTATTTTGGCAAAGAAGTATATTTGTATTAAGAGCAGTTTTATTATATTTGGTATTTTGTGTTGCAGCATATGTAGTGGGCGGAATAATTGATTTATTTTATTCGAGATCATTATATAAAATTGGAGAGTATATATTTGCACTTGTTGCTACATTTGTATTTTCTGGGTTGTTAGATATTTCTTTACAATTTGTATTAGGAGATTTGAAATTTCAGACATTTATATATGTGATTTTATTTTCTACATTATTCTTATTTATATTACATAGAATTACGAGTGTATTTGATATAACTAAAGATGTTACAGATTTACTGGTGGGGCTTCCCGTAGTTTCAAAGTATGGGGTTTGGTTAGGAGAGATAATTGCTGTAGATAAAGATAGACAGACTGTCAGTTATAAGAATAGAAACGGCAGAGTAGTAACAGTTTTATCAAAAAAGCACTTCTTTATACAAGACGGACAAGTAATTATTTGAGTTAGTGGTTTATATTCCAAACTTTTTACAAGATTTTAACGCAATTTTTTGAACAGAAAGGTATATATATTAATTGCCTAACAATATAATTGAATTAGTAATATTAAAACTAAAAATAATAATAAAAAAGAGGTTTAAATAACATGTATAAATACGCAATAGCAAGACAACTTGCAACAAAAAAATTAATAACAAATAGAGGAGATAATATCGGAAGACTTGTTGATTTAATGGTTAACGAAGTTACTGGAGATGTAGAGGCTTTATTAGTTGAAGTTGATCCATCATCTAAAGTTGTTAAACAATTAGATATTCAAGGAAACTTAATTGAAGTACCATACAAGAGTGTACTTGCAGTTTCTGATGTTTTCGTAATCGATGAAAAAACATTATTAACAAAAGATGAAGGAACTTTTAATTAAAGTTTCTCGCTTTTTTTCTTATTCTTTTTTTGTAATTTAAATTCTTATAATTAGTGTAGTTCTATTTCACTCTTTAATTTCTAAAATATAGCTTCTTGCTTTAGAGTCAATACTTTTGATTCTTAACTCTTTTTGATTTTTTGAGAAATAGTCATTTAGCTTGTTTATGATTTCTGCAGGAGGAACTTTCTTGTCTTTAGCAATTGTTATTTGCGTGTTTAATTTATCGATAATTGGCATATACTCATATATCTTCTGGCCTTCAATTTCAAGTATGTGCGCAATTTTAAGATAGTTTTCTTTTGTTTTTAGTTGGCTATCTCTAATTGAAAGTTGCTTATTCCCTTTTGTTGTTTCTTCTTTAGTGTCTAATTGCTTAATATTTTCCGAATAGTTATCGGAAATGCCTTTAAAGAATTCAATAATGTTTAATTTACATTCTCCTGTTTTTATAAGTATGATATATCCGCTATTATTTTTATTTGCTTTAAGTTCTAATTCTGGAGTTAAAATGTCATATGATTTTTTGATTGTAGAAATAATTTCGTTCTTAGTTTTTATTTCTCCAATATATGCAGGAGAAACATTATATTCTTTAACAATATAGCTTATTGTCCCTTTAATATCTAAATCTTTAGTTTCAATAAGTAATTGTTCTTCTGTTGCGTTTTTTATATCTTTACTTTGGGGGAATATATATTTTTCATATTTCTTAACTGTTCTATCCTTCCATTCTTCTTTTTGTTTTGCAGTTATAATATTAAATTCAAGATCTGTCAAGATTATATTCGAATTACTAAAAAATTCAAATATTAAATAATAAATATCAAGTTTAAAATATACTACTCTATTGTTTTTATCTTGTTTAATTTCGTGAATTTTTTGATTATAAAGTTTCTTTTTTAAAAATTTAATTAATCCTCCGCATTCAGAGTTTGTTGGATAAATTAATTCTGTTACAAAAAGGATTTGTGGAGTAACAATTAGTTCTTTAGTTTTAGTTTTGTGTATTTTAAATTTTAAAATATTATTTTCCTCATAATTAACTAATTGTATATTATTAATATATCCATTCAAGAATTCATCTTCAAGTTCTTTAACGATATAAAAGAAAGCGGCGCTTGTAACATCTATTTTTTTCATAAACTTACTCTGTATCAATATAATTGTTTTGATTATATTTATAAATTATTTTTTTAATTTTAAGATTATTATATTTATAATTTTCTAATAACTTTTTTTCGTCAGTGTTTATAAACATTTCAAATGGCCCCTTTTGCGTTAAATCAAAGATATAGTGTTGATTCTTATATTTAGTTTTAACAAATGCGTGAGTTTTATCATCTTCAAGTAAAACCACAAACACCATGGTTTCTTGGTCTCCTAGCCCTTGCATAGCAGAACATAACAAGGAAGACGCGTCTTGTTCATCAGCAATTTTAGTTTTAAATATAAGTGTTGCGTCCATCCAATAAAGTACTTTTATATCAGTTTTTATAACTTCAATTTCTGATTTAAAAAACATATATATTTTTCTTAATGCTTCAATATAATCTTTAGAATATTCATAGCCAATTGGTTTATACTTAGAGACAATACTTTTAATTGTTAAATCATTAGGATTTACCATTGCTTTTATTTGAGAGATGGTCTTTTTTTCTTGTTCGTTAATATTATCTTTATATTTATCAAGTATTTGTTCGTAGTATTTATTTTGCAAATTATCTTGAATAGAGGTAGAGATATTTCTGGTTCCAGACAAGTTTTTTACAAAGTCTTCAAGTTCTTTTACTCTAGTTTTAAGATTATCTCTCTCTAACTTAGTTTCATTAAGTTCTCCTTTAAGTTTAATATTTTGAAATCTTAAATCTCCACCTGTGTCTTGGTTTTTTTGTAAGTTGGTAAGTTTTGATACTTCTGTATTTATTTCATTATCAATTTTTTCAAGTTCATTATTAATATACTTTAAAGTATTTGCATAAGAGTCATCGCTAATGCTTTTTGCACTATACTTAAATGATGCTTCTTCTTTCTTCTTTAATAGTTCTCTCTTTTTATCATTAAGATTTTCAATCTTTTGCCAAGCATTCTGTTCTTGGCTAACTGGAACATTTATTCTTTTTCTAAGGTTAATATATGTAATTATAGTTCCAAATACCATTAGTATAACTGCAATTATAATAACCTGTATAAAGTTTATATTCATTTTGTATCTTTCTTTAATTATTGTTATTATTAATATATAGCTATAATTTATTTATATATATTGTGATTTTTAACTTTTTAACTGCACTTTAATTAGATTACATAAATAATCCATTTATAAAGATTTACTTTCTATATATTATATAGCTAAAATATTTAAATTAAGCTAAATATATTAGCAATTTACAAATTTGTTTATTATAAAAATATGGAGGAATAATGTATGGCATCAACAAAACCAAAGATTAATGTTATCTTTATTGGACACATTGATCACGGTAAGTCAACCACAGTTGGTCGTGTAATGTACGACACAAAAAATTTAAGTGACCAGGATTATAGAAAGTTACAAGCAATCGCTGAAGAAAAGGGAAAAGGAACATTTGCTTTCGCATACCTTATGGATGTAACTAAAGAAGAAAGAGACAGAGGAATTACAATTGATGTAAACTATAAGAAGTTAGATACTGAAAAATATAGTTTCACAGTAATTGATGCTCCAGGCCACCAAGATTATGTTAAGAACATGATTACAGGTACTGCTCAATCAGATGCTGCAGTTTTAGTAATTGCTGCAAAAGATGGAATAATGTCTCAAACTAAGGAACACGCTTTCCTTGCTCAAGTTATGGGTATTAAACAAATAATTATCGCAGTTAACAAGATGGATGAAGTAAATTACACAGAAGAAGGATTTAATAAAGTAAAGACAGATATTCAAGCTTTATTAAAGGGAAAATTTAAGGATGATCAAATCCAAATAGTTCCTATTTCTGCATGGAATGGAGAAAATATAATTAAAGCATCAGATAAAATGCCTTGGTATAAAGGCGTTAATTTAGTTGCAGCAATGAATAATTTTACAGCTCCAGAAGTATTAACAGGAAAGCCATTAAGATTACCAATTCAAGACGTTTATTCAATTAAAGGAGTCGGTATGGTTCCAGTTGGTAGAGTTGAAACAGGTATCCTTAGACCAAATGATAAAGTAATCATTATGCCTGAAGGAATTGCTACACAAATAAAAACAGTTGAAGCACACCACGAACAATTACCAGAAGCAGGCCCAGGAGACAACATTGGTTTCAATATTAGAAATGTTGAAAAAGGAGCAATTAAAAGAGGTTCAGTTGTAGGTCCAGAGAACGATCCACCAACGGTTGCTGAATCATTCTTAGCTCAAATAATTGTGTTAAACCACCCAACAGCAATTACTGCTGGTTACACTCCGGTTTTCCACATACACACAGCACAAATGTCCTGTTCAATAACAGAACTTGTAAGAAAAGTTGCACCAACAGTTGAAGAGAATCCAAAGTTCTTAAAGACTGGAGATGCAGCAATAGTAAGAATTAAACCAACACAACCACTTGTTTGTGAAACATTCAAGGACTTCCCACAATTAGGTAGATTCGCTATCAGAGATATGGGTAAGACAGTTGCAGCTGGAGTAATAACAGAAATAAAAAAGAGAGTTAAGTAACTCTTTTTTTTAATTAAATTTTAAAAGGAAAAATTATGCAAACAGCAAGAGTAATAGTTACAGGAACAGATTACAAAAAGGTTACAGATTTTTGCAATGAAATATTAGATGTTGCTTCAAAAAGTGGAGTAAAGCACACAGGAATAATCCCTTTAAAGACAAAGAGATTAGTTGTTCCATTAAGAAGAGGAGTTTCAGCTGGTGGAACAGAAACCTATGAGAAATATCAATTAAGAATTCATAAAAGAATAATTGATATTAAGGCAGACGATAAAATCTTAAGAAGAATAATGAGAGTCGATGTGCCTACTGATCTTCAAATTGGTATTGAGTTAAAGAATTAAATTTCTCAATTTCCTCTTTGTTAAAAAGAGCAGCAACAGTTTTTCAATTGCAAGTATATTAATCTTTTTTGTTTATAAAATTTTAACAAAGCAAAACTAAATGTTAAAAAATACTAAAAAAAATATTTTTGTTGATGAGAACAGCAAAATAAAAATTATTTCTAATAAAACTCTATTTTCTAAACTGGATAAGTCTGCAATCGCTCAGCTTTATTCTATATCTAAACTTCCAAGCGTTTCTAATTATATTTGTGGTTTCCCTGATCTTCATATTGGTCACGGTGTTCCTGTTGGTTCTGCTTTTGCAAGTGATTTAGAAAATAATCCTATCATCAGTCCAAAGGCCGTTGGTGTTGACATTAATTGTGGAATACGTTTAGTAAGAACAAATCTTTTTTCTAAAGACATAACTGATAAGCAGTATAAAGAAATTATTAAAGCTTTTGAAAAGCTTCCAATCGGTCTTTCAAAAGATGGAGTAAAGATAACAAAACAAGATTTACTTGATATTTGTTATGAAGGAATAGAATGGGCCGTAAAGCACAGTTACGCAGATAAGTTTGATAAGTTATATACAGATCATTCCGGTTGTTTTGAAGATGCTAGCCCAATACATTTTTCAAAATCTATGATTGAAACAGGATTACAACAATTAGGAACACTTGGTCAAGGCAATCATTTTATTGATTTAGTTGTTGTTGATGAGTTGTTTGATAAAGCTTTTTGTAAAGAACATAAAATTCAAAAAGATGAATTAATGATAATGCTTCACACAGGCTCTCGTGGTCTTGGCTTTCAAGTAGCAAGTGATTATACAAATAAAGCAACTAATAAAGAACCATTTGAATATTTTGATTTTAATTCAAAGCTTGGTCAAGAATATTATGCAAGCATGTGTGCGGCAGCAAATTTTGCATATTGTAATCGCGCAGTTTTAACAAATACAGTAGTTCAAGCACTAGAAAAAACATTAAATCTTGGACAAAGCGAAATCCACCCGAAACTTCTTTACGATTTATCGCACAACATCGCAACAATCGAAGTGCATAATAAAAATAAATATTTAGTTACAAGAAAAGGTGCAGTTCGTTGCAACTTACCTGAAGAACAAAATGCTCGTTCAAGATTTTTTGAAACTGGAACTCCAATTATTCTTCCTGGTTCAATGCTTGACACAAGTCACGTTCTTTTACCAAAGCCAAAAATAAAGAAAGAAACATTTTCAACAATTGCTCATGGCTGCGGAAGAAAAATGTCAAGAACTGATGCAAAGTCAAAAATTACAGCAATACAACTAAAGCAAGATCTTCTAAAGAAAGGAATCTATCTTTCAGGTCATTCAGAAAATGTATTAAGAGAAGAAAATCCTGCAGCTTACAAATCATCAGCAGAAGTTATTGATTCAATAGTTGGCGCTGGCCTTGCAAAAAAAGCATTTAGTTTAAAACCAAAAGTAGTAATCACAGGCTAAAAATAAAAGGAGAAATAAACATGCATGACATAAAACTATTATCTTGTAAATCAGGAGAGCATTTTGCAAAGAGTATTTTGATTAATCTTAATGAACTATTAGCAAAAGAAAACAATCACACAATTTCTTTAACTCCAGTTCAAGAAACAAGGTTTGCAAATACTGAGATTAAATCAAATATTTTAGAATCAATAAGAGGCACAAATGTTTTTATTGTTCAAGATGTTTCTAATAATTCAAATGGAATGTCTGTTGATGATAATTTAAGAGCGCTAATTACTTTAATTGATGCAGCAAGAGTTGCAAGTGCAAGAAGAGTGTCAGTTATTCTTCCAGTTTTTCCATATGCTCGTCAAGATAAGATCTGGGGAAGAGAATGTTTAACTGCAAGAATCATTGCAAGAGAATTAGAAATGGCCGGAGCAGAGCAAGTAATTACTCTTGATATTCACAATCCTGCAATTACTGGTTTTTTTGAAAAGGCAATTTTAGAAAACCTTTATGCTAAAAGAGCAATAAGAAGATATATCGTTGATAATATTTCAACTGAAAGTCTAGTAATTTCTTCTCCAGATGTTGGAGGAATGAAAAGAGCAACTGAACTTGCAAGTAAACTTGGAGTTGGAGTTGTTTCAATTTATAAAGAACGCGATTATTCTAAAGCAAACCAAGTTGATAAAATGGAATTGATTGGTAATGTTAAAGGGAAGAATGTAATTTTAGTTGATGATATGCTTGATACTGGTGGAACACTAGTTAGTGCAGTAAATACTTTAAAAGAAAAAGGAGCAAATAAAGTTTATTTTGCTTGTTCTTTAGGGTTATTAAACGGCTCAGCAGTTTCAAGAATAGATGAACTTTACAAAAATAAAATGATAGAGAAAGTAATTGTAACAGATGCAGTGTATAGAGAAGAAGATTTTACAACGGCCCACCCTTGGCTTGTAATTGTTGAAATCAGTCCTTACTTTGCAAAAGCAATTTACAATATACAATTCAAGCAATCAATAAATCAGATGTTTGATAAAGACTAAATTATTATAATCTTCCTCAAACAGTTTTCAATTTCGTTATCTTGGTGGATTATTTATTAGATAAGGATATCCTTCATTCTTTATGGAATCAATATTCCAAATACTTCCAAAATCCCAATCTGTAAATGTACTTTGGGTTTTCATTTCTGTTGTTGTTTTACCATCTATTTCTGAAATATTTTGAGCATTATAACCTTTATCTATTTCTGAAGTATTAATGTCCCAAAAATTATTTTCTAAATAAAAAATAGAATCTTCTTGTGCAGAGCCAATTAATCCTCCAAAAACATCATACTCTTGCCAGACTATGCCTATAGAATAATTATTAACAATATTTGTGTCGCCAGCATCATCCACGAGCATGCCAATTAATCCGCCATCAGTATTCAAGCTTCTAACAGAAGCAAAAGAATAATTATTTTGTATATTGCCTCCACCAGCCCCAATTAATCCACCTACAATAGAATCTTCCGCATAAACAACACCTTCAGAATAATTATAATTAATGTTTTTACCATAATTTGTTCCAATTAATCCACCAACGTAGGAATATCCTGAAACAAAACCTGTAGAATTACTATTCGTAATAATTTCTGCAGCATTGTAGCCAACTAGTCCTCCAACACGAGAATGTCCTGAAATATTTACATCTTCTAAACCTACGTTTTTTATTCCTGAACCAGAAGATGCATATCCAAATAATCCTATATTGTCTGTTGTTGGTCTATTAATATATAAATTACTAATTTTTCTTTTATTTCCATTAAAAATTCCAGTAAATCCCACAGAATCATTCCCAATTGGCACCCATCCATTTACATCAAGTCTAGAGAAACATTGTAAATCAATATCTTTTCCAAGAGTATAGTTCCAATCAAGATTATCTCTTACTGCGTTTAAATCTTCTGCTGAGCAAATAATTTTAGGGTTATCTTCTGAACCATCTCCTGTAGAGGTACAAACCATTTCTGGATCTCTTTGCTTAATGTCTATGTAAGTATTATCTTCAGTGATTAACTGAATTGTCATCTCTGGACTTTCTAAACTGTATTCATAAAGACAATCAAGCGAAAGAATGTTTGTACTATTATTTGTTAGAGTAAATGGTGTTGATAATGTTATTGATTCCATATCTGGAATTTCAAGAACTTTATAACTTGCTATTACTACTGGTTCTTGAATATTAGATGGGGGCTGATAATTTACTTGAAGAACTCCATCACCGAAAGATTTAGGATATACAAATACTCCTGCATCTGAAACTGATAATTCCTTTATACTATTTGTCTTGTCTAAGGAAGTGTTTGTAAATCCTTTTCCAAAAGCAAGAATAATAGTTACAAGTATAACTGCAACTACAACTAAAAGTATTGTTGCAATGATTGGAGTAATTGCTTTATTATTTTGCATATATTTATTATAGAAATATCTCTTTTTAATTCTTTTCTATCTTTTTATATTTAGTTCTAATTAATTTTGTTGTTAACTTCAAGCAATAACAACAAACAAAAAACGGAGGCATTATTTATGAAAGCAGTATCTAATAATTCTAAAACCAAGAAATGGGTGTATGATTTTTCTGAAGGTAATAAAGAAATGAAAAATCTTCTTGGTGGTAAAGGCGCAAATCTTGCAGAAATGGCGTCATTAAAATTACCAGTTCCAAACGGGTTTATTATAACAACAGAAACTTGTGCGTATTATTCAGAGAATAAAAAATGGCCAAGCGATCTAGAGAAACAAATACAATTACATTTAACAAAATTAGAAAAAGAAATGGGAAAGAAATTAGGAGATCCAAAAGATCCTCTTTTAGTTTCTGTTCGTTCAGGTGCGGCTTCTTCAATGCCTGGAATGATGGACACAATTCTTAATTTAGGTTTAAACGATAAGACTGTAGTCACTCTTGCAAACAAAACAAAAAACGAAAGATTTGCATATGATTCTTATAGAAGATTTATTCAAATGTTTGGAGATGTTGTGCTAGAAGTTCCACACAAGCATTTTGAAGAAATATTAACAAAAGCAAAACTAAATAAAAAAGTAAAGTTTGATACTGATTTAACATCAAATGATTTACAAAAAATAATTGTAGAGTATAAAGCAATTGTTAAGAAACACACAAAGAAAGAATTCCCCCAAGATCCAAAAGATCAATTATACGAGGCAATTAATGCAGTATTCAAGTCCTGGAATAACGACAGAGCAATTGTCTATAGACAGTTAAATAATATTAAAGGTTTACTAGGAACCGCAGTAAACATCCAAGCAATGGTGTTTGGAAATAAAGGAGACAATTCAGGAACAGGCGTTTGTTTTTCAAGAAATCCTTCAACAGGCGAAAATAAACTTTACGGAGAATTATTATTCAATGCTCAAGGGGAAGATGTTGTTGCAGGAATAAGAACGCCACTACCAATCACTGATTTACAAAAAAGAATGCCAAAGGTTTACAATGAGTTTGTAGCAATATATAAAAAATTAGAAAAGCACTACAAAGATATGCTTGACATGGAGTTTACAATTGAAGATGGAAAGTTATACATGCTTCAAGTTAGAGTTGGTAAGAGAACAGCAAAAGCCGCAGTCCAGATTGCAGTTGATATGGTTTCAGAAAAATTAATTTCAAAAGAAGAAGCACTTCTAAGAATTGAACCAAATTCTCTAAATCAATTACTTCACAAAACAATTGACCCAAAAGCAAGAGTAAAAGCAAAAGTTATTGTTAGAGGACTTCCAGCTTCTCCAGGTGCAGTTTATGGAACAATTGTCTTTGACGCAAAAGAAGCAGTTGATGCTGCTGAAGAGGGAAAGAAAGTAATTCTTGTAAGAACAGAAACTTCTCCAGAAGATATTAAAGGAATGCATTCAGCTCAAGGAATATTAACAGCAAGAGGAGGAATGACAAGTCACGCCGCAGTTGTTGCTCGTGGAATGGGTAAGTGTTGTGTTGCAGGTTGTTCTGATATCTTAGTTGATGAGTATGATAAGAAAATGATTATCAAAGGAAAGACTTACACAGACAAAGACACAATAACTTTAGATGGAGCAACAGGAGAAGTTTTTGAAGGAAGACTAGATGTTGTTGACCCTGAACTTTCCGGAGCATTTAAAACAATAATGACTTGGGCAGATGGTATAAGAAGATTAAAAGTTAGAACAAATGCCGACACTCCAAAAGATGCAGAAGTTGCAGTTAAGTTTGGTGCAGAAGGAATTGGTCTTTGTAGAACTGAACATATGTTTTTTGAAGGAGACAGAATTAAAGCAGTAAGAGAAATGATTCTTTCAAGTAATTTAGAAGGCAGACAAAAAGCTTTAGCAAAACTTCTTCCAATGCAAAGAGGAGATTTCATAGGGTTATTCAAGGCAATGGGAAACAAACCAGTAACAATAAGATTACTTGATCCACCTCTTCACGAGTTCCTTCCAAAAGAAGACACAGATATTGTTGAACTGTCAAGAGAAATGAAAATTCCAGTAGCTGAATTAAAAAGAAAGATTGATGACTTGTTTGAATTCAATCCAATGTTAGGCCACAGAGGATGTAGACTTGGAATAACTTTTCCAGAGATAACAGAAATGCAAACAAGAGCAATCATTGAAGCAGCAATTGAAGTAAATAAAAAAGGTCAAAAAGTAATTCCTGAGATCATGATACCATTAGTAGGAAAAACAAAAGAATTGACTCTTCAAAAAGAAGTAGTCTTTAAAACAATAGAAAAAGTTCTAAAAGAAAAGAAAGCAAAGCTTGATTTCTTGTTTGGAACAATGATTGAAATCCCAAGAGCAGCTTTAACAGCAGACGAGATTGCAAAAGAAGCTGAGTTCTTTTCCTTTGGTACAAATGATTTAACACAAATGACTTTAGGACTAAGTAGAGATGATGCAGGAAAGTTCCTTCCTCAGTATGTTGATCTTGATATTTACAATAGAGATCCATTTGTAACAATTGATCAAGAAGGCGTAGGAATGATTATGAAAATAGCAATTGAAAAAGGAAGAAAAGTTAAACCAAAATTAAAGATGGGAATTTGTGGAGAACATGGAGGAGATCCAGAGTCTGTTAAGTTCTGTCACAGGATTGGTTTAGACTATGTTTCTTGCTCTCCATTTAGAGTCCCAATTGCAAGACTAGCAGCTGCTCAAGCAGTAATTGAAAAGAAGAAGTAATTCTTTTCTTTTCTTTCTTCTTTTTAGATTATAACAAGATTATAATAAGGTGCTTATTTAATACTTTTGTTACAAATAATATATTATGATTGTAAGTTGGACTAGACATGCACGAGTGCGGTTTACAGAAAGAGCGACAAAATATAATATTAATTATGGCGATATAGAGTTTGAAGTCAAGCGTCAAAAAGTAAAAATAAAAGAAGAGGATAAAATAAAAACGATCTTTAAAATTAATCCTATTTTTTTAACAGTTGTTAAAAAAGAAACTAAAGATTATATTTTTGTGTTGACATTATGGGAATCAAGTGAAGAAGAGGAAAGATTATGGAAAACGAAATAAAATGTCATTTTTGCGGTGGTGTCGCAGTTATTAGATATGAAGATATTGTAATAGATGACGGAAAAATAATTATTAAGAATGAACCATATTATGAATGTAAGAAATGTAAAGAACAATTCTGTACAAGTGAACAGATGTTTGCATTAGATAAAAGATTACATGAAAATTTTACATTTAAACGAAACATAATTACAGCAGGAAAAAGTCTTGCAATAACTATTCCAGCAGATATTGTAACTCATTATAAATTAAAAAAAGGTAAAAAGGTTTCAATTCTTGCAGAACCAAAAGGCATAAAGATTAAATTCGATTATTAACTTGGGTTTCTAATATCTTTATAAATTATTTGTTGTTTTGCTATTACTATAAATTACAGGGTATTATCTATGATAGATGCACAAATATTAATTATTTTATTTATTAACTTTTTGTTAATTATAACTTTAGTCGTGATTCTTATAAGATTTGCATCAAAAAAGTTTAAGGAACAACAAGATGATATAAAAGATAGACTTGCAGACATTGAAGAGAAATATACTAAGTTAGATGTTCAATTCTCCAGAGTTCTATCCTTGCATGTTTCTCAACAAGTAGCCGATCTAGAAAAACCAAAAGTGCTTCTTCAAAATACTACAAAAAAAGTTAAGAAAAGTAAATAAACTGGCGTTTCTTTCTATTTTTTAAATCCTTCTATCTTATTTTATAAATATATTAAGATGTGATAATTATGGTTCCTAAAATAAAACCAATCGTTAAAGTACAATTAAAGAAAAGGCCTTTAAGAAGAATTTCTGAAGATAAAACGTCTGCGTTAAAAAATTTTATTATAGAATTAAAAAAAGAAATTCCTCAAATTCACGAGAGCTATAAAAAGATAGATAAGTTTAATAAAGATTATAAAATCGATTTACTACATTTTGAATCCGCTTTACGAAATCAGCACACGTCTCCAGAAGTTAAGCAAAATTTTCAGAAATTAAAATTTTCTGCGCAATTGATTTTACAACATTTAGGAGAATTATCCAATTTAGCGAAAGTAGGAAAAGGCAAGGATAAAATAATACTCGGTAAATTGAAAATAATACAAATAGAAAATTTACTTTCTCAATATGCCATTGAAAAGAAGAATTTACAAGAACTATTAAGAGAAAGATATTAAAATAACGTTTTTTGAACTATTTTTATTTCTTGTTCTTTTAGTATTTCTGCTTCTTTTTTAAGTTTTTCTTCTTCTGTATAACAAATAAATGGAACTCCATAGAATCCGGCCCCACCAGGCCTAAATACTACAAATCCTTTCCTAAAGGCCATAACTAGTTTTGCAATATCTATGTCAATTTTTTCTAATTCTTTTTCTGATATTTCGAGCATGACTTCAATTTCTGTATTTTTAGAAATTATAGTATTATATTTTTCAATAACGTCTTTATGATAAATATCTTTTTTGCCAAGTTCTGTTTGTATAATTTGTGCGAGTGGTATTAAGTATTTATATTCTGGTCTTTTTACTATTGGTTTAAGTTCAAGATTGCCTTGTTCTTTAGAAATTTCTTTAATTCTGTCTTCTACTCCTTTTTTCAAAATCCCCCTGCACTTCAAGCATCTCCAGTTATTACTTTCTGCAATTTCTAAAGAATGTATTTTTCCACATTTTTTACAAGCGGTTTTATTATATTTTCCTTCTTGAGGATTATATCCTACATTGAATAATATTTTATTTTTCCCTTTGTCGTTTAAAAGTTCTTTTAAAGAATCAAAATTTGGTTTTTCAAGTTCTACACAAACAAATTCTCTGCCGATTCTATAACTATTTGGAGAGTGTGCATCAGAGAATGAAAAGAACTTTATATTTTCAAGTTCTGGAATTGTATTTGCACTATTCGTGTCTGCAGAAAGTCCGAGCTCTATAAATTTAATTTCTTTCCAGTTTTTACCATATGCTTCTTTAATAGAATTATTATTTGCATATATCCCAAAGTAGGGGGTAAATGCGTGTGCTGGTCCAATTAGAACTTTGTGTTTAATACAAATATCAAGTAATTCTGAAGGCCCAATAGATAATCTTGGCCTTCCGCCTCCATAAACATTCATATCGCTTGAATATTTTTCAATTTCTTTTTTAAAATCAAGAACTTGTTTGAAATTTTTAAAGAAAATAAGATGATGCACTCTTCCTTTTGTTTCAACTTCAGTAGATAATATGAAATAAGTTCTTTTAGCTTTTGTTTCAATTTGATCTTCTTTGAAATAAAAGGTGTTCTCTTCTTCAAATAGGTTATCTTTAACATGATTAAACCATTCCGGATGTAATATGTCTCCTGTTCCAAGAATATCTAAACCTTTAAATTTAGCTTCTTTTGCGAGTTCAGGAATACTCATATTTTTAGAAACTCCTGCGGCGTAAGGGGAATGAATATGTAAGTCAATGTTATATTTCATATACTTATATTATTCAAAAATATATATAATATGTTTGTTGGGAAAAATCGTAGGGTTTTATATAAACTACAGTCTATATTTCGAAATTTGTCTGTTTATAAACATTTCTAACCTATAATCTATATTAAGTTCAACCTTACAAACTTAATAACCTAATTACAATCTCACAAGTAACCAGTAATAAAAAATTAAATTGGTGAAATAAATAATGAAATCTAATGTATTAAATAAAATATTATTTGTATTTGTATTTATATTTTTAATAAATGGAATCTTTGCAGATCCGGAAATTTCTTCAATTACTTCTAGTTCAAGTCACGACGGAGTTCTTGGTATCGGGGACAAAATAGAGTTTTATGTAAAACTTACAGAACCAATGATTGATGCGACAGTAATTCCTAATAATTATAATGGTGGGGAATTAACTTGGATTTCTCAAGATGACGGGCAAGTATATGTAGCCGCATATGAAGTTGAAGAAGGTCAGCCAAATCAAACTGACTTCCTTCAATTAACAGATGTAATGGCAAGAAATGAGGAGTTAAAAACTCTAGCGTTATCCGGAGAGGATGTTAGAAATACAATTGATGCGACTAGTCCAATTGTTACAGATTTAGTATTAGATATAATAAATACTAAAAATGTAAGAGAATACATTCTAAGTATTAATTTAGAAACGGATGAAAAAGACGGATTAATAAGATATGAAATAATAGATTCTGGAAAAAATATAATTTCAGGAGAAAGAGAGATAAATGAGCTTTTACAAATTAGTCAAGGGAAAATGCCATTATCTTTAAAAGTTGATGATTTATCTAGTTTAGTTGACGGAGATATTACAGTTAATATTGAAGTAATAGATGTTGCAGAAAATAAGACGGAAATTTCTAAAGACACACAAAAGATTACTGTTCTTCCAGAATTAGAAAAAGTAAATTTGTATTCTATAAATTTAAAAAATCAAGATAGTTATAATTTAGAAATAGTAGCAAATTTAGATTTAACAGATTGGTTAATTAATCTAGAAATATTTAATTTTAATACTACAGAGTCTGTTTATTTAATTTCTAAAACTTCAAAGAAAATTAGCGATACTGGCTATAGTTTATCAGAAGATATAGATTTATCTAAGTTAGCTGAGGGAAAATATAAATTTAAAGTAACAATCACAGATTCTTTTGGAAATACAAGTAAAGAATTCGAACAAAATATTTTAAAAGATACAATTAATCCTACATTGATATTAGATAATTCAACTCCTATTAAATATAATAAAAAAGATCTTAAGATTAAAGGGACAATTCAAGATAAACTAAATGAAACAATAAAGGTAAAATATAGGGTGCCTTCAACAACAGATTTAAAAGATTGTTTAGTAAACTATTCTCCCTCAGATGTAGTGGGTTATAATTATGTAACTTGTGATATTAACGGATTAAATGATGGTAATTATAATATTTTAATTCAATCAGAAGATTCTTCTTTAAACCAACAAGATATATATATTTCAGTTGTAATAGATACATTTCCTGTTAGTTTAGAAATAAATGACGGAAATAGATTAGTAAAAAACAGTAATAATTATCCAAAACAAATAACTGGAGCAATTACATTAAATCCAATTGCAATAAGTACAGTTAATGCATATTTAAGTCCTTTAAGATATGTTCCAGCAAATAGTTATAGAAAATATACAGTTATACCTACAGATTTAGGGAAATTTACAATTGATTTAAATGATTCTGTTTCTGGAACACAACCAGAAATCCCATTAGCAGATGGAGAATATTTATTACGTGTTATTCTAAAAGATAATTTCGGAAATACGGTTTTAAAAACTCAAAAAATAATAATTGATTCTATTGCTCCAGAAACTACAATAGACGAATTAACAACCACAGATAGAACTCCTATAATTAGTGGAAAAACTACAAGTGGTTTAGCTTTAACTAATGAGGTTAAAGTTATAATAAATAATAGAACTTATAATGCAGTTATTGATGGAAATAATTGGAGTGCACAAGTAACTGAGAATATGCCAATAGACGTACTTGATGTTAAAGTTATTGCAACAGATGAAGCAGAAAATACTGCCGAACCAGTAACAAGGACAGTTACAGTAACTCCAGCACCAGCAACAGGTGGCGGTGGTGGAGCAAGAATAACTCCTGTCGTAATTCCTCAGCCAGTAGTTACAACAACAACAGAAGTTATTCCAAGACCAGAACCATTCATTGCTCCAGCAAATCCTGCAACTCCAGTAAATAATGCAGGCACAACTCCAGCAACTGAAACTCCAGTAGCAGAAGAGCTTGCTCCAGCAGCAACAGAAATTCCAGCAACCGCAGGTGCAACAGGTTTCTTAGGTTTACCAGGAAACACAGCACGTAATGTGGGTGTGGGTGTAGGCGCTTTAGCAGTTATCGGTGCAGTAGGTTACTTTTTTTTCTTAAGACCAAGATAAAATGATTTTATCTTAAAGGTTTTATTAAATAATAAAATAATAAAATAAATAAAAAATAATAAAACAAAAAAGGTGGATTAAATAATGAATAGATTTTTAAAATTAATAAGTGTAATGTTTATCTTTACATTTTTTTTAACAAATGTTTTTGCAGATGAAACAATTCCTGCAGCAGAAGCTCCAGAAGAAGCAATTATAGGTATAATCGATATTAACGAGGCAATATCTATAACTTCAATTACTTCTGATGCAACAGAGAAAGGGGTTTTAGGAATTGACGAAACCATTAAATTTACAGTGGAATTAAGTAGACCAATGAGTCACGCAACAATTCATCCATACAATTATAATGATGGAAAATTAGTTTGGAAAACAAATGACTATAGAATCTTTACAGCAATATATACTGTTAAGGAAGGTCACAAAAATCAAGAAACACCATTACAATTAGAGCGCGTTTCTGCTGAAAATGGTACAATTAGAACCAGATCAGTTTCAGGAAGAGATGTTTTAAAAACAATTGATGCCACAAAACCAACAGCAACTCTATCTAAAGAAAACATAATAAAAAGCACAGCTTCAAATTTTATATTGTTAAGTAATATTTCTGAAGACATACAAGCTATTAATATTGTGTATACAGATAAAGAAAATAATAAAAAAGAAACTGATACTGACGATACAAATTTATCAAGTTTATTAGACGGTAGTATAATGGTTGCTGTAACATTAACTGACAGAGCTGGCAATACAAACCAATACAGTACAGAGTTAATCAAAAATACAGTTGCTCCAGTATTATTGGGAAGAACAGTAACTATAAATCACAATACTAGTGTAATTATAAAAGGACAAATTAGTGTTGAATTAAAAGAAGAGAATTTTGCAGATTTAAAATTATCTACAGAGGGTGCGGAGCCAGTAGGTAGCGAATGTAATCTCAAGAAAGTTGATGATACCATTCACGAAATATTCTGTGAATTTAAAGAATTAAAAGATGGGAAATACGACGCAAGATTTACCTTAACAGATAATTACAATAATAGTTCTGTTTCTGTAATGAATATATTTGTAAATCCAATTGATGCAAAATTTAAAGAAAATAATTTAATTATAACTAAAACATTTCCAAAAATCACATATGGAAATTATAAAGTTAATACAGAGTTTCCTATTTCAGAAGCAGACACACTCATTTCTTTGAAATTAAAAAATAGGATAGTTGGCGATTGTAAAATTGAATTTACTAAACCAAATGAATTTTCTATAAGTTGTGCTCCTAAGATTCCAGTTATTGATATAGGAGTGGATTCAGTAGTAGAATTGTCAAAGTTTGGTGATGGAAAATACGATTTAGAAGTAATCTTTACAGATGGCGCTTCTAATTATAAAACTATAAATCAACAAATAATTGTTGACAATATTAAACCAGAAATTATATTAAATGGAGGGAATGTAAGTATAGTTCAAGGAAATACTTATGTTGACGCAGGTGCAACAGCAACAGATAATGTTTCTGTTGGAACTCCAGTAATTTCAGGAACAGTTGATACAACAACAGTTGGAACTTATATAGTAACTTACAATGTAACAGATGAAGCAGGAAATGCTGCAACACCAGTAACAAGGACAGTTACAGTAACTTCAGCACCAGCAACAGGTGGCGGCGGTGGAACTAGAATAACTCCTGTCGTAATTCCTCAGCCAGTAGTTACAACATCAACAGAAGTTATTCCAAGACCAGAACCATTCATTGCTCCAGCAAATCCTGCAACTCCAGTAAATAATGCAGGCACAACTCCAGCAACTGAAACTCCAGTAGCAGAAGAGCTTGCTCCAGCAGCAACAGAAACTCCAACAACCGCAGGTGCAACAGGTTTCTTAGGTTTACCAGGAAACACAGCACGTAATGTGGGTGTGGGTGTAGGCGCTTTAGCAGTAATCGGCGCAGTAGGTTATTTCTTCTTTTTAAGACCAAGATAAATTAAATATTTATCTTTCTTTTCTTTTTATTTATGATTTCAAAATATTTCGAGAAATTAAATGATAATACAATCAAGTGTACTGCTTGCTATCGTGCTTGTGTAATTACGGAAGGCAAGACAGGGTTTTGTAATGTTAGAAAAAACGAAAACGGAAAGCTTATTTCTTTAGTTTATGGTAAACCTATTTCAATTTGTATAGATCCAATAGAGAAAAAACCTCTTTATCATTTTTTTCCTGGAACAAAAACCTTATCTCTTGGAACGCCTGGTTGTAATTTCGATTGTTCTTTTTGCCAGAATCATACAATATCTAATTGTAAAAACATTAATTTAGAAAAACAGAATTTTGTTTCTCCAAAAGAAATAATAGCTCTTGCAAAAGAAAATAAAACTCCATCAATTTCTTATACCTATACTGAACCAACTATTTTTGTAGAATATGCGTTGGATATTATGAAACTTGCAAAGAAAGAAGGAATAAAGAACGTGTGGGTAAGTAATGGATATATGTCTAAACCAGTTTTAAAAGACATAATCCCATATCTTGATGCGATCAATGTAGACTTAAAAGGAACCCAAGAGCTATATGATCAATTGATTCCAGGAATAGATGTTAAAAAGATTAAATCAAATATTAAAACACTATATAAAAATAAAGTTCATATAGAGATTACAAACTTATTAATTGAAGGATACAATACTACTTCAAAACAAATGCAAGAAACAATTGATTTTGTTTATTCTGTTTCTCCAGAAATCCCACTACATTTCTCTAGAGCTTTTCCGTACTATAAATTAAAAACAATAATTCCAACAAAATTAGAAACTTTAAAGTTAGCAGAGAAGTTAGCAAAAGAAAAGGGATTAAAGAACGTTTATCTGGAGAATATATACTAAAATTGGTAGTTTTTGCGATTTCACAAAAAAATTAGGCGACTGGTTTTATATACTATTAAAGACCTAAATTATATAGTGAGCAATTATGGCAAAACCAATAAGAGCAACCCCAACATTAAGGGGCGAAGATGCAAAGAGATTTGTAAGAGAATGGATAGAAGAGTGTAAACATCCGTCTCCTGCAAGAGTGAAATTTATAAGAGAAGCAGAAGCCGAAGAAGAATTTTACTTAAATCTCTTAAAAAAGGCGAAAGAATGAATTTGATTATAAAAGAATTATCTATAGATTATAAAAATACAATTTCTAATTTTCAAACTTACGAAACAGAGCTTAAAAGATTTTTAATAGAAGATGCTATTAATGATCAAAATCAAAATATTTCTAAAACATTTCTACTTTTTAATAATAATTATTTAGTGGGATATATTACCTTATTGTGCGATTCTTTAAGATTAGAAGGTGATTTGAAGGACTCATTCAAAGACAAGAATATAGTTTATAAAAGTCTTCCTGCATTAAAAATTGGGCGATTGGCTGTAGACGATAGATATCAAAGACAAGGTTTTGGACAGATATTAGTTAAACTTGCGTTTATTTCTGCAAAGAAGATATATTCAAATTATTGTGGATGCAGATTTTTAATTCTAGATGCAAAGCATAATAAAGAACCGAATAAAGATTCAATACATTTTTACAAAAAACTTAACTTTAGAATTCTAAAAGATAGAATAAAAGGAACAACGCCGATGTATCTAGATACATTAATTTAAAAAAATGGAAATGAGATTATGAGATATATAAACGGAAAACAAGTAAGTAAACAAAAATATGAAATTACAATAGAAGTTACTGATAATGAATTAAATATGTTTGATAATTTAGTTCGGTGTATCTGTACTTTAGACGGCGTATATCACCCTCTAGAACCACAATACGAAAAATTATTAGCACGTACAGAAAAAGCACTTTGGAAATATGTAGATTATTACAAGGACAAAGAAAAATTAAACAATCCCAAGAACTCTAAGTATTAAAACAACTCCAAGCCCCGCAAGTCCAAAGATTGCTGATGCGATAATGGTTACAAGCATGGGAAGTTTAACTCCTATTAAGAAACATACAAGAAATCCAAAAGCACCAAGAATGCTATTCATTAAGATGTTTTTAAAATGTCCAGCAATAACAATTGTGGCAATTACTAGAACGACACCAATAAGTAGTAATAATGTATTACTAAAAGCAAACTCCATACATTATCTTAATTATAAACCTTTTATATACTTTTTTAATTACTAAATATATATACATTAAACAAATAATGATTATTTATGGATGAAATTAAACAATTAGATTACGAGTCTCAAAAATTAAAAGATTATAGAGATATGATAGAGTTACAAACAATCATTGGTAAGTATTTATCTGAAGGTTCTAGGACAGAGGATGATTTGATTAAATTAATACCTAATGCTAAGTATGATCAGATAGTTGGAATTCTAAAGAACATGTTGTTTTTAAAGTTAATAACTAAAGACGGATATCCTGTTAAGTATTCAATATCTAAAGAAATCTCTGAAAAGTTAATAGAAAGAAAGAGAATTTCTGAAACTGATAAGAATCTAATAAAGATTGCAGTATTGATTGAGTCTAAATCTAATGACAAAGCAGAATTAAGAAAAGCAAATGATCAGATTGCTGCAAGTTTAAAAGCTGATGAGCAGTATCTTGTTTATGATTTAAATATTGCTGAGATAGTCTTACATGATGACCTATTCTCTACATATATTTCTGCAGAGGTTTCTTGTAGTTCTCTTAACTCTGTATTTAGGTTAATATACTTTTACGGGGCAACCTCAATTGAAGTACTTAAGCCAGATAAGTATACTGTGTCTTTATCTGATCTTCAGCAAACTGCTCAGATAATAACAGACATGACTCACGGTTATGCTCAGATGATATATGAGTTAAGAAACAAGAATGACGCTATGTCTAAGTTTAAGAAGTAAGTTTATTTTTTGAACTTTTCAATTACTTCTTTAGAAACGGTTTTAAAATTCGGAACATTAGTAATTAGTTGTGATAATTCTGATTTCCAAATGGATTTTTTGTTGTTCAGTGTTTCTATAAATCTATTTAAATCAAATTTATATCCGTAAATTTCTAATTTTTTATTAATTAATTCAAAATCGGCTTGTATTCCTTTTTTTATTAAGAAATGTAAATCAAATAGATCTCTCGCTTTATTTCTAGTTATGATTGCTCTAACCTTTTCTGCAAATATTTCGTTTTCATTTAATGTATTTATATAGAATAACGGGAATTCTCTATATACATGATTTACAGCAAGAGGGGTGCCAGGTAGTAAATTGTCTTTTCTATTAGAGAAATCAAGTGCAATTTTACATCTAGTGTTATTTGTGTCCTTGTATAGCGGTCCATAAAAATAGACATATATATCTTCATATTTTCCTTTTTTTTCAATCTTATAATCTATAGATACATTATAATTTTGTAAAAATAATTTTATTTTAGTTAAGCAATCATCTAGATCAGACTCTGGTTCTATTATCGTAAAATCCAAATCTTCTGAAAACCTATTTAAGTTATAACAGAGCATTAAACAAGTTCCTCCTTTGAATATAAACTTTTCTGGAAACAACTTAGAAATTGCAAAAAGAATTGCTGTATGTATATAGTTTGTTTCAGTTTGCCCAAGATTTAGATTTAATTTCTTGTTATATTCTTTTAATTCAGTTATATCCATCATATATAAATCTCCTCGTTTATATTTAATTTCCATTTGTGATTATAGTTTTTTGATTTTTTTAAATTTTTATTAAGTAGTATGTAATTATTAATTTTATTTATTTTGGTATAGTGTTCATAGAGATCTATTCCTACAAGTTCTAAAAGATAACCTGTTCTTCTAATAAGATTTAGGTTATTAATTCTATTAAGATATGTGACTATTTTTTCTTTATCCAAATTGTCTTTTATTAATTTTGTTAATTCGTTTACTTGAACGAAATTTTGATAACTTACACAATCAAGAAGTAATTTTTCTTTATCTGCAATAAATAAATCAAATCCTCCATATTTTATCTTATTATATCCAAAGAAATATTTTGTATTTATTTTTATAAATTTAATTTGTGATAATTCTTTTTTTTGTTTTTTTATTGCAACAGTTATCTTTAATGGTATTTGAGTAGAATATTCGTAGAAATTAAGAGCAGATAAAAAAGAGATATATGATGGATTAATTATTTGCGTTGCATAACAAAAAGGATTTTCATTAAGTGTATATTTCCCTTTCTCTATGGTTATAATTTTAGTTTTATTTCTACAGATATATACTTCTGGGTATTTTAGTCTATAATATAGTTTTAAATCTTTATTAGTAAATATTGCTAATTTTTTAAGTTTAGATAAATCCATAATATAATTATGGTATATATCTATTTTTAAACCTTTATTATAATCTGAATTATACTAAATTGTATAATTGATTATAAAAATAAGGTTTAAACGCATTAATTTAGTATTGAGAGATATCCTTTTTGATATCTTTTGGCACAATTATTAATATTTTTGCAAGTATTATTAGATAATTTTCTAATTAATGAACTAAATAGGGGAGTTAAGTCAATAAGTTTAAACGGAAAAATTCATATTTTTGTTATTTTGTTTGAAATATAAAGAAAAACTTAGTAAAGACGACAAAATAGCGCATTTTATAAATATTTTGTTATAATTAATATATATGGTAAAAAAATTAGATGTTCTTTTAGTTATTGGTTTATTTGAAAATGAGCAATTAGATAACAAAAAGATACAATTTAAAATAAATAAAGTAGGTTATAATGCGATATATAGTTTAACAAGGAAATTACAAAAAGAAAATTTAATTGTTAAATCAAATAATGGTTTTAATATTGCTTCTAATCAAAAAGCAAAAGAATTATTTTCACTTATTTATTTTTGTTTTAAAAATAATATAGATTACAATTCTGTTGTTTCTAAAGAAATTGCAGAATATTTAAAAACGGGCATTACATCTAGGTATTTGGATAACTCTAAAGTTCCGAGAAATATAAATAAAATACTTAGTAAAAATGGAATGATAATTATTGAATCTAGAAAGCCAGTACTTGCAAGGATTATCCCATCGAACTTTATTGCATTATTATTTAAATATTTTTTAAATTATATTTATGAGTATAAAGAAAGCCAGTATAATTTCATAGATTACATTAATGAAAAAGATATAGATAAAAAAATAGATAAATTATTTAGAAGATATGTGCCCAGTAATAATAAATTTGAAGATATTAAATTTATTTACTCTAGTTTATCTTTGGAAGGGATTGGGTTAACATTACCAGAAACAGAGAAGTTAATTAAAGAAAAAATCACTCCTAATATTTCTAAATATGAAGACATTCAACAAACAACTGATTATAAAAGAGCTATTGACTTTTTAAAATCAAAAGTGCTAACTTTAGAAAATATCGTTGAATTTCATAAAATTGCGATGGCTACTTTAAATTATGGAAAAGGAGAGATAAGAAACCAAAATGTAATTATTAAGAATAATCCTGAATTTAAAACTGCAGATCACAAAGAAATTTCTGTAAAATTAGCTTTGTTTGAAAAAAAATTAATTGAGTTTAGTAATTCTAAGAAAGTAAGGCCATATATGCTTGTAGAGCAAGCAAGCTATTTACATAATGAATTTCAAAGAATTCATCCTTTTATTGATGGCAATAGTAGAACTTCAAGAGGAATTTTCTCAATATACCTTTACAAGCGTGGTTTTGGATTAATTTCAATACCCATAGGCTATTTTGATATATATATGAATCAGACTAAGTTATCTAATAAAAGAGACGACCATAGTTTTACTAAGCTAATGAAACTAATAGTGTTGAAGAATCTAGAAGAATAGATAGTTTAATTTTCGCACTGGACAGCCGCCCCCGTAAAAATTATAAATCTCAAATTGTAAGTATATATAATTGGTGATTGAAATATGGGTGCGTATAAAAATTCCTCATTTGCGTATATGTACGCAAAGTATTTAAATAGTGTTTGTTACGTATATAGGTATGCAACTTAAACGAAATACTAAACATTTAAGAATTATTAGAATTCTTTTAGAAAATCCAAATGGAGAATTTACCAAATATAAGATATCAAAACTAGTAGATAGTTCAACTACCAGAGTTATACAAGTATTAAAAAAGTTAGAAGAACTAAAATTGGTAAGTAACACAAAAGTAATAAATTTAGATAAATTAATAGATTATTATATAAAAGTAAATAATATAAAATTAAAAAAATATTATTTTCACCTATCGAATCCAATAGATTTTTTTAAAAATATAAGCGAGGATTACGCATTTACAACTTATGTTGCAGAAAATATGATTAATCATCATTTGTTTATGAATAAATTTCAAGTGTATATTAAACAAGAAGATTTTTCAAAATTGAAAGAAAATATTACAAGTAAGGGATTAATAGGGAAGGGCAATTTAACTTTAATCATTTTAAATGATCCAGAGGTTATAACTGGCTCCAAATTAATAGGTGGAGTAAAAGTAGTTTCTATACCCCAGTTATTAATTGATCTTAAAAAAGAAGGCGGAGTGTGTATAGAGGCATATAATATATTACTTGATAAATATGTACGACAAAAAAGAAACTAATATTAGTTATAAATATCTAAAAACAATAATCTCTAAGTTAAATGAGCCGATAGTAATTATTGGTGGTTGGGCAGTATATTTAACTGTGAATAAAAATTATAAAAAGGAATTTGGAATAAATTATATAGGTTCCAGAGATATAGATTTGGGATTTAATACAATTAAATCAATAAAAGAAACTTGTCAGATACTAGAGGAAAATGGATTTAAACTAATTAGTTTTAGGTATTTAAAAGAGATAAACTATGAAACTGGAAAAGAATTAACAAAAGAAGAAGCAAAGACGATTCCGATATACAATATATTTTCAATGTATATAGACATTTTAATTTCAGATGCTAATCCAAAAATAAAAAATGAAATTGGTTTTATGCCTGCGGATGAACCAATGATTGGAATGGTATTTAAAGATAAAACTCATAGACAAGAACTTAAAGAGTTTAATAGAAAGCTTTGGCTTCCATCTCCCTCTTTGTTATTAGCGATAAAACTTAAATCTGTTATAAACAGAAGTAAAGACCATAAGAGAATTAAAGATTATTGTGATATAGTTGCAATATGTCTGTATTCTGGAACAGATATGAATAATTTAATTAGTTTTATTAAAGAAAATACAAGTAGTAAAGATATACTAAAATTAAGAGACATACTCAATCAAGAAGAACTAAAGCAAGTAAGCGATGTATTACAGATAGATATAAACATAATAAACAAAGTATTTTCTAGATTGACTTAATTTATTTTTTTAAGTTTCCCTTTCAGCAATCAATTTCAACTGGTGACAAATTGTCACCACTTCATTTCCTTCATCTCTAAGTCTTTGAATTAGCTTGTTCCAATATTTTCTAGAATCTTCACTATCTGTCAATGCACCAACTACATTAACCACTGAGAAGTACCATTCCTCATTGTACCATAATCTAAATGTCACATATAATATTTAATATTCAAATAATTAGCCTAAAAGCTCTAGGTTTTTTCTTAAGATAAACAAAATTCCCAAAATTTCTAATTTCTGCAAGCAGTTATACATAAAACCTGGCAGAAAAGTTCCTTTAGTTCCAGGTATTTACTAACATAACAGCGATTTACTTTATCCATATTAAAAAGTAACTATTTATAAACATTACTCCACTTAAAGTTCTATATTCCTAGTATAAGGAATACCGAATCTGTTTTGTACTGAGTTTAATTTTGACCAGTCAGATATATACGCAGGTTCAATCTTCATAGAAACAAAAAAGTTTTTCTTATTTTAAAAGGAAAACTAAAAATGGAGGAGAAATAAATGAAGAACATAAATGTAAAAAGAATAGTTGCTGGAGCAGCTGTACTTGCATTAGGTGTAAGTGCATTAGGTTTTGCTATGGCAGCTAACACAGGCGGAGATAATTTCGGTCCTGTAGTAAAAGGAGATATATTAAGTGCAAGCGGAGCACCAGCAACAACAATTGTTGTAGGTACAGACGCACAAATGGCTGATATGGTATGGGCAGGAAATATTGCAGGAGCAATAGCTAAGAAGACATACACAACAACCACAACAACAACTGAAGGTACAACAACAGAAGAAGAAACAACAACAGTTACAGGCGACGGTTATTTAGCTGATAACTATGTAGTTAATGCAACAGTAACTACAAAGACTGTAGACGACCAAGATTATTCATTATTATACAAGAAAGATATTTCTGCTGATTCAGATCACGCAGGTGCAAGTACTTTAACAGTATACGATGAATTATCAGTAACTGGTAGAATTTTCTTTAATACCGATAAAGATGTTAAAGAGTTAGTTGCATCTATAGATAAAGGTGCAATAACCTACGCAATAGATTTAGATGAAGGAATTGAGAACGATTATACAAATGCAGGAGCATCACCAAGATTAAAATTCAATGTTATGGGAAAGAACTATACTGTTGATTCATTTGATGGAACAACATTAAAGTTAATACAAAACATAGGAACTCAAGCATATTCTGTTGGTGACACATTTACTGCAGAAGAATATAC
>JBBABY010000002.1:0-142601 GCA_041657425.1 archaeon
ATCTCTTAATCTACCTCTACTTCTTTCTATGTCTCCAGTCGTTATTACTAAAGTGTATTTCTTTTCTCCTATAGTTAAAATATCTCCTGAGTTGTATTCTTTAATAGTTTTAGAAATAGGAGGATTTTCTTTTATTTTTTTAATAGCCCAGGCCTTTAGTCTTTCTATTTCTGATAGTTGGTCTTTTGAGGAGAGAAAGAAAGGTATTCTAATGTTAATGTTCTTACCAATGGAGCAAAGAGAGTTTCTTCTTCTTTCAATGTATATCTTAAGAGTATACTCTTGTCCAGAGATAACTAGGATTTCTTGGTTCATTGTTAAGAAGAAAGAGAGAATTAGTTTTTAATTAGATTTTTCTTTCAAAGTTGCTATTATTTTACTTAAAAGAACTCATTTAATAACAGAAAGATTATGATATATCTATATACAGACAAATTATGAACCCTAAAAAAAGATTTGGATTTGATCAAATTCAAGGAAACATTAGTATTATAATTATCCTAACTCTAATCGCAGCATTAATACTTGAATTTATTAAACAACGTTGGGAATTCTTCTTTATTACAGTCCTAGCTCTTGTTTTAATAGTTGCAATATATTACTTCCAAGGCAAATCAGGAATTCATTTGCCATCTGGATTACAATTATCAATAATTTTGTTTATTTATGGTGGTGTTTTTCTTGGAGGAGTACAAAACTTCTATCTTAGATTTTGGTGGTGGGATTCTTTATTACATTTGTTCTCTGGTTTTACTTTGGCATTAATTGCTTTTGGAATAATGTATTTCTTATATAAAACTGAAAAGATTAAAGCTAATTTTGTTTTTATCGCAGTAATAGTCTTTAGCCTTTCTATGACTATTGGAACAGTTTGGGAAGTTTATGAATTTGCTGCAGATAATACCTTTGGATTAAACATGCAAAAAGCAAGAAACTTATGTCCAGCAACTGGTGCTTGTGATTCTAGATTAGGATTATTAGACACCATGAAAGACACTATACTTAATGCAGTGGGGGCATTGTTAGTTTCCATTTTAGGATACATCTATCTAAAGAATGGAGAACAGTTTTTTCTAAATAAAATCATGAAAAGATTTGTTAGAAAAAATCCACGCTTATTTTTTAAATAAAAATTATTTAGTATGAGTAAATTCCATTTAATTTTCTTTGGGAATGAAAGAACTTTCTTTTACAAAAGAAAGGGCTTCCCGCACTGGACAGGTACCCCCCCGAAAACACCCCCTGTTTCTAATACAATATATTATTGGCGACTAAAATGAAAGATAATAGTTTAATTGTTAAAGAAGATCTGACTCGAAAGATACATACTTTTAGAAATATCAATGTCATGCTGGATAGCGATCTTGCAGAACTCTATAACGTACCTACTGGTAGATTAAATGAAGCGGTTAAAAGAAATATAGGAAGATTTCCTGAGGATTTTATGTTTCAACTAACCTCTAAGGAATTTGAAATTTTAATGGAATTGACCGGGAATACCAGTATTAATGGTAATCGTTCGATATCGCAATTTGCGATATCAAATAAAGATTCAAAAATCTTGAAGTCACAATTTGTGACCACAAATCCAGATAACTCTAGCAATTTACCTGTTAATATTAGTAATAATGATAATCGTTCGATATCACAATTTGTGATATCAAAAACAGGAAGAGGTGGAAGACAGAAATTACCATTCGTTTTTACAGAACAAGGAGTTGCTATGCTTTCTGGAGTTCTAAAGAGTGAAAGAGCAATACAAGTAAACATCTATATCATGAGAGCCTTTGTAGCCATGAGAAAATTTATTCAAGGAAATGCAGATGTGTTTAGAATGGACCATTTTGAAAAAATACAAATTGGTCAACAATTACAGATTAATCACATAAATAAAAATATTGGAGCAATATTTTCTGCAATGGAGGATAAAGTTATTTTAAAAAAACAAAAACTTTTTTATGATGGTCAGACCTTTGATGCTTACAAGTTTGTTAATAATATACTAAAGAGTGCAAAAAAATCAATAATCCTTATGGATAATTACGTGGATGAATCTGTTTTAGTTCTATTTTCAGAACTTAATGTAAAAGTCGCAATATATACTGAAAACTTAACTGAGAAATTAAAACTTGATATTGAGAAGTACAATCAACAGTATCCAAAGATAGAAATTAAGACCTTCAAGAAATGTCACGACAGATTCTTGATTATAGATCACAAAGAAATCTATCACTTTGGAGCGTCCATTAAAGATCTTGGAAAGAAATGGTTTGTTTTCTCTAAAATGGATAAAACATTAATACCTTTGATATTAAAAAAATTGAACTAAAGCTTATATGTTTTAATAGTCTTCTATATATAATTATTTATTACAGTTAAGCTTTTTTTAAGTTTTTAAAAACCTGGAGTAATACCCCTATGCAAAAAAATATAGTAATTAAAGGTGCCAGAGAGCACAATCTAAAAAACATTAATGTAGAGATACCTAGAGATAAACTAGTAGTTATCACTGGGCTTTCAGGGTCTGGAAAGTCAACCTTAGCGTTTGACACAATCTATGCTGATGGCCAGAGAAGGTATGTTGAATCCTTGTCCGCTTATGCAAGACAGTTTCTTGGAATGATGAAGAAACCAGATGTTGATTCCATAGAAGGATTATCTCCTGCAATTTCTATTGAACAAAAGACAACTTCCAAAAACCCTCGTTCAACTGTTGGAACAGTAACAGAGCTTTATGATTACTTAAGACTTCTTTATGCAAGAATAGGAATACCTTATTGTCCTGAACACAATATTCAAATCAAATCTTTATCTCCACAAAAGATGACTGAAAATATTCTAAAAGAATATGATGAAGAAATATACATCCTTGCGCCTATTGTTCAAAAGAAAAAAGGAACTTATGAAAAGTTGTTTGTTGATCTTAACAAAGAAGGATTTTTAAGAGTAAGAGTAAATGGAGAAATTGCAAGAACCGATGAAGATATTAAGATTGACAGATATAGAATGCATGATATTGATGTAGTGATTGATAGAATAAACCCTAAAGATGATCAGACAAGACTATACCAAGACATTGAGCAAGGTATTTCCAAGTCTGATGGTCTAATTAAGATTGTAACAGTAAAAGACTTTGAAAAAAACAAAGACAAAGCTAAAGAAAAGCTTTTCTCTGCTAAGATGTCTTGTCCTGTCTGTGGTCTTTCCTTTGAAGAACTACAACCAAGAATGTTTTCTTTTAATTCTCCGTTTGGCGCTTGTGAAGAGTGTTCTGGTTTAGGAATTAAGATGGATTTTGATCAGGACTTAATAATTCCAGACAAAACAAAATCAATTGCTGATGGAGCAATTATGATTTATAGAAATGCAGTTGATGGTTGGAGAGGACAACACCTTGCAACAGTTGCTAAACACTATAAATTTTCAGCAATGACTCCAATCAAGGATTTAACTAAAGAACAATATGATATCTTGATGTACGGTACAAAAGATAATATTCAATTTAATTTAGAAGGAAAAAACGGAACTTCTAGTTTCAATTACACAGGTGCTTGGGAAGGAATAATTCCTCAGTCTAAAAGACTATATAAGCAAACAGAATCTGATTACAGAAGACATGATATGGAAAAGTACATGAGAACTTCCATCTGTCCAGTGTGTCAAGGAAAAAGATTAAAGGAAAAGATATTAGCTGTCAGAGTAATTGATAAATCAATAATTGATATTACTAATCTTTCAATTGGTGACACTGTTGATTTCTTTAAGAAATTAAAACTTGAAGACAAGCAAAAAGAAATTGCAAAGCACATCCTAAAAGAAATTAATTCTCGTTTAGAGTTTTTAGAGAAAGTTGGATTAAGTTACTTAACTCTTTCAAGGTCTTCTGGATCATTGTCAGGAGGAGAAGCACAAAGAATACGTTTGGCAACAAATCTTGGAACAAATCTTACAGGTGTATTATATGTCCTTGATGAACCTTCTATTGGTTTACATCAAAGAGACAATCAAAAATTAATTGATACTCTTTGTAAGTTAAGGGATTTGGGAAATACCGTAATCGTTGTTGAGCATGATGAGGACACAATAAGACAAGCAGACTTTGTTATTGACATGGGACCAGGAGCAGGAATCTATGGTGGAGAAGTTGTTGCTATTGGGACACCTGAACAAATTGAGAAAAATAAAAAATCATTAACAGGCCAATACCTTTGTGGTAAAGAGTTTATCCACACACCAAAAACAAGAAAACCAGCTCTTGATTACCTTAAAGTGATTGGTGCAAGCGAGAACAATCTAAAACAAATTAATCTAGACATTCCAACAGGAGTATTAACTTGTATTACTGGTGTTTCTGGTTCAGGTAAGTCTTCTCTAGTCTACGAAACAATCTATCCATTCCTTATGAATAAATTCTATGATTCTAAGATGGATGTTGGTAAAGTTAAAGAAATAATTATTCCAAAGATTGCAGATAAAGTAATCTCTATTGATCAATCTCCAATTGGTAGAACTCCAAGATCTAATCCATCAACATACACTAAGCTCTTTGATGATATTAGAGTAGTTTTTGCAATGACTAATGATGCAAAACTTAGAGGTTATGACATTGGAAGATTTTCATTTAATGTTAAAGGAGGAAGATGTGAGGCATGTCAAGGTGATGGACAGATTAAGATTGAGATGAACTTCCTTCCTGATATTTACGTTGATTGTGAAGAATGTAAAGGTAAAAGATATAATGCTGAGACTCTTGAAATTGTTTACAAGAAGAAAAGCATTGCAGATGTTTTAGATATGTCTGTTGATGAAGCATATACTTTCTTTGAAAATCATCCTAATATTAAAAGAAAGTTACAGACTCTTGTCGATGTTGGTTTAGGTTACATAAAGTTAGGACAAAGTTCAACAACTCTTTCGGGTGGAGAAGCACAAAGAATAAAACTAACTAAAGAACTTTCCAAGAGAGACACAGGAAACACAATTTACCTTCTTGATGAGCCAACAACTGGTCTTCATTTCCACGATGTTAAGAAATTGATTGATGTTCTAAACAGACTTGTAGAAAAAGGAAACACAGTTGTTGTTATTGAACATAATCTTGACGTTATTAAGTCAGCAGACTACATAATCGACCTTGGACCAGAAGGTGGACAAGGTGGAGGAAAGATTGTTGCTACAGGAACTCCTGAAGAAATTGCAAAGAACAGCAAAAGCCACACAGGGACTTTCTTAAAAAAAGTTTTAGATAAGAAATAGTAAAAACACTACTTTCTATCTATCATAATAAACATACTTGCAGCATCTTTGGACTTAAAAAATGGAGTTATTGTAAATTCTTCTGAAGTGTCTCTTTTAAAATATTTATCTAAATATTTCCTCGCTTCTTTTTCTATATTTTCAATTTCATTAATCATTCTTTTCTTATCTTTAAATGGAATATGATTAGTTGTATCTTCTTCTCCTGTAACTAATTGTTTTAATTTACTTAACATTCCAAATTTCTTTTGGTTTCTTGCTTTTCTTGATTCAATACCTAATACTCTTTCTTTACTTGGTATTTCAATATATGTTCTTCCCCTAGGTTTAAGGAAAATCGCAGAAATAAAAACATTATATGCAGGATATAACGTATGAACTCCAGAGCTCTTAGAAGCTATCACTAGATCAAAATTATTACTTATTTCTTTAATCACAGAATTATATTTCTTTGAATTATCAAAAATGTCTTCTAATACTAATCCTTGAGAATGATCCTTAAAAATTATCTGTTTTTCAATTAATTCTGGTTTCACAGTTTTATGAATACCTATAACTTCAATTACCGGATTAATTCCCCACTTGTTCATATCTTTTTTAAACTCAGAAATATATTCTCCTTGAGCTGGTCCAATAAAAAGTACTTTTGGATTCTTAATATTTTTTCTCTTTAAAAACTCAATTGGATGATGATCTAATCTCCCATCAAATACTTCAGTATATCTTCTAACTGACCCATCATGTATCCAAATATCTTTAGCAGGGTCTTTTATCATCTCATTAACGAAACCTTTCTTTCTTCTACCAAAGATTGGCTTAAATAATTTAGGTGACATAATTATCATTTGTTTAATACATACTTTATGCTTAGATTTCTTTTAAAGTGTATTCTTTCTTTCCTAGACCAATTGCTTCTCCATACTCAAATGATTTTTGACCACCAAACACTTTTCTTTTTTCTTTTTCATTTAATAGATCATAACATGCTTTGTCAAGAGCAACAGGATCAGTTCCTGCAAGCACACCAATGTCTTTTGCTATTATCTTTGTGTGAGACATACAGTCGCAGTTGTCTGTAATGTTTAACAAGAAGTTAATGTAAACTAATTGACCATCATCTCCTTGCTTAGTTGCAGCAAGAGCATACTCACAAAGCTTTTCTTCAAATGTTCCTGGAAGTGTTGACAACCAATTAATTGTACAAGCATTATGTGGACAAATTGCTATACATTTTGCACAGCCAATACATTTTTCTGTATTAATATGTGGAATTAGTGTATCAATATCACAAGCACCAACTGGACAACTGTTTGCACATAAGTGGCATTTCTTACAATTGATTGGGTTAATTATTGGTTTAGAATTTGCATGCATTGCAAGTTTTCCTGCTCTTGCTGCAAAACCCATACCAAGTTGTTTGATTGCTCCTCCAAAACCAGATAGTCCATGTCCTTTAAAGTGAGACATTACAATTATTTGATTATATTCATGATAAGCTTTACCAAGTTTACAACTCTTGAAATGTTTTTGATTAATCTCTACTTCTTGAATTTCTTCTCCCAACTCTCCATCTGCTATAACAATTGGAAGATCAGAAAATCCATGTTCTTTAGCAAGAGCAATATGAGTTGCCTTTACTGTTCTCTTTCCTTTGTAAAGAACATTTGTTTCAATATACACTGGTTTACATTTATGTATTTGCAAGTATCCAATAAGTGAATGAAAATTCTTTGGATGAATGAAAGTAGAATTGCCTTCTTCTCCGAAATGTACCTTAATTGCTACATCTCCAACAAACCCTGGATTAACTTTTCTAAACAGTTCAACAACTGCAGAATTAATCTCGGTTGTGTTTGAATAGTTTTCAATTGCTTTAAAATATACATCTGACATAACTTCTCACAATAATATAAATTACAAATAAGATTATAAAATAATTGATTCTTAAATAATTGTGAACATATATGACAATTACCAAAATTAAAGATATTTCTAAATCAGTTAAAAGTTATTATGATGGATCTACAGAATATGAATGGAATAGATTAGCTCAAGATCCATACCACAGTTTAGAATGGGATACAACTCAAATATTTCTTAAGAAACACCTACCTAAGAAAGGATTAATACTTGATGCAGGAGCAGGTCCTGGAAGATATACTATTGATTTAGCAAAAAAAGGTTATGATGTTGTTCTTTTAGATTATTCTAAAGGGAATGTTGAACTTGCTAAAACAAAAGTTAAAAAAGCAAAACAAGAAAAGAAAGTTAAAGAATTTATACAAGGAACAATTGTAAATCTTTCTCAGTTTAAGGATAATTCTTTTGATGCGATAATTTGTCTTGGAGGTCCATTGTCTCATGTAGAGAAAAAAGACAGACAAAAAGCAATTAATGAACTTATAAGAGTTGCAAAGAAGAATGCCCCAATATTTGTTTCAGTTATGGGGAAATATGCAATATTATTAGAATGTATTAGAAGATGGCCTGAAGAAATAAAAACCAATTTTAAAAAATTAATTATTGATGGAGATGATTATAATTGGGGATCTAAAAAATTTAAGAAATCATATTGCCACTTTTTTACAGTTGATGAATTAGAAAAGTTATTTCCAAAAAATAAAACAAAGTTATTAGAAACTGTTGGTCTTGAAGGATTTACATCAACTCAAGCAAAAGAGTATAATGAAATCAAAGATAAAACAATAAAACAAAATTGGTTAAATGCACATAAAATACTATGTACATTAAAAACCACAGCAGATATTTCTAATCATATGTTGATTATTGTAAAAAAGAAATAAAGATCTTTATTTTATCTTTATTTCATTTTGTTTCTTTTCACAGTAATGGCACTTGAGAGTAATCTTACTTTTGTCAAGGCAATAGAATTTACTGCTTATCTTCTCGTGATTGCTTATACAGTTTGGATTATTGCATACCAAGATATTTTCTACAACGTCAGGAACTACAACGGGATATTTTTTAAACACACTTGAGTTTCTGATGATGTTTATTGTTGAGTCTTTGGAAATGAGCGCAATCTTGTTTAGCTCTTCTTGACTTAGTTCTTTGTTTTCAATCTTGATTAAGTCTTTCTTTCCAGTCTTTTTACTTTCCAAATTGTTTGCAATAACTACCAACTCTCCAAGCTGATTGAGATTTAGAATCTTTGCAATCTCGTTTGCTTTTCCTGACACGATGTGATCAATTACAACTCCATTACTTATTGTTCCTACTTTTCTTTCGCTCATTTTATCACCTTTAAAAGAATACTAATAATTGCTTCTCTAACTGGCACTCCATTGTCTGCTTGCTTGAAATAAATGTTGTGTGGAGTGTTATCAACGTCTGTTGTTATCTCATAAACTCTTGGCAAAGGATGCATGACAAGAAGCCCAGGGTTATTTTCTCCATCAAGAAGTGCTTTTGTGATTGTGTATTTCTTCTTTAGTGGTTCCATATCTATTGGCTCAACAATTCTTTCAAGTTGTGTTCTAGTTACATAAAGAATATCTAAATCTTTTAAATTACCTTTTGCGTCTTCTAAGATTTCATATTTAATTCCTTTACTGTCAAGCATCTCAAGATACTCTTTACCTATCTGAAACTGAGGGGCTGCAATAAATTTTATTTTCTTTGGTTTGTAAAGTGTTATTGCTTCAACCAGAGAATGAACTGTTCTTCCATATTTTGGATCTCCAAAGAAACCAATTGTTAGTCCTTCAAGTTTTCCTTTTTCTTTCTTAATTGTGTAAAGATCAAGAAGTGTTTGAGTGGGGTGTTGATTAGTTCCATCTCCTCCATTAACTATTGGCTTGTTTGCTATTTCGCTTGAAAGACGTGATGCTCCTTCAATCTTTGTTCTCATAACTACAAGGTCTGAGTAACCAGCAATTACTTTAATTGCATCACTAAATGTTTCTCCTTTCTTAGCTGAGGTATTTTGAACATCTTCAAAACCTATAGTGTTTCCTCCAAGCTTCTTAACTGCTGTTTCAAAAGACATTTTTGTTCTTGTGGATGGTTCAAAGAAAAGACTTGCAATTACTTTTCCTTTTAGAATGTCTTTATATTTTTCTGGATTGTCTTCTATATCTTTTGCTACATCCAAGATATAGTTTATTTGATCAACTTCTAGATCATGAATTGAAATTATGTGTTTTATTTCTTTCATTTTGTTTTACCCCCTTATGTTATTTAAATATAAGATTACTGCAGCTTCTGTCCATAATCTATTTTCTGCTTGATCAAAGACAATACTGTTTTTTCCATCAATGACTTCAGTCGTAACTTCATTTCCTCTTTCTGCGGGAAGACAATGTAAGAATTTTGCGTTGTTTGTTAATGCCATCAATTCCTCATTAACTTGATATGATCTAAACAACTTTAGTCTTTCTTCCTTCTCTGCTTCTTGTCCCATTGATGTCCAAACATCTGTGTAAACAAAGTCTGTTTCTTTAGCCATTTCTTTTGGATCATTACTTGAGAAATATTTTCTATCTTTATGAGTTTCTAAAAACTCTTTTACTCTAGAATTACTTTCAAGTTCATAACCAACAGGGATTGCAACCTTAACTGTAAATCCTAATTTTAATCCACAAATAGCAAGAGATGCACAAACATTATTTCCATCACCAACAAAAGCAACACTTGTATGTTTTATTTTTTCTGGATTTATCTTTCCATCTGAGTAGATTGCGCCTGTGTGTTCAAGGATTGTTAAGTAATCAGCAAGTGCTTGGCAAGGATGATATTTATCTGACAAAAGATTAATTACCGGAACTTTAGAATATTTTGCCCATTCTTCTAAGAGTTCTTGCTTATAGACTCTTCCTGCTAAAGCACAAGTGTATCTTTCTAAGGTTTTAACGGTGTCAGCAAGAGATTCTTTCCCTACAGAAAACTGCGCATTAGTTAGAACAAAAGCTTGTCCTCCAATGGCGTTAACTCCAGCGTACATTGATGCCATAGTTCTTGTTGAACTCTTCTCAAAGTACATATATACACTTTTTCCTTTTATCTTGTCTAAGAACTTCTCTGGATTTGATTTTATCTTTTTTGATAACTCCAGAATCTCCATAATTTCCTCTTTACTAAAATCAAGTAAAGTCAACAGATGTCTAGTCATAGATATAACCCCCATTTTTTATTAATTAGTCTGAAAGAAAGAGAAAAAAAATTGATTTTGAAAAAATAGAATTTGAGAATAATAAAAAAAGATTTTGATTTTGAAGAAAAAAGCCGTTCAAAACCAAATTTCGTTTCCATTTTATATATGAGGTAACGAACTATTTATAAAGTTATTTCTCATTCTAAGTGTTTTGTACAATTATGAAGTATTATCTTATGCTTTCTATCTTCATCTATTTCAAAAATTGAAACTGCAGTGTTTCTTAGCATCTTTGAAGACCCGTCTAATCTTTTTCTCCCTTTGATTGCAGAAAAAAGAGCTCTTGCAAACCCTGCATGCGATACTACAAGAACAGTTTCCTTCTTGTGTTTCTTATAAAGATAATCAATAAAGTCTTTTGCTCTCTTCTGTAAATCAGGATTACTTTCTAAATCGTATTTCTTAACTTTATTTATAAAAAAACTAGACGGAATTGGCTTTTCTTTACTATAACCTATTGTTGATGCCTTTATACCATTTAATTTTCCAAAATCTCTTTCTCTTAGTTTTTCTGTATGAATTAGTGGAGTATTTGTATGATACTTATGAACTGCTTTAGCAGTATCGCTTGCTCTTTTTAAATCACTAGAATAAATAACATCTATTTTTTCAGTCTTTAGTCTTTTTCCAAGTTTCTGTGCTTGTTTCTTTCCTTCAATAGATAATTTGCCCTGATTTTGGCCCTGCAAAATGCCTTCAATATTTCCTATGGTTTCTCCATGTCTTGTAAGAATGATTCTCATAATCTATACTCTTTTTATTGTTCTAAATCTTTTAAGTAATGCTTCTTTTTTACTTAAATGTTTTAATACTATTTCTTCAACAGCATTATTCTTGTGTTTTGATTCCCATTTAAATTTTTTTTCTTTAGGATCATATACTATTAATTCAACTTTTGAATTATCAACAAATGGAGTTTTTTTTTCTAAATCTTGTATCAAAAATAGAAATGAAAAATGATTGTTCTTAGAATTTCCTTTAATTTGTCTTGGAGCAATTGAAAGATATTTATGACCATTTGGATATTCTACAAAAGTAATTACTTGCTCTGAAGAATGATCTTATTTTTTTGAAGTAATCAAAGTTAAATCTTTACTGACCTTTTTTATAATTAAATCAGATTCTTTTGCTTTATCAAATTCTATGGTCATATAAATTGCTACTTTGTTAATATAAAAAAGAAAGCTTAATTGCTTTCTTCTATGCTTTCTGCATACATTAATTCATTTGGCTTCTTTTTTTCAAAAAATTCAATTGCTCTTTTTAGTTCTTTGTTTTTTGGATCTTTTGCATATTTGTGAATATCAATCTTCTTCTTGTATGCTTCGCAAGATTGAACTAAAGCTTTTGCACCTGCTTGTGTGCCGTCTGGATGAGCATGACAACCAGCACCCATTGTTGTTATGAAATCAACACTTCCCATAACATCAATAAATGGTTTAAGAAGAGTTGGGTTAAGTCCACCAGAAATTATTGGAGCACATTTCTTTACTCCTCTCCAACTATCATCTTCAAGTATCAAATGGTGTGCCATATCTGCTTTTACTAATTTAATAATATCTTTATCATGCTCTGGAACTTTTGCCCAAGATTGATTAAAGAAATGTCCTTTTGCTGCCAAGTCTAATATACCATCAGCAGCAGTTATGTCTTCATCTGGAGTTCCTGCCATCTTTCCAACACCTGCAGTTCCTGTGTGTATTCCTGAAGCTCCTGCAAGTCTTGCAAATTTAGACAACACTAAGACTGAGAACCCAAAAACATTCTCTGGTCTTGTGTATGCTCCGTGTGATGCTCTGTGATAATGAATGAAAACATCAGGATATCTTCTTCTAAGTGTTTGAACTGCCATCCATCCCGCAGTTATTCCATCAATCAAGAAAGCATAAGATCCTTTTTCAAATCCTGCATTTCTTATCATCTCACATCTTTTAATCATTGTATCAAAATCAGCTGCTGAAACATTAAAGGAATGAACTTTTTTCTTCCCTGTTTTCTTAACTGCTTTATCCATTGCTTCCTTAACATGTTTAACCATCTTTTCATAAGGGCAAAAATCTTGATCTGCTTGTGGCTCATCATTCTTAACGAAATCTCCTCCACCTGCCCAGAAATCATAGCACACTTCTGCGTATTCTGCACTTGTTAACCCCATCTTTGGTTTAATTATTGTTCCTAAGATTGGTCTATCATAAACCTTTAAGTATTTTCTCATATCATCTAAAGTATAACTTGGACCATCAAATTGTTCAAGCATGCTTGGTGGAAACCAAACATCTAAAAGTTTCAATGCAGAAACTTCTTTCATTCCAAGAACATTTCCAACAACATAGGTTAAAATGTTTTGAACATTCCCCATTCTATCAAATAATCTCCAGGGAAATGCAATCCATACTAATTCTTTCTCTAAGTCTATCTTATAGACTAAAGCATTCATTTGAACAGAAAATGGAGTTTCAGTATTTACTTTAAAATTAGTTCCAGTAGAAGACTCTGCAGCAATCTCTGCAGCTGCTTGTAATGTGTTTAATGCTTTTCCTGGTTTGAAGTGATACACAGTAAGCATGTATTCTCCATTCTTTAATTGCTTATCTGTCATTTCTAAATTAACATAAGCTTTCTGCTTATCATTTAAAGTTTTATATAATTCTTTTTCTTTAGCATTCATAAGTATTCCTCCAATAATCTGTACTTAAATAGATTATGAACGGTTTTAAAAAGTTTATGGTTAGAAGAATTATTTACCTATGAGAACAAAAATACTTCCTGAAATTGATAATGTAGAGATTACTACCGAGAATCTAGACAATACTAATATTTCTTCTGAAAAATCTGTAGAAGTATATATTCTTAATGAAAATAAAGAATTTATTATTGTTTTCTCTGGACCTAAAGACGAATTCTGTAAAGTACTTACTGGTAATCTAAAAGAAAAAGAAACCTTTGAAGAAGCAGCAATAAGACAAGCAAAAGAAAAACTTGGAATAGATGTACAGATTATTTCTGTTTCTAAACACACCTATGAATCTGATATTGGAAAAGGCAAAAGTATAATTGCAAAGTTAAATCCTCCTCATCAGCACTTAAAAATGCAAACTGAAGAAATTTCAGGATATAAGTGGATTAGAAAAGAAAAGATTTACCAATACATTGGAAAGCTAGACCAATTAGTGCAAGCAGAAAAGATCTTTAAGGAATTTAGAGAATATTTTTAATATGAACTTTATAGAAATAAATGATCCTGTTTATGGAAAACATATAATCAAAGAACCAATTCTAATTGATTTAATTAATTCTAAAGCTATGCAAAGAATTGGAAGAATTGGAAATAAAGGCTTTCCAAAAGATCTTTCTGATATATATTTTACAAGATTAGAACATTCTCTTGGAGTTTTAATAATATTAGATTATGTAAAGCAGAAATTGAAGAAAAAGTTGCAGGACTATTACATGATATTAACCATGCTGCATTTTCACATACTTTTGATGTTCTAATAGGTGCATTAGAAGAGAATCACCAAGATGATAATTTTTATAATTACATAAAAAACAATTCTGAGATTAAAGAAATTCTTGAAAAACATAATTTTGATATTAATAAATTAGAAGATCTAGATAAATATACACTTTTAGAACAACCTACTCCTGAAACTTGTGCAGATAGATTAGATTATTCAATTAGAGAATACTACTATAGAACTAAAGAACCTAATTTTATAAAAAACATCTTTGTTAATCTAACAGTTATAGACGGAAAAATGATTTTTAAGAATAAAGAATCCGCAAAGTCTTTTGCAAATGCATATATGTATGTAATTATTAATGATTTCAACGATCCAATAAAAATAGAAAAAAAATTTATATTTATTGATGTTCTAAAAAGAGCACTTGATTTAAAGATAATTTCTTTATCTGATTTTATGGATGATGAAGATAAAGTAATTAATAAAGTATATGCAAGTAATGATGAATTCATAGTAAAAACACTAACCAAATTAAGAAACAATGACATTCAAGTAACAGAACCAAGATATTCAAAAAAAAGACATATTAATCCTAGATATTTAGATAATGATAAAATAGTTACATTGATAGAAACTGATCCTGAATTTAAAGAACTAATTGAAAATTATTTAAAATAACTCTTTTTTCTTTTTATTTAATCTTTTATAGAATTCTTTTGATTTTTGATACTGCGCATCAATGAATTGATTCAATTGCTTCTTCCAAACTTTTCTTGGTTGGCTTTTAACGTAGTTTGCCCATTTTTCTATAAACTCATCATGAGTTTTGTCTCTTCTATAATAATATACTAAATCAGGAGATTTAAACTTCCCAGCTTTTGTTAAAATATCTCTATCTATTAACTTCTTTATTCTATTTATTTCTTTTTCGTCTATCTCTTTAGAATATATCTTTCTTAAATGATTAGCATCATCAATATCTTTTGAAGACTTCAAAAGCTGTTCTTTAAATGCAATTGTGCTTTCAATACTTCCAAAATAAACAGGAAGACCAGTTAATGGTAATTTCTTTCTTGTAATCAAAGCAACTCTATCCGCTTCTGTTTTTGGAAACTTAAACTCCATATCTGGAATCATTGTTCCTTTTCGCACAAATCTAATTGTATCTTTGCTTTTTAAATATAATTCCCAAATTAATTCACAATCGTCTCCTTGTATACAAGTAAATTTGTGTTTATAAATATCTATAAAGAATTTTTTAAAAATATCTTCTGTCATTTCTTCAACAATTAGATCAATATCTTCTGTTCCTCTAACTCTTCCATTAGAAATTGCAAGAAATCCAGAAACGATTGCATATTTGGAATATTTCTGTAATACTTTCGTAAAGTCAATTACAAATTTATCCAATATATTTCTATCACTAATTAATTCTGGCATAAATAACTATTATTTTTTAAGTTTATAAATCTAACTAAGGTAGCTGTCCAGTGCAAAAAAACTAAGTTTATTCTTTTAGAAGTACTGGATTAAATATTCTTATTCTTTTAGTCTTTGGATCATAAAAACAATTTTCTGGAGAAATGTCTGAAATAGTAGTTCCAGGTTCTACTCCAAATTTTTTATAATTCCTTTTAAGATATTCATTTACTCTTGTTTCAAATTCTCTAAGTTTTCTATTTATACCGGTATATTCTGTTACAGAAATTTCTTTTCTATGTTCTAATGTTTCTGGATGATGACCATATTGATAGTCATAACAAATATAACTTACCCCTTTTTCTCTATCTAAAAATCCAAATTTGAATGGAACTGTTTTTATTCCACTTTCTTTGTGTTCTTTAAGATATTCTGTAATAATGTTTAATGCCTTACTCTCAGTTATTGCATCTTCCCATGTATAACTTAATGTAAACTGATCAGTTTTTTCTCTAGAAATTTTTTCTTCTTTTATATAATATCTTTTTGTACCTAACTTATTATTCACTTCTAAGATAAATGCTCTTTGTGTATGTACTCCATCTGATTTATAACTCATTTGCTTATAAATTGAAAATCTTTTCTGAGAATCTTCATGAAACATTTTAATTTGTGTTTTTGATAAATCTAATAATGCGTCGATAATTTCTTTATTATTTAAAATCTTATTTCCTTTTCTTGTTCCAACAGTTCTTTTTGGCCCTGTTTCTCTTATCTTAAATGGTTTATTCAATTTTGGTGGCATAATCTAAGTCTCTTTATTTGTTTTATTAAATAGAATATAAGATAGTATTCTTTTTAAATGTTTTTGATATATTTAAAAATTGTTTAATTACTTATTATATTGTTATGACGATTGATTTCTCTAAACTTCCAAGTAATCCTGGTTGTTATTTGTTTAAAGAGGTAACTGGAATAATTATCTATGTAGGTAAGGCTAAAAACCTAAAGAAAAGAGTATCTTCTTATTTTCTTAATAAAGACCAAGGAGCAAAGACTAGTGCTCTTGTTTCTAATATCTCAACTATAGATTTCATAATTACTAATAACGAACTTGAAGCTTTCATCCTTGAAAACACATTAATTAAAAAACATTTACCAAAGTATAATATTGATCTTAAGAGTGGACAAAGATATGCTTATGTACAGATTACTAAAGATAGTTTTCCTAGACTTGCAATTTTAAGAGAAAAACCAAATGGAAAAGAAGAAAATGTATTTGGACCTTTTGTTTCTGGACAAAGTAGAACAGAACTTGTAAGATACTTAAATAAAAAATTTAAGTTAAGAACTTGTAAACGTCTTCCAAAAACACCTTGTACAAGATACCATATAGGGTACTGTACAGGCCCTTGTATTGGAAAGATAACTAAAGAAGAATACTCTAACACAATTGAAAACGTTAAAAAGATTTTACAAGGAAAATCCTCAGAACTTGCAATTTCTTTAAAGAAAGAAATGAGTAGTTATTCTAAGAATCAAGATTTTGAGAAAGCTTTAACCTTGAGAGATCAAATAAACGCAATTGAATACATTTCTCAGAAACAAACAATGGAAAGGCAACTAAAGTTTGATCAAGATATTATTAATTTCATAATTAAAGATAACAAAATATATCTTCTTTTATTTAATATCGATAAAGGAACACTTGTAAACAAAAAAGAATTTACTTTTGATAACTCATTAGTCGATATCTCAGTTATTGATGATTTCTTAATCAAATATTATGGTAACTCAAATAATGAAATACCAAAAGAACTAATCCTTCCAGTAATTCCAGAAAAAGGAACAAAAGATTATTTAGAAAAAATAAAATCAGAGAAAATAATTTTTACAATTCCACAGAAAGGAGAAAAGAAAGAGTTGCTTGATCTTTGCTTGAAAAACATTGAAGCAACTTTCTTCAAAGACGAGCTTGTATTGATTGATCTTCAAAAGAAGTTGTCTCTTAAGTTTCTTCCAAGAGTAATAGAATGCTTTGATATCTCTCACCTTTCTGGAACTGGAACTGTTGGCTCTATGGTTTCTTTCAAAGACGGTCAACCCCACAAAGCAAACTATCGTAGATTTAAGATAAATACTCTTGACAAAGGAAAGATTGATGACTTCAAGGCGATTGCTGAGGTTGTAAAAAGAAGATACTCTCGTTTGTTAAAAGAAAATATTTCATTTCCTGACTTGATAATCATTGATGGAGGAAAAGGACAACTTTCTTCTGCAGTTTCTGTTTTAAAAGAACTTGATGTTCTTAACAAAGTAGAGATTATTTCTCTTGCTAAAAGAGAAGAAGAAGTGTTTAGACCTGATTATTTATTTCCAATAAAATTAAATAAAAAAGATCCTGCTCTTCATCTACTTCAAAGAATCAGAGATGAAGCACATAGGTTTGCTATTACTTACAATAGACTTTTAAGAAAAAAAGAAATAAGAAAAAGTTAGAATAAATTTAGTCTAACTTCTTATAGCACATCCACCAATCATAACATGAATCTTTATATTCAATTAATCTCTTCTTTGCAGTTTCTGTGTCTTTTGCAGGTGGAATAATTACTTTGTCTTGAAGTATTGGGTTATTTGGCCAATTTTCAGGAGTAGCAACTTTATATTTGTCTGTTACTTGTAATGCTTTTAGACTTCTAATAATTTCATCTACATTTCTCCCAATTTCTTGAGGATAGTACATTATCAATCTGATTATTCCTTCTGGATCAATAATGAAAACTGCTCTAACAGTATTTGTGCCTTTATTTGGATGAACCATTCCAAGTTTACTTGCAATATTTCCAGAATCTGCAATTATTGGAAAAGTAATTTCTGTATTTAATTTTTCCTTAATCCAATTTTCCCACATTATATGTGAAAATACTTGATCCATTGATAGTCCTAATAATTCAGTATTCAATTTATCAAATTCTGATTTCTTTTTTGCAAAACTTACAAATTCTGTTGTACAAACTGGTGTAAAATCTCCAGGATGACTAAATAAAACAACCCATTTCCCTTTATAGTCCACTGGTAAATGTTTTATTCCGTGTGTTGTTTGAACTTCCATTATTGGAAATTTATCTCCAATTAATGGGAATTTATTTTCTGTATTTTCCATTTCGTTTCCTCCTTTATTTCAATGCAGAATCTATTTCTGGTCTATTAAATCCAATAATTATCTTGCCATTTATATCAATAACTGGGACTCCTTGTTGTCCTGATTTTCTAATCATCTCTAATGCTCTTGTATGATCTTGATTTACATCAATATCTTCAAAATCTATATTTTTAGATTTAAGATATTGCTTTACCATTACACAGTAAGGGCATGTTTTTGTAGAATACACTTGTATAGTCATATTTTATCACCTTTTATTTTTTTAGAATTATTAATTATGATTTTAATTAGTTTTTTGTTTTTTAAGCTTATACATTTACTTTTACCAATTTTTGTAACTTGAATTATATTTTCTTTCTTCAAAATATCTAATTGCCTTGTAATTGTAGATAAGTCTCTATTTGTAATATTTGCTAAATCTGTACAGCAATTCTTTTTATCAGTAATCAACTTTGAGATAATTTCAAATCTGGTTTTATCTCCCAAGGCCTTAAATATTTTATATTCATTCATAATTAACACTTGTATAAATATACAAGTATCAAAATGTTTAAAAAGCAATTTGTTTTATAAAAATTGCAAAAATTAGATTAGATATTTAATTATAATGTCTTCTATTTGCTTTTTTGTTTCTTTGAAAGATTGTTCTGCGGGCACAACAAGGTCTGCTTCTTTTTTTTGTTGTTCTTCGTATTCTTTACTTATTGGGATTATTTTTCTTTTTATATAATCTAGATCATCTAAAAAAGAATCATTTTCTTTTCTTTCTATTCTTCTATGTAATATCTGATCATCAGTTACATCTATAAAAAATTTATAATCAAATAAATCTATTAGTGTTTTATTAGTAAAAAGTAAAAACCCTTCAACAATTATTATTTTTTTAGGGAATATTTCTTTATCATATATTTCTGTGCATCTTTTTGAGGGAATCTTTACAGATTTTCCGCTCTTTAGTTGTTTAATACAATCTATCAATTTATCTATTCTTAGACTTTCTGGTCTTTCCCATTCTATTAAGAATTTATTTTGCTCATTAAAAGAAATAGTAAATTTATCTGCAGAAATTAATTCTATCAAATCTGGAAAATCAGAAACTAGTTTTTTAGATGTTGTTGACTTTCCACAACAACTTCTGCCACATATTCCAATAATTATTGGGGTCATTTGTTTTCTTCTTTTAATATTTCATATATTTCTTTATTGAGAATAATATTGTTTACTTTTCCAATCTTTTCTTTTTTTATAATATCATCATCTTCTAAATCTCTTAATATTCTATGTACTTTAAGTTTATTTAATTTAGTTAATTGTATTAGTTCATATTGTCTTACAGACCCTCTATTTTCAAGAAGTGTTTGTATTAGTTTTCTATGTGTTGATGGTAACATCTTTAATACTAATTCTGTATTATTAATTAAATGTTTCTCTGTCTTATTTACTTTCTCTGACATTGCCCAAAATACAATCATTCCAAACAATAGACCAATAAATGCTGCTAAAGGGATAAGATATTTATGATATTCAAAAATAAATGGTCTTTTTGATTTTTTAAATTCATTATCAAGTGTTTCTCTTGTTTTTTGTTGTTGTATTTCACAAGTGGCATTATCTGTATTGCTATCACAAAGTGCTACAAATTTTGGAGTTTGTTGTGTCATTGGACCATTACCGTCAAATATTCTTTCTCTACCAATTTTATCTTGTGCTGATATGTAAAAATATACAGAAAGCACCAATAATAAAAAAGCAACAAGTATTACAATACCTAAAATTACATTTTTTTTAATATTCATAGATATAATCTATTGGAAAATGTTTAAAAAACAATAGTTTCTATTTTCTGAAACCCTAATTTTTATAGTTTTATTATTTTGAAACCATTTTTGTTAGTTTCAAAAAAACATATATATAGTTTCAGTTCTAATATTATTAGTAATAATAACAAATATAGATAATAATGAAATCACATAAATTAATTGAAATAAAAAATGTTACAAAAACTTATAAAATGGGCGACACAGAACTAAATGCATTAACAAATATAAATTTTGATGTATATCGTGGAGACTTCATAATTATCAATGGACCTAGTGGTTCCGGGAAATCTACATTAATGAACATTGTTGGTTGTTTAGATTTACCAACAACTGGAGAAGTATATTTAGGTGGACAAAATATTACAAAAATTAGAGAAAGCGAACTTGCAAAATTACGAGGAAAAACAATTGGCTTTATTTTTCAGCAATTTAATCTAATGCCAACATTAACTGCTCTAGAAAATGTTATTCTTCCTCTTGAATTTCAAAACATTGATCCAACTAAAGCAAGAATGGAAGCATTAGATAAATTAAAAATCGTAAACTTGGAAGACAGATTACATCACTTGCCAAAAGAGCTATCCGGTGGACAACAACAAAGAGTGGCTATTGCCAGAGCACTATGTGGAGATCCAGAAATTATCTTAGCAGATGAACCAACAGGAAATCTGGATTCTAAAACAGGAATGTTTGTTATGAATTTCCTTAAAGAATTACACAAAAAAGGAAAAACAATAATTGTAGTAACACATGATCTCAATATTTCAAAATACGGAGATAAAATAATACACATTATAGATGGAAGAATAAACAAAATAGAACAAAAAAAGGAGAATTAAAATGATATCAATGAAAAAAATAATATTTTTAACAATACTTAGTTTAATGATATTGCCAAATCTTTTTGCAGTAACATACAATGAAGGACTAAACTTAAATGCAACACTAATTAATCAAAGTCCTGATCCTGTAAGGTCTGGAGATCTTGTTGAATTTAAATTTAGTATTCAAAATTCAGGAAATATAGGAATAAATAATGCAATAGTCACATTAGATTATAGTTATCCATTTGAAGAAGTACCTTCAGAAGATTACAATTTAATATTAAATAGAATTTCTCCATTTCAAAAAGAAGATAATGCGCAAATTGTAACTTACAAATTATTAGTAAACAAAGATGCACCAAATGGAGATTATGAAATTAATCTAAAGGTTATCAATCCAGAAAATGAAATAGGAAACGTATACAAATTCAATATATCTGTTGCAGCAAAAGATTATGCACAAATAATAACAATAAACAAATCAAATATTAGTTTTGGAAAAGTTGAAGATTTAAAGTTTCTTATAACAAACACAGGAAATTCTCCTTTGAAAAATATTGTATTCTCTTGGAGTGATCCAACAGAAACTTTACTTCCTGTTAATTCAGATAATACAAAATATATTAAATTTCTAGATGTTGGAAGCTCTGTAGTTGTTGACTATAATGTTATGGCAAATAGTAATTCTACTCCTGGATTATATAAATTAAATTTAAGTCTTAAATTTGAAAATGAAGATTATAATTCTTCAGAAATAAATACAATTGCAGGAATATTTGTAGGAGGATTAACAGACTTTGATATTACTTTTGCTGAAAGCAGTAGTGGTAGTATTTCTTTATCTATTGCTAACATTGGTAATGATCCAGCATATTCTGTTAATGTCATTATCCCTGAACAAACAGATTACAAAGTTGGTGGAACTAATTCTTCCATTCTAGGAAATCTAGATAAAGGAGATTACACAATTGCTTCATTTAATATTTCATCTAAAAGAACTACTGATTTCAATTCCATTTCTTCTGGTTCAAGAACTACTCGTTCATCTACTACAACTACTCAACCTATGAGCAATACACAAAAAACCGGACCATTAAAAGTTATAATACAATATACTGATTCACTTGGAACTAGAAATTCTTTAACTAAAGAAGTAAATATCCAGACAAGTGGAAGTATTGTAAGTACAACTGCAAGCACTGGTCAATTTACTAGAAAATCAACTGGACCAAATTGGTATATCTATATTATTATTGGATTAGTTGTTTTAGTTGCTGGATTCTATGCCTATAAATTCTATAGTAAAAACAAAATAAAGAAGAAATAAAAAATGAGATTAAAAAAGATATTTGAATTAGCAATCAATTATGTAATTCATAGTAAGATTAGAAGTTGGCTAACTATACTTGGAATAATTATAGGTGTTTCTTCTTTTGTTGCTATTCTTTCTCTAGGGCAAGGTATGCAACAGGACATAAATAATAGAATGGGTTCAATGCAAGTAGACCAGATAAATATAACAACAGGCTTTTCTAGAGCAGGCAGAGCAATGCCTAGTTTTGGAGTAGATAGAGGTGGTGGTGGGGTCGGTGGTCGACAACCAGAAACTGCAACTGCGGATCTTAATCTCACAAATAAAGATATTTCTGCAATCAAATCAATTCCAAATATTGCAGTAATAAGCACCGAAGTTTCTGGAAGAGAAACAGTCTATTACAATGGAGAATCAATCGACAAAAGTATTACTGGTGTTGATGTAATCAATTGGTTACAGATTACAAATATTGAACTGACCAGTGGAAGACTACTTGGGCCAGCAGATAAATATTCTGTTTTGATTGGAGACAGGATGGCTAATCAAAGTTTTTCTAAAGTCATTCCAGTAAATTCATTAATTATTATTAATAATAAATCATTTAGAGTTGTAGGAATTATTACAAATAGTCAAGACATCATTATTCCACAAGATGTTGCTTATACAGCTTTATCAGACACAACTCCTAATCAATATGATAGAATAATCATTAAAGCAAATAATGTTGATGCAGTTGATGCATTAGTTGTGGCTCTTGACAGTAAACTAATACTTTCAAGGCATGTCACTACAAAGAAAAAAGATTTTTCAGTTACTGCAATTAAAACCAATATTGAAAGAATGAGTGAAATGAGTAGTTCAATGATTCTTTTCTTAGCAGTAATTGCTGCAATCTCTTTAATTGTTGGAGCAATTGGAATAGCTAACACAATGTTTACTTCAGTTCTTGAGAAAACAAAAGAAATTGGAATTATGAAATCGATTGGTGCAAGTAACTTAGATATTATGCTAATATTTATTTGTACTTCTGCTTTTTATGGAGTTGTTGGCGGAGTACTTGGGGTTCTCTTAGGGGGAGCAATATCTGGAACACTAGGATCATATATCGGTATTGCAATGATTAGAACTAATGGAAATAGCGCCTTGTCTTTATCTCTTGCACTCTACGGTATACTTTTAGCAATAGGCATTAGTGTTCTCTCAGGTTTCTTTCCTGCATATAGAGCATCAAAACTTAAACCAGTAGATGCTTTAAGATATGAATAAGTAAATATTCTATTTATTTAATAGAATATCATCTATTTCTTTTATCTTTTTTTCTGCAAATGCTTTTTCTCTATTAAAATTAGTTTTTAGAAATTTTAATGCAACTGATTCACTACCTGATAATTCCCAACCTGAGTATAATTCTAGGTCTTTTTCTATATGTTTCAAAGTTGTATTCATGTTTCTTTTTATCAGCTCTAAAGTTTCTTTTGTTGATGATTTTAATATTTGGTGGTTATAATCATAAGTAATTGCTAAATCTCCAATATGTTTGTCTGTTCTCATCATACTATCTAATCTATTTGGTCTTGGAGTTATTTCTGCCAATTCTTTTTTTGATTTTACCATTATTTTAAGACGAATCTTCTCTGGAAGTTTAGCAATCGATATCTTTTGTAAATTTTTTATTGGCATTTTTTTTGGTCTTATTGGCATAATCCATCATCCATTTATTTCTTTTTTATTTTTTCCGTATTACATTTACAATCTTGATTACAATTACAACAATGCCCTTTAGTCATAACTACTCCAAAAATTGCTAAAATTAATGTTGTAAATATAATTATCCAAGCAAATTCTCTTGCACCAAATAATACTAATGCTGCAATACCTGTAGCAAATGCACAGACTGTTCCTACTATTGCTACATCTGGATTTTCGTGCTTTTCTTTTTTCTCTACCATGTTTCTTCAATTTCCTCTAATTTTTATATTTGCATTTTACTAAATAATTTTGAACCTATTACTAATATAATAATTGTTAGAACAGAAAGTAATATTAAGTTACCTAAAATGCTACTTTGTGCTGTTCCTAATAAACAAGATCTAATTCCGTTTACTCCGTAGGTTAATGGATTTATCTTTGATATCCATTGTATTGCTGCTGGAGCAGTGTTTAATGGAAATATTGCTCCTGAAAGGAAGAAGATTGGCATAATTAAAAAATTCATAATCAATTGGAAACCTTGCATATCGTCAAGAAGACTAGCAATTGCGGTTCCAAAAGCTGCAAAGAAAAGTGCAATTAATGCCATAAACAACAAGGCAACAGGAAAGAGTGTCCAAGAAATAATGTTAAATCCAAATAGTAAAGATAATAACAAAAATAAAAAACCTTGAGCAAAAGCAACTGTTGCTCCTCCAAGTGTTCTTCCAATCATTATTTCAAGACGAGGAACTGGAGCAACTAGTGTTTCTTTCAAGAAACCAAATTGTCTATCCCATATAATCTCAATACCAGACATTACTGAGGCAAAAAGAATAGTCATTGATACCATTCCAGGAACAAGAAACTGCATATAATTTCCTTGTCCTGCTTGTGCATAAATGGAACCAAATCCAAAACCAAAAGCAACTAAAAACAATAAAGGCATAGCTAAGGAACCAATCATTCTTGCTTTAGATCTATAGTGTCTTTTAATCTGCCTTAACCATAATACGCCTATTGTGTTCATCTTTTTCTTCCTTTTTATTTGTGAAACATCTTTCTTCTTGCTCTCATATTATCAAGAGAACTTACTTCTTCATCTCTAATATTATATCCTGTAATCTTAATGAATGCTTCTTCTAATGTTTTCGTTTTTGTTTTCTTAATTAATTCTTTACTTGTTCCAATATCTATTATCTTTCCATGATCAATTACTGCTATTTGATTTGCATACCTCTCTGCTTCATCCATATAATGAGTTGTAAAAAAAATAGTTGTTCCTTCTCTTTTATTTACCTTCTTAATATAATCCCATATATGATTTCTTGTTTGTGGGTCAAGACCAACTGTTGGTTCGTCAAGGAATAATACTTTAGGATAATGTAATAATCCTCTTGCAATCTCAAGTCTTCTCTTCATTCCACCTGAGAAGTTTTTTACAAGATCATTTTTCCTATCCCAAAGTTCAACAATCTTCATTAATTCTTCAATTCTTTTAAGTCTATCTTTCTTTGAAACATGATAGAAGATACCGTGCATATCTAAATTCTCATAAGCAGTTAATTCTTCATCAACAGAAGGATCTTGAAAAACAATTCCAAAGTCTTTTCTTACTTTATAAGAATCAGTTATTGGACTGTTTCCATTAACAAGTATTTCTCCTGAATCTGGACTTAAAATAGTTGTTAATATCTTAATTGTTGTTGACTTCCCTGCGCCATTTGGTCCAAGAAAAGCAAAGATATTTCCTTTCTCTACTGTAAATGTAACGTCTTTTAAAACTTGTAATTTTCCATAACTTTTATTTAAATTAGTTACTTCTATTATATTATCTTTTGATTTCATTTTAATTCTCTTTTAATTAGATAAACTAGCTTAGTCGATACAATATAATACAATAGAAACCTTTTAATTGATTTTGATTCCATAAATAATATATTAAAATGTGAGAATTATGAAAGATTACTTAAAATTTATAATATCTATGGCTGCTTGCTTAGGTGCGGCAGTTATTGGTTCTTTATTTACTCAAACAGGTCCTGGTTCTTGGTATACTACTATCAATCAACCACCAATCACTCCACCAAACATTGTTTTTCCAATCGTTTGGACAACTTTATTCATATTAATGGGATTATCTCTATACCTTATCTGGTCACAACCACACAAGTATAGAAAAGATCCTGAGAAGAAAGTACACACAATGATGTGGTTCTATGCACAATTAATAGTTAATATACTTTGGTCAATGTTCTTCTTTGGATTACATTCGCCAGTTGCAGCATTAATGTGCATATTTGTTTTAGATGGATTAGTTGCAATAACTGTAATTAAGTTCTATGGATTACACGAAAAAGCAGCATACTTATTAATGCCATATTTAATCTGGATATGCTTTGCAACAATACTTAACTTTTGGATTGCTATTTTAAATTAAAAGAGATATTATGAACCACACAGATAACAAAGCATCAACAACATCAAGTAATAAACTAGTAAATAACGTAAGCTTTCTTGCAATTGCAATTACTTTATTTACTTTTATTATAACTTTTAATGCTACAGTTCTAAAACAAATGATTTTCTTGCAATTCAATTAGTATGTTCAATTCCAATTCTAATTTCTTCTTGTTTTACTTCTACAAAATTAGGATATACCAAAAGAATTTTTGCATGGAAAAATTATAATTATATATTATTCACATTTGGAAATATTTTATTAATTAATTCAATTGGAATATTAATTGCAGAATTAGTTTCGTTAAAAATTGGATTAATTTATTTTATTGTGAATATATTAGTTATTATAATTTACTCAGTAATAAGAATACATTTTGAAAACCCAAATATAAAAACCAGATTATATAAAGACACTTTAGCATTAGGATTAATTATAATATTTGGAATATTACCTATTCTTGGAATTTTATAATGTTCTCTTTCCATGGAATTTATCATAAACTGCTTTAACAATTTCTTTACTTTGACCAATGTATTTTTTAGGGTCTGCAAGTTCTAATATTGTTTCTTTAGATAATCTTTCTGTTACTTCTTTATTTTGTAAAAGAATTTCAACAAACTGTTTCTTTTCATTCCAAGCTTTTGTTGCAAGTTCTCCCATTAGATCATGTGCTTGTGAACGAGATAATGGATTTTTTACTTTTCTAGAATCAGTTAAATAAGTCATGAACAACTGAGCAGTAACAACTCCATAACTTCTTTCTACTCTTTCTATTGATCTTTCTTTTTTTACTTCAATATAATATAATCTATTTGCTAAGTTTCTAATACTATGATCAAGAGTTTTAAAACCATCTTCAAAGTTTATTCTACTATTTGCTGAAGCAGCTAAGTCTCTAGCATATGGCATATGACAGTTTTCCATAGCAGTCATTAGATTACCAGTAATGTAATTTTTAATAGACATAAATTGTTCTTCAGCTGTTGGATTACCATTCTTTGCATCTTTATGTGGCATTGCTGATGATCCTTTTTGTTTAACAGGTGAAGCATTTACAAAAACATCAACATCATCGCTTCTTCCCCATTCAATGTATCTTGCTAAATTATTTAATGTTTCAGAAACTCTTGCAAGAGCAAACCAAATATCTGCCTCAAATTCTAAACCTGGTAATTGTGCCGAGGCAATTGTGTATCCAATGCCAAGATCTTTACAATACTCTTCTTGAAGTTTAATGCCATCAATACCAAGAGCTGTTGCTGAATGATGATTTCCTGTTGCGTCTCCCCATTTGCCTACAGTTGAATTCTTATAGACGTATTTTAATAATTCTAAATCAGATTGTAACATCTCAGCATAATGAGATAAAGGTCTTCCAGCAACTGTTGGTAATGCATCATAACCATGTGTTACGTCCATATGTGGAACATTTATCCAATCCATTGATTTTTCTAGAAGGATATCTCTTATGTTTTCAACAGAATCAATGATTACTTCAAGTGCTTTCTTTAATTGAACAGCTCTTGCTGGTTGAGTAGTATCTGCACTTGTTTTTCCTTTGTTAATTTGTGTTTTTGCAGAATCATTAACTACTTCTTCTAAAGCAGTATTGATAGCTATAACATCATGACCTGTTTTTGCTTCAAGTTCTCTTATTCTATTTGGATTTATTGTTTTAAGATTTGCTTTACTTTCAATCTCAACTGCATCTTCTTTAGAAACAATATCAGGATATAATCTTGAAAGAGTTTTTGCTGCTTGTGCTTGAACCATTAAAGAATATTCAAAAGTTTTTTCACTTCCAAAGATATCGCACATTTCTTGTGTTCCATATCTTCCTGCTGCTAATGTCCCTGGATCAATCTTTGATTCTTCAATATTAAATCTTTTTTTTGGAAGTGTTATTACCATTTTATCACATCTTTTATTTTCAAATATTTTTCTATAATCTTATAATGAGAGGATAATATCTGTTCTTTTTGTAATTTGGTATATCCATACCACATACTATATTTTACATCATCTCCTAAAATTAAATTATGTTTCTCTGTTTCAACCAATAAAACAATGTGTTTTGTAGAATAAGTCTTTTTATTCTCCGAATATAAAATATTAGATTTATAATTAAATAATTTTCTAGCTTTTATTGGAATTAGCCCTGTCTCTTCTCTTAATTCTCTTATTGCAGCTTCAAATGAAGATTCTCCTTTCTCTACAGTACCCCCAGGCAATACAAATTTAATATTATCTTCAGAAACAAATAATATTTTTCCTAATTTATTTTGGACAATTACTGTTCCTCTATTCCTAGGTATTATTTGTTTCATAAAATTTATCATTCTTTAATAATTGTCTGGTCTCTGTTTGCTCCAACAGAAATATATTTTACTTTTGTTCCTACTTCTTTTTCTATAAATTCAATATATTTCTTTAGGTTTGCTGGAAGCTTATTATATTCTTTAACATTAGAAATTTCTTCTTTCCAACCATCTAGTTCTTCGTACATTGGAGTAACTGTTGCTAAATCATACGGAATGCTTTTGATTACAGAACCATCTTTCAATTTGTAACCAACACACACTTTAATCTTATCCATTCCTGTAAGAATATCAATTTTTGTTAATGCAATATCTGTCATTCCATTAAGCATCTTAGAATATCTAATAATACATAAATCCAACCAGCCACATCTTCTTGGTCTTCCAGTTGTTGCTCCAAATTCTTGTCCTTTTGCTCTTAATTCTTCTCCAATTCCCTCATTTAGTTCTGTTGGGAAAGGTCCTGCTCCAACTCTAGTGGTATATGCTTTAACAATACCAATTGATCTATCAAGATATTTAGGAGATGTTCCTGTTGCAGAAAAAGCATTACCAACTGTACAAACAGAAGTTGTAACAAAAGGATAAGTTCCATAGTTAATATCAAGTAATATCCCATGAGATCCTTCTGCTAATACTCTCTTGTCTTTTTCTAAATAATCATTTATCAATAAAGTTATATCTTTTATATTTTCTTTTAGTTCTTGACCTATTGAATAGAACTTATCTACAAGTTTATTAATATTAAGTCCAGTATCTTCATCAAAATAATCAAGAGCAGTAAAATCAAGATATTTGAAACTAGATAAAATTTCTTTAATCTTTTGATTATCAACACCATAGCATTTTTTTACAATATCTACTGCTTGGTTGTTTGCGATAATAATTTTAGTTCTAAGTACTTCTTTATCCAATAAATCATGAACAGTAATACCTATTCTATTAATCTTATCTGCATAAGTTGGGCCAATACCTCTTGCTGTTGTTCCAACTGCATCCTTTCCTTTCTTAATTTCTAAAGCAACATCTAATAATCTATGATATGGTAAAGTAATATGTGCTCTTTCTCCAATAAATAATCTGTCTTTGTAAGAAATGTTCTTTTGTTTAAGAATAGTTAATTCATCCATTAATGTAAACATATCTAGAACAGTATCATTACCAATAACACAAATCTTGTCTTTGTGAAGTATTCCTCCAGGTATCAAATGAAATACATATTTTTCATTATTAACATAAATAGTGTGACCTGCATTTGCCCCACCGTGATGTTTTAAAACAACATCTGAATTTTCAGTTAAATAATCTATTATCTTTCCCTTTCCTTCATCTCCCCATTGTGAGCCAAAAACAAAATTCATCATAATTATTCCTCCATTATATTTAATATTTAATTTACTTTTTATTTGTATCTTTTGACTTAATTAAGTATTTTTTAAATTTCAATACTGCTTTCTTTCTCATACTTATTTTATTTTTTTCAATAGCACCCATTTCTGCAAAAGTTTTATTATATCCTTTTGGTACAAATATATTATCCCACGAAAACCCAGTTTTTCCTCTAGGAGATACAATTTTACCAAATATTGTTCCTGTAAAACAATGAATATTTTCTCCATCATAATATCCAATTACCGTTATTGCTTGAGCATTATAATTACCTTTATTTTTTAAAAGAGAATATATCTTTTTTGATCCATTTCTTAAATAAAACCATTTAGTCAATGCTCCTGGAAAACCATTTAAATAACTAAAATGTAATCCTGTATCTTCTACAAAAATATTTTTCTTCTTTGTTTTCTTTATTGCGTATTTTACTTTTGCGATTATTACGTCTTTTGAATTAATTGCCTGAATTTCGGGCAAATCTAAATTAATTTTAGAAACTTTATATTCTGAATCAGACAATAAAGCACGTATTTCTTGTAATTTGTTTTCGCTACCAGTAATAAAATATAATTTCATGTTAATTTCTCCTTTTCTTGTTTAAATCATATAATAATCTAAAAGATAAATTAATATCGCGAATATTAAATATGCAAATATTAATATAATTATTATCTTTTTTAAATCTGTATATTCAGAATCCATATATCTCTCCAAATTTCAGATTAATCTCAAAATAATATATAATATTAAAAGTATTAATATTATAATTCCAAATTCTAAATTATCGAAGGTCATACTTTTACTCTCCTTCATATATTAATATAATTCTTTAAATAGATATAACTTTTGTGAGATAATCATACCAAATGCTAATAAAAATGAGTATTTATTAGAAAAAGATATATTATTATATTATTTGGTTTAAATAATTAATTATGTCACCGCTACTTAATTTGGACAAATTAGATAAAAACATTATAACTGAATTAAATAAAAACCCTAGAGCTAATTATTCAGAAATTGCAAAAAAAGTAAAATCTTCAAAAGAAGTAGTTAATTACAGAATAAAAAATTTAGAATCTCTAGGGATAATTAAAGAATATGTAACCATTTTTGGATTTGGATATCAGGCACATAAAACCTATTTAAGATTTCAAAAAATAAACTCAAAAGAAGAAGAAAAACTTATTAATTTTCTTCTTGAATTAAAAAATATAAATTGGATAACCACTTGTTCAGGAAATTGGGATTTAGCATTTTCTATTATGGCCAAAAATGCATTCGAATTAGATAAAACATTAAGAGAGATATTTACTGAATTTCCAAATGTAATACAAGATTATAAGCTATCAACAAGTCTTGGTTCTATTCCCTTTGGATACACTAATTTAACTGAATCAATTAATGAAAATGCAATAAAAGTTAGATATGATGAATCCAATTATTTAGATTTTGATAATAAAGATAAAGAAATTGCGAAATTACTTCATAAAAATGCAAGAATTAAGATTACAGAAATATCTAAAATTACAAAAATTCCTGGAGATACAATAAATTATAGAATTAAAAAAATGGAAAAAAATAAAATAATTAAAAGATATCGTTTAATTATTGATTATACAATCTTAGGATATAATAGATTTGAAATTCTTATAAGATGTACAAATTTAACAAATAAAGTTATTGAAAAATTTGAAGAATATGCTAAACAAAAGCGAGAAATTGAATATATTTCTAAATATGTTGGAACCTGGGATCTAGAACTAACTGTTAATTTGAAAAGCAATTTAGAATTAAGAAATTTTATAATAGACTTAAAGAAAAACTTTCCTGAAAATATTAATAATTTAGAAATAATTACTTTATATGAAACCAAAAATTACACTTACACCCCTTCTGAATTACTTTAAATATATTAAAATAGATTACTATCTATAATTATATATTACATGAACAAATTTAAGCTTGTAGCTCCTTTTTCTCCAGATGGGGATCAACCTAATGCAATTAAGCAGCTATCAGCAGGGTTGGCTAAGAGAGGAAAGAAGATCCAGACTCTTCTTGGGGTTACTGGTTCTGGGAAAAGCTTTACAATCGCAAATGTCATTGCTGGCTACAATAAGCCAACTCTTGTCTTAGCTCACAACAAAACACTTGCAGCTCAACTATACAATGAACTAAAGGATTTCTTTCCTGAAAACAAAGTAGAGTATTTTGTTTCTTATTATGATTATTATCAACCAGAGAGTTACATCCCACAGAAAGATCTTTACATTGAAAAGAACACAAAGATTAATGAAAAGATTGAACAGATGAGACTCTCAGCTACAACTTCTCTTGTTTCAAGAAACGATGTTATTGTTGTTGCTTCTGTTTCTTGTATCTATGGTCTTGGTAATCCTAAGACATTCAGAGAAAAAGGGTTTACAATTACAAAAGGACAAAAAGTTAAAAGAACAGAACTATTAAGAGAATTGATTGATATTCAGTTTGAAAGAAACGATATGGAATTAATGCCTGGAAGATTTAGAGTAAAAGGAGATGTTGTTGATATTGCTCCAGGTTACACAACTAATATTATTAGAATAGAGTTATTTGGAGAAACAATTGATAGAATAACTGAAATTGATAAAATCACAAACGTAAAATTAAGTGAGTTTGATAAATTCTTTGTTTATCCTGCTAAACAGTTTGTTGTTGATAAATCATCTCTTGATCCTGCAATTGCATCAATTCGCGAAGAACTAGAAAGTAGACTTCTTGATTTAGAACCGCTTGAAGCACATCGTCTAAGACAAAGAACAATGTATGACTTAGAGATGATTAAAGAAACAGGATATTGTAATGGAATTGAAAACTATTCAAGACATTTTGATGGGAGAAAAAAAGGAGAGAGACCTTTCTGTCTTCTTGATTATTTCCCTGATGATTTCCTTTTAGTTATTGATGAAAGCCATCAATCAATTCCACAAGTACATGGAATGTATGCGGGAGATTATTCAAGAAAAAAAACATTAATTGATTATGGTTTTAGACTTCCTTCTGCTTTTGATAATCGTCCATTGAAGTTTAATGAGTTTGAAAAATTTATGGATACTGTGATTTTTGTTTCTGCAACTCCTTCTATTTATGAAACTAATCTTTCTTCTCAAGTAATTGAACAGATTATTAGACCAACAGGTTTAGTTGATCCACCTGTATTTATCAAACCTTCAAAGACACAGATTGAAGATCTTGCATTTAACATTAGAAAAACAATTGCAAAAGGAAATAGAGCTTTAGTTACTGCTCTAACAAAGAAACTTGCTGAAGAATTAGCGGAGTATCTGTCAAGCCAAGGAATTAAAACAAGATATCTTCATTCTGAAATTAATACTCTTGAAAGAACTGAAATTATTAGAGAGCTTCGTTTAGGAAAGTTTGATTGTTTAGTAGGTATTAATCTCTTGCGTGAAGGAATTGATATCCCAGAAGTAAGTTTTATTGGAATACTTGATGCTGATAAAGAGGGATTTTTAAGAGATCAAAGAAGTCTTATCCAGATTATTGGAAGAGCTGCAAGAAATTCTGAATCTTATGTTCATCTTTATGCAGATAAGATGACTGATTCAATTACTGGGGCAATTAGAGAAACAGAAAGAAGAAGAAAGATCCAGATGGAGTATAATATGCAATATGATATTACTCCAATGACAATCATTAAACCAATAAGAGAAAAAGAAATTGAGGAAATCACAGATATCATGCACATCCCTAAGCCAGAGATACCAAACCTAATTATTGAACTAGAAATGCAAATGAAGGTTGCTTCAGATGAACTTGACTTTGAAACTGCAATTAGAATCAGAAATAAAATAAACGAACTTAAGAAAAGAGTAGAATAAATTTTAGTTTGTTTTTGTATTAAGCTTTCACAGAGCTTGTACTTAGTAATTTCATGGGATTGTATTCTCTACTTTCTAATTTCTCCATTTCTGTATATTTTTGTTCTATTTCTCTTATATATTCATTAATTAATTCTTTTCTATCAAATTTCTTTGGAAGATATCTTAGTTGCTGAATAACGTAATATTTCCCATCTCTTTTATTCTTTCTTATAGATACTAAAACTACTGGGATTTTCTTATTTATCCCATCTTGTGCTTTACTTGCCATCTGAAGTATACTAGAATGCCCTAATTCAAATTGATCAGGAATTTTAGTACTAATTGCAAGATCAGAATGCCCTGCTGGAAAAGAACCAACAATTCTATTTCCTTCTAAAAGCTTAGTTCCTTTAGCTAATAACTGCTTTATACTTGCTATTGTAACGTGCTGTTTATCTATAGGAATAGTTTCTAATTTTAAAAATAATTTTCTTACAAATGGGATTTGCTGAAAATAATATTTTTTTGTAGATGTAGAGTTTGGAAAATATGCAGCAGATATCCAATGAACATAATTTTTAGAAAAAGACTGAATTATTGCAGGTTCAATTGTAAGATGATGTGTGCCAAGAACAATAATTGGTCCTTTTCCACCTAACTCAGATAATAAATTTCTTCCCACTATTTTTACTTTTCTTTTATATTTAAATTCACATAATTTAATATAAATATTTCTAATTTTTGCACCTTTCTTAAAACTCTCAGAATCTACAATTTCATTTGGTTTTTCTATAATTACTTCAGGCAACTCCTTTTCTAATTTTTCTTTATAGATTGGTTTTTTAAAAATAATTCTTGTAGCCATTATTTCGTCCTTAATTTTTTAATTGATAATACTCAAGTAATTGCTTTGTTCCCCAAGGTTTTGCTTTGGTCTTTGAGATGTCCAACAATTGGAGTGTTTTTTCAATCTGCTTATTGTCTTTTGCTTCTATCTCAAAGTAGGTTGGAATCTTGAAAGGTTTACTTACTGTGTCTATGTCAAAGGTAATGTCTTTTAGTGTATAACTAGTTCTTGTCTTTTCTATTCTGTGATATCTTTTTAGACCAAGAGCAGAAAATAATTCTTGAATGTCTTTAAAATTAGAAGATACTTGAAATTCTATTTCTTTACAGTTCTTTACATTATGTTTTATTTCTTTAAATGCTTTAAAGGTAATGTAGATGTCCTTTCCTAACTGTCTTATTCTTATGCTTGATTTTTTTTTCTTTAATTCTTGGTTATCGTAATTCTCTTGAATAATCTTTTTTGTAAATTGTTTCTTTGCTCCAAGTTTAAGGAGTTTCTTTTCTAGTTTTTTCTTATTTATCTCTAGAACTTTAACTTCAATTTCAGAATTATTTTGATTCGTGCTTATCTTTTTCTTCTACTTTCTTTTCATGTTTCTCTTCTATTTTCTTCTCATGCTTTTCTTCTGGCCTTTTCTTTATTTTCATTGTCTCTATAAACTTAATCTTTCTATTTATTTCTTTTAAGTTTTCACTTAACTTGCTATTTACGTGTTTATCTACTGCTTTATCAAATTTGTCCATTCTTTTAAAGAAATAATTCTCTGCAATTATACCAACACAGAATAAGAATGTACCAACTCCAATTAAAGCAAACAAAGAAGCTACAATTTTACCAAGTTCTGTTTTTGGAACAACATCTCCATAACCAATTGTTGTTAAAGTAATAGTTGTAAAATAGAAAGCATCAACATAACTCCAATGTTCTAGTCTTCTAAAAATAAAAATTCCTATAAAAATAATTGCAACTGCAAAAAAGATTGCAAATAATACTTTTCGTTTATAACTCTTCTCTTGATTATCTAGACTTTCTATGTTTGTGTGGTTTTCTTTGTCAGTCATTTAAGTATCCCTTCTTTGGTTAAATCTTCTAATGCTTTAATCATTGCAAGTGGGAATGTTATTGTAACATCTCCAACAACAGTTACGGCATCTGCTTCATCTTTTATCTTTCCCCAGGATTTTGCTTCATCTGTTGTTGCTCCTGAAAGACTTCCTGATCTTGATGATGCTGTTGTCATGTAAAGAGCATAGTCTGCTCCTCCATTTATTAATGTTGTTAGGATGACATGGTGCTTTGCTACTCCCCCACCTAAAGCTATGATTCCTTTCTTCTCGTCATGTGTTGTTGAAAAGATTATTTGTTTAAAATCAGAAATAATATCGATCATGAAATCCTTATGGTCTTGTTGGAACAAATATAAATGGAAACCAAAAGAACCATCTGTGATTGCAGGGCAGAAGACTGAAACATCATTCTTTGCTGCTTGATAAAGAAATGAGTTTTCATCATTTAGTTTTAAACCAATCTCTCTAAGTAACTCGCAAGTTGCCCAAACTTTCTTTTTCTTGTAAAGATCAAGAAGATAACCTTGCATACTGCTTTCAAATCTTGCATATGATTCATTTGTAATTAAAATGTTACCTACTCTATTCTCTCCTTTCTCATAAAGTTCTTGATCATTTGCTCCAAAGGAAGAAACAATAAATTTCTCACCAGTTGCTTTCATAATATCTTCTTCAACTGCACCAACAGTTGTACAGATTACATTAGCCATCTTAAGTTTAATTACTTGTGCGAAGAAACCGCGAAGGCCTGAAGTAACCATATTAGACGTAAATGAAAGGTAGACCTTTGCTCCTTCTTTCTTCATCTTCTTGATTAGTTCAGAAGCTCTTGAAAGTTCAGCAGATTGAAACCCAATACTGTCGTATTGACTAACAAGATCAGTAACAGTCATTCCTTTTGTCCATAATAAGTCTTTAGTATATTTCATAATTATTCACTTTCTTTTCTATAATATATTTAAGGCAAAGAAATAAATATAAATGGGGTGGGACAATTAGAAAGAACTAACAAGAATAATCCCCACAATCAAAATGATTATTGCGATTGCTTTCTTGATAAATCTGCTTCTGCTTAAATCTTCTTGAAGTATTACGGGATGAGTCTTACTTAGAATGATTGCAAGTATAAACACCAGAAAAGGATATACTGCAGTTATTGCTATTACTAAAGCAATATTTTTTCCTGATGCAAAAGCATAAAAAAGAAGTAAATATGCTGTAATGTATAAAACATTAGAAATCAACTGCAAGTAGATCGTTTTAGTTCCAAACTGTTTAAATGTTTTCTTAAATTCAGAAAAATATATTAATGCAAATACTAACATTCCAATAGCATAGCCAAGTCTAAAATAACTATAAACAACTAACGAATCATTAAATTGCTTCATACAAATACCCATTAAAAAATAAGCAAAAGAAAAGACAATTGCAGAAAGAATAACAACCTCTACCCCTTTTGAAAGCCTCAGTTTCTTAAAGTCTTTTATTAAAAATATAAATATTGAGACTACAATCAATACAATTCCAATAATGTTAAAAGCATTTAATTTATCTCCTGTTCCAATTACTAGATTTAATATTACTAAAAAAATAATATAGATATAGACAACAGCACTAACAACTGACACTTCTTCCATCTTAAATGACTTATAGAATAAAAAACACCCATAAGCAAAAATTAACCCTGCAAGCATCGCTAAACCGATAGTAACTAAAGGAATTGCAGAGGTGCTGCCTTTCAGTAGGTAGATAACTACAAACACTAAAAAATTACAAAGCGCAACAACTAGAAACATTGCCTTGTAATCAGTCATATACTTGTTGATGGTAAGATAATCAAAATGAACCGCTATTGCTTCAATTAAAGCAGTAAGAAAAGCAAGCAATATCCACATGATAATTTTCTCTTGTATGGTAGTTAATGTATTAAAAGATAAATATAAGAGCGGAAATAAATATAAATAGAAAACATTTAATTAAAACTCTTTTGTTTCTATGTTATTTATGATTACAAATACAACATTATTATGGCTTATCCCATTAATGATATGGGAAATGGTATGGAAAGGTATTGCTTTATGGAAAGCAGGAAGAAATAATCAACTTACTTGGTTTGTGTTCTTACTTATATTAAACACAGCAGGAATTCTACCAATAATCTATATCTATTTCATAAAACCAGAAACAAAAAAGAAGAAATAAGTTTTTTTCTTTCTTTTTATTTTTTATTTGTGCACACTAATTATTAATTAAAATTAGAAATAATCTAAATTATTTATTGTGGTGTTGACATTTGTGAATTTTTGTAATCTTTAAGACATTTTATACTACAAAACCATTTATCTTTATACGATAACCCAGAAGCTATTATCTTCTGCTTACATTGTTCACATTCTATTTTTACATCTGCTGGCATAACCTACCACCTCTATCTATAGGTATTATATTAAAGATTGAGCTTTTAAATCCATTTGTTTAATCTATTGTAGAAGTAGATTTCAAGTCTTTATAATATTTTTCTGAAAGATATACTTTTCCCTTTAATAATCTGTCAAGATATACTTTTTCGGGCTTTAGCCCATCTCTTGTTTTTACTGCAAAATACACTTCACAAAGTATTTCTTTATCTAATGCATTTACAATTAATTGTTTTCTTACATAATGCTCTGGAACACATTCATATTTATCTAATTTACTTATTGCAATAGAATCTATTTCAAAAATTATTCCTTCAACTACAGAATTTTCTTTTGGTTCTATATTTGCATAACCCTTCTTTGGGTTTTCAATATTTCTTGGAGTTTTATTAAATCTAAGTTCATAACCTAATAGCTTCCCACAAGAAAAAAATTTATAATTAGCGATCCCAATTCTTTCATCCATTTGTCTTTCAGACATATTTGAACCATAAGCAAAATAGTAGACCATAAATAAATTAGAGACGACACTTATAAAAAGAATTTCTGGGATAATTAGATTAAGAATTAATAAATTTTAAATTCAATTTGATTTAAGTTTTTTCCCGTAATTATACATTGAGATATCTTTTCTCCAGATTCGTATTTAAGATTTAATTTAACAGAAACTATCATATATCCAGAAAATGGATTAAATATATTACCATCTACAGAATTTAATTCCAATATAGAATCTGGAAAAAATATTTTATCTGAGTCCTTAGAATAATTATAATCAAAATAAATCTTTTGTAATGAAACACATAATGATTTAGTCATTACTTCTTTTACTTTCCCCGAAAATGTATCAATACTATCATAAAAATTATCCATAAAATATTTTTCATCATTAGATAGTTCTATATTAAACTCTAGATTTGATGTTTTTAATAACTCATTATTAATAACTCTTAAAGAAGTATTACTACTAACTTTATATTCTCTAGTTTTGTCCGTTGAATTTGATGTTACTCTATTTATTGAATTAATAACTATAATCAATAAAATAATTATTACTAAAACAATAATTATCCAATGCCATCTTTTTAATTTTAACATATCAAAATAATATAATAAAACATTTTTTATATCTATTTACCATAGAAACCAAGAAAAAATTTAAATGAACTAATAGAAAAAAGAAAAAAGAAAAAACCAAATGGTTTTTTCCTGTTTTGAGATGTATGTGTATGTTACACTTATAACATATCTATACCGAAATCATCGTTATATCTTCCGGATCCTCTACCTGAGTTGCTTACTGGTTGGTTTCCGCCTGTAAACTTCTTACTTCCTTTTATGAAAGGTGACTTAACTCCTGTAAAGATAGCGATTACTTCTAATTTGTTCTCGAATGTTGGATCGATTCTTGCACCCCAAATAACTTGAGCGTTAGGATCAATTTGTTCTGTTAACATTTCACCAACAGCGTTTGCTTCACCTAATGTTAATTCAGTTCCACCTGTAATGTGTATTAAACATCCTGTAGCACCTGTAATATCAACATCTAATAAAGCGTTCTTTAAAGTGTCTTCAACTACTTCATCAACTTTATTTACTGATTGTGATTCTCCAACAGCAATAACTGATAATCCTTTACCACCCATAACTGTTCTAATATCTGCGTAATCTAAGTTAATTAATGAAGGTTGTGTGATTGTTTCTGTAATTCCTCTTACTGCTCTTGCGATTACTTCATCAGCAACCTTGAAAGCGTCTTGTACTGGTAAGTTAGGAACTAATTCAACTAATCTGTTGTTATCGATTACAACAACTGTATCACATATATCTTTTAAGATGTCTATTCCTTCTTCAGCTTTCTTCATTCTTGCTCTTTCTAAAGCAAAAGGGTATGTAACAATTGCAACTACGATTGCACCTTGTTGTTTAGCTATTTGAGCAACTACTGGAGCAGCTCCTGTACCTGTTCCTCCACCCATTCCAGCTGTAATGAATAAAAGATCAACACCATCTAATATTTCTTCTAATGCAGCCTTGGATACTTCAGCAGCCTTTGCACCAACTTCTGGATATGCACCTGCACCAAGTCCGTTTGTAACTGACTTTCCGATTAATAACTTAGTAATATCATCTGATATAATTCCTAAGTGAGCTCTATCTGTGTTTACAGCAATTAATTCTGCACCTGCAACTCCCATTGCTGAGATTCTGTTTACAGAGTTATTTCCTGCTCCACCAACACCTATTACCATAATCTTTGGTGCTGCGAATTCGCCGTCTTTTGCGTATTCAGCATTATTGCTTTTTGCGCTAACAGCATTGTTTATTAATGACTTCATGTTTTTTTTACACCTCATTTTTTCTTTTTTCCACATTATCAAGATTTCTCAATAGAAACCCCACAAAGAATAAAAAGGAGCCTTTAATACGCTTCTTTTGCTTTATTCTTGGAAAAATACATTCTAATTATATCTATATGAACCAAAAGGTTTTTAAATACTTCTGTTTTCAAGAAAAAAATCACTATAAAAGTAGAAATGGACACCTAAAGTTCGAAAAACAGTCCAACACTTTGCTTAACTTCATAAGATCTCGGATCCGCAACCCAAAAAGCAATGGGTGTCTAGAATACTGCTGTTTCCTTCCGGACCTCACAGGATTAGCTAGATCATCCACTCTCCTTGGACGAATCGTCGGCAACCTTACAAAGGACAAAATATTGCTTATTTCCCTCACTCTAGGCAAAACCCCAGCATATGCGGATTTCTGGTTACAAGAGACCGCAAGCCCCCCAGTCTGTCCAATATATTTAGGCAGGAAACTGTTTATATAGCTATTCTTTTGACCAAAAAATTCTAGTTCCCTAACAAAAACAAACCCATTTATAAATAAAAACCTTGTTTCTCAAATAATGTTATAAATGCTTTAACTTTAATTTAAAGTGTTACTTTTGCTTTAATTTTCTGTAGTTTTACAATGGCATCTCAAAAAAACACAAAGATCTGGCAAATCCCCAAAAGAACAGAATAGTAAAGCTTTAAAAGACCATGCTTATCTTATATATATAGTATGTATAAAGATATTAAAACTGTTCTTCATACATAAAATAAATTTTTCGGAGGAAAAAAAACATGAGTGACGACTATAGAGGTCCAAGAGGAAATGATAGAAACGGTGGAGGTTCAAGAGGAAACTTCTCAAGAAACACAGGACCTAGAGAAATGCATAAAGCAACTTGTTCAAAGTGCGGTAAAGAATGTGAAGTTCCATTCAAACCTATGGAAGGCAAGCCAGTTTATTGTAGAGATTGTTATATGAGTATGAAGAACGAACAGTAAAGCATATTATAAATATAATAACCATTGATAATTGATTTTTATAATCAATTATTTTTTTTAATTTCTTTTTCTTAATTTTTAAATTACAAGCTTTGCTATCAGACTAAATTCTTGTTTATTTATATTTATTTCTATTTTATATATAATATAAGACCTTATACCTAAATCTAACTATGTGGTAATAGGAGAGTTTTTAGATGTTTGATAAAACACGGAGGAGAAACAAAGTATGAAAGTAAATGTAAAGTTTCCTGATGGAAATATAAAAGAAGTTGAATCAGGAAAAAAAGCAAAAGATGTAATCCTTGAACATATTGGCGAAGGATTATTAAGAATAGCAATTGCTGTAAAAATTAACGGACAATTAAAAGATTTAGAAACTCCTATTACCACTGATACTGACTTTTTAGTTATAACTTACAAAGACCTAGATGGTAAACACATCTTCTGGCATAGTTCTTCACACATAATGGCTCTAGCTATCAAAAGATTATTTCCAAATGTGAAGTTTGCAATTGGTCCATCAATTGAAGAAGGATTCTATTATGATGTAGATATCAATAGAGCATTCACTGACGAAGAACTCATTAAGATTGAAGAAGAAGTAAATAAAATAATTAAAGAAGACTTAAAGTTTGAAAGACATGAAGTAAATTTCAGTAAAGCTTTAGAATTATTTAAAGACGAACCATATAAACTAGAAATGATAAATGAACTTAAAGAAAAAGGAGAATCTTTATCATATTACCAACTAGGAGACTTCATTGATCTCTGTAGAGGACCACACATTCCTTCTTCAGGAAAGATCAAAGCATTTAAGGTATTAAAAGCAGCAGGAGCCTACTGGAGAGGAGATGCAAAGAACAAACAACTTCAAAGAATCTATGGAGTGTCTTATAATTCTTCAACAGAACTTAAAGAATACTTAACAAGAATTGAAGAAGCAGCTAAAAGAGATCATAGAAAGATTGGAAGAGAATTAGATCTTTACAGTTTCCAAGAAGAAGCACCAGGTATGCCTTTCTTTCATTCTAAAGGAACAATTATTTGGAATAAACTTGTAGAGTTCTTAACTGAAAAACTATATGAAAGAAACTATGAGATTAATAAAACTCCAATGATTCTAAACAAATCATTATGGTTACAATCAGGACATTGGGATCACTATAAAGACAATATGTATTTTACAAAGATTGATGACGCAGACTATGCAGTTAAACCAATGAACTGTCCAGGAAATCTTTTAATCTATAAAGCACATCAATACTCTTATAGAGACTTACCTATCAGAGCAGGAGAATTTGGATTAGTTCATAGACATGAACTTTCTGGTGCTCTTTCAGGAATGTTTAGAGTTAGATGCTTTACTCAAGATGATGCTCATGTATTTTGTACAAGAGATCAAATGAAAGACGAATTAACAGACTTAATTAATTTCATTGATGAAGTTTACAAAACTTTTGGTTTTTCCTATCACATGGAACTATCAACTAAACCAGAAGGAGCAATGGGAGATCCTAAGGATTGGGATTTAGCAGAAAGCACATTAAAAGCAGTACTTGATGAAACAAGTAAAGAGTATAAACTTAATCCAGGAGACGGAGCTTTCTATGGGCCTAAGATTGACTTCCATTTGAAAGACGCAATTGGAAGAGATTGGCAATGTGGAACAATACAACTTGATTTCCAAATGCCTGAAAAGTTTAATTTAACTTACGAAGGTCCAAACAATGAAAAGATGAGACCAGTAATGCTTCACCGTGCAATCTACGGAAGTGTTGAAAGGTTCCTTGGAATCCTTGTTGAAAACTTTGAAGGAAAGTTTCCATTGTGGCTCTCTCCTGTCCAAGTAATTGTGCTTCCAATCGCTGACAGACATAATGACTATGCTTATGCAATTGCTGATGTCTTAAAAGAAGAAGGACTAAGAACAACAGTTGATGATGCTGCACTAACAATGAACAAAAAGATAAGAAATGCTGAACTTTCAAAGATCAACTACATCCTTGTTGTTGGAGACGCAGAAGAACAAAACCAAACAATCAATGTTAGAACAAGAGACAATGAAATCCTTGGAGAAAGCAAGGTTTCAGAATTCATCAAGGCATTGAAGGAAGAAATCATTGAGAAAAGAATTACAAGGAAGTAAAAAACTATGAAATATCAATGGACTGAACTTGATTCAAATCTTGCAATTTTAGAAGACTGGAATATTCAAAAAGTTGGAAATATTATATTTGTAGTTTCTAAATCTCCTCCTCCATATGATGAAGCATATGTATTATATCACAAAAAAAATAATAAAACCTTTCTATTAGTAAGTGATTTAAAGTTAAATAGCTTTACTCATATTGAACTATTCAACACTCTTTTAAAAATTGCAAAAATACCAAAAGACACCAAATTTATAGATTGTATTTCTGGATTAGTATTCCTAAAAAAAACCAGAAGTAATAAATGGTATAAAACAGTTCCTGCGGGGCCAGAAACATTTGTATTTAATAATTTAAGATCTTCAGATCCAGAATTTAAAAATATAGAACTCATCGAGAAATTACTACAAAAAGGCACCAAATTTGGTAGCGATTTTAAAATACCAAAACTAACACCAAAAAGAACAGACGAACCAAAGATTAAATTACCACAAAAGGTAAAACCAAAAATACCAATAAGAAGATTAAAATAAAGAAAAAACATGAAATACTACCAACATGTAATTGATCCAGCAAATGCAAATATGAATCATTGGCAATTACATAAATCCAATGGATTTACATTCATATTGCCAAAAGCAGATCACAATTTTGATCGCAATTATTCAATATTATTTCAGGAACATAAAAAAGAGAACATAGTTATCATCTCTCCAAGCCCAATGGCTCAACATGGACAACAATTAAATGTTTTATTTAAGTATCTTAAATTACCAAAAGAAACAAAACATTTAGATTGCTTACTAGGAACTCATTTTGCAAGACACGAGAATCTGTCTTGGGGAAGAACTGTAGCTCCTAATCCTGAAAATATATTATATGATATTTCTAATAAAAATTTAATTGTGAATCCAAAAGAATTAACCCCAAAAGAATTATTACTTACAACATATATTGAAAAAACATTTTCAAATTATCTTAAATATGCAAAGAAAATTTACGATATATTTGAGAAAACAGATAGATTAATTAAATTTGATATTAAAGAGATCATACCAAAGCCAATTTTAAAAAAAGAAGCAAAACCAAAAATTAAATCGCCACAAAGAGTAAAATTAAAACTACCAATTAGAAAATTAAAATAGGACTAAATTATGAAAATATTTATTATAGCAAGCAAACACAATTATCATAGAATTGAAGAAATAAAGATAGAGCTTGAAAAGAAAGGACATATAATTACTTTACCTAATAGTTTCGATGATCCTTTTATAGAAGAAAGATTTAAACTAGAAAGTTTTGAAAAACATCAGAAATTCAAAGCAGAAATGTTTCTGTTGCAAAGAAAAAAAGTTGCAGAGAATGATGCAGTATTAGTAATTAACTTTGAAAAACGTGGAATTCCTAATTACTTAGGAGGAGCAACATTCTTAGAAATGTATGAAGCATTTCTGCAAGAGAAGAAAATCTTCATGTACAATCCAATACCAGACGGGATATTAAAAGATGAAATTGAAGGATTTAATCCTATAATAATTAATGGAAATCTAGAATTAATTAAGTAAATTTTAAATGGCGATAAGTTGAAGAAAAATAAAAACACTGGCTTAATCTATGTAATAGCAATCTTACTTTTGATTGCAATCGTTTCTATATTTTTTGTAAATCAAAGTATAGGAAATGCAACAAAAGCAATTGATTCTAAAGCTGCTATTGAAACAATGGCACCAATTACAGAATATCAATCCCAAAACCTAAAAGAAATAACAGAATTTAATATTCCAACTAAAGAACAACTAGACACTACTTTCATTTCACAAACATTTAAAGAAAATACTGAAATTAACTTAAAATTAGATAAACCAATAAATGCACTTTCAGTAACTGGTAATGCAACTTTGCTATCAGAAGCTGGGCTTTTAAGAATTATACTTGTAGATTCAGAAAAGCATGAATATTTAGTTTATGAAACAAGTAGTCTATTAACAGAAAACAGTAAAGACACAAAGTTTGAAAACATTTGTGAAGAAACTTGTGTTCTTGATAAACCAATAACTGCAGTCTCAATGAAAATACAAGTAGAAGATGCAGTATTAGATATCTTTTCAATAAACACACTTCCTGAAGATAAATTATTTACTGAAATTAAAGATATTAAAAGTTATAAACAACAAACTTTAGAAGCACAAAGCAAAGCAAAAATAGAAAAATACAATTCTGCTCAAAAGAGTTGGACAGCAGGAGAAACATCTGTTTCTAATCTTTCATATGAAGAACAGAAAAGATTATTTACAAAAGAAGATGGAACAATACCAGAATATCTTCCAAACCTTCAAGGATTTTTATATTACAAAGGCGGGATATTCACTTTAAAAGAAAGCACAAATACAAATAATTCAAGAAACAATAATACTAATACTACAATACAACCACCAATAACTCCCCCAGAAGCAGAACCAAATTATATACTTCCAGACTCTTGGGATTGGAGAAATGTACATGGAGAAAACTGGAATACTTCTATTAAAAATCAAGGCCCATTCGGCACTTGCCAAAATTTTGCAACAATTGCATCTTTAGAAGCAGTTATAAACTTGTATTATAATAAACATCAAAATTCAGATTTATCTGAAAGAATATCACTATGTAATTATGAATTATACAATGGTGCGGATTTTAATATAACAACTAATCCTTGTTATGGTCTACAGTCACCAAGTTGGTTTGGTTGTATAAATAAATTTTATGGAATAACTGACGAATTGTGCTCACCATATAGTTTTGAAGATATGGAGTGTACATATTGTAATGATCATTCAAATAGAACCTGGAAAGTTTCAGATTTTTTTGGGCTTTATCCACAAGATTATATTCACACAGCAGTTTGGGATGAAGAAACACAGACAATAGTTACAAATGGACCATTAATAGATAGGTTTAAAGAAAAATTAATTAGCATAGATTTACTGAAAACAAATTTAATTAAATTTGGGCCACTTTCCACTATTTATACCCCTATGGATCACGGAATGTCGCTTGTGGGATATATTAATAATAATTGGGATATAAATGTTGTGAATAGTTGTGATATCAATTCTCTTTGCTATAATGCGCAATGTATATCTGAATCGTGTAATAATTTTGATGAACAAATTACTAATTCATATAATGGTTATCCATTTACCTATGAGCAACAGTTTTGGAAATCCGGAACATTTAATTATAGATGTGAAAATAATCCAGAAGATAATAATAATTTAATGTGGGACGGGGCATATAACCTCCAAGATTGTGAAAACAGCCAAATATCTATAAATGGGCAATGTCTTAATGTTTCTACAGACACCATCGAATTTTTAACTTGTAACAGATTAACTAATGAGATATTAAAATACAAGTTAAATCATGAGGGGGTTATTTGGATATTTAAAAATAGTTGGGGCGAAAATTTTGGAGAAAATGGATATGTAAAAATTTATGATAATAATATAACTCATTTTTTAGCAGGAATTTATAAAACCCCAATAACGCCACCAACAAATCAATCGTATTGGCCAGCTGGCTTTAATAACACTATAAATTGTGAAGATAAAGATGGAGATAATTATTGTAACTGGGGAATATCTGAAGAAAAACCAAGTACTTGCCCTTCTTTCTGCAAAGCAGAGAAAGATTGTGATGATTCTAATCCTGACCTTTTAGGGTTTAAATCTAAAACAAATTTAAATTGTAAATATAAGTATGAAATTGAAAGATAAATAGAATTTAAAAGGAGAAAATAAATATGGAAAAATATACAGCAAGAGGTTATGTCTCAGAGATAAGAAATTTTGGAAACTTAATGTTCTTTATCTTAAGGGATCAATTCAAAAGAGAACAGGTTACTTTCTTTAAGAAGGATAATCCTGAAATGTTTAATATAGCTAAGGACTTAACTAAAGAATCTGTTATTGTTGTTACTGGAGAGAAGAAGATTTCAGAACAAGCAATGAATGGCTATGAAGTAATTCCTGAAACTCTTGAAATTATTTCCATTTCTGATGCTCCTGTTCCTCTTAACATTTCTGGAAAAATAGAGAGTACTTTTGATGCAAGAATCAATTATAGATATGTTGATTTAAGAATTCCAGAAAACCTTGCAATCTTTAAAGTTAGATCTAAGATTGTTAGAGCAGTTACTGATTTCTTTGACAATCAAGGATTTGTTAATATCAATACTCCAAAAATGGTAAGTAATGGAGTAGAGAGCGGTTCAGAGTTATTTGAAATAAAATACTTTGATAGACCAGCTTATCTTTCCCAGTCACCTCAAGTCTATAAGCAAATGATGATTGCTGCAGGTTTTAATAAAGTTTATGAGATTGGTGAAGTGTTTAGAGCAGAGAAGAGTCACACAACTAGACACTTAACTGAATTTACTGGTATTGATATGGAAATGGGTTACATTAAAGACCAAGAAGAAGTTATGGCAACTTTAGAAAATATGTTAAAGTATGTTTTAACTGAAATTAAAAATAATTGTAAAGAAGAACTTGAAATATTAAAAGTTGAAATCAAAATCCCAGACAAGATTCCAAGAATCACAATGAAAGAAGCAAAGATTATGTTAAAAGCAAAAGGAAAAACATTCCCACTTGAAGAAGACCTTGACTCTGAAGGAGAAAAGATGTTTGGAGATTTAGTTATGGAAAAATACGGAAGTGAATTTGTTTTCTTAACTGAGTTCCCTTTCGCTAAAAGACCTTTCTATCATATGTGTAAGGATGAAAAAGAAGATGGAATAAAAGTAACTAAAAGTTTTGATCTTATTTGGAAAGGTTGTGAAATATCAACAGGTGCTCAAAGAGAACATAGAACTGTTATCTTAAAGCAACAAATAACTGAAAAAGGACTTTCCCTTGAAGACATGGATTATTATGTTAAGATGCTAAGCTATGGTGTTCCAAGCCATGGTGGAGCAGGACTTGGTCTTGACAGAATCACTCAATTAATGTTAAATCTTGCAAACGTCAAAGAAGCAGTACTTCTTCCAAGAGATCCTGAAAGATTAACTCCATAAAAAGGAGATTTTTTGGTCCCGTAGTCTAGCGGTTATGACGTTACCTTCACATGGTAGAGATCCCCGGTCCGAACCCGGGCAGGACCATCTTTTATTTTATCTAACTTCTATCTGTTCTAATTCATCTATATAAAACTCAGGAAGATAACAATCTCTAGAACCTTTTACAAGCGTTTGTTTATAACTATTTCCTGGTTTATCGTTAATTGCTAAATTGTTTACTTGGATATATATCTCTGCAGAAACTTTTTTCCCACTTGGTAAAAAAACATCAATCCATTCTCTGTTGTAACTATTTAGATTTCTATCTCTGTCTTCTCTATATCCTTCAACAATATCAAGTTTTGCTATCTCTTCATCACTTAAAAGATAAAGACAACCATAAACGTCGTGCCCTGTTGTTGGAATCACACTACCAACCTCTCTTGGAAATATCAATCTATAGTCTTCTAGTTTTGCATAAGTTACTGGAACAATAGAATTATTATCAATCCTTTGTCTTAAAAGATTAATATCCATATTACTTCCATAACCAAAATAATAAGTTTTGTTAATATCTTGTATTGCTTCTTTTACTATTACTTGCTTATCTCTAGTGTAATCTGCAAGAACTAGAAAGATGGTTCCTAAAAGTAACCCAATACAAAACAATATTATTAATTTCTTAAACATACTAAAAATAGTAAATAAAATGATTTATAAATTCTTGTCTTTTATATTAATTATGAACTCTATTCAAAACATGTACAATATACTACTTGAAAGCTATGGTAAGCAAGGTTGGTGGCCATTAACTAGCATTACTGAAAACAAAGGTTATCATCCAGGGAGATATTACTTACCAAGAACTCATGGAGAAATCTTTGAAGTGTATATTGGGGCAATATTAACTCAAGCAACAAATTGGAAGACTGTTGAGAAAGCAATCAAAAATCTTAAAGAACTTGATGCGTTGTCTCCAGAGAAATTAATAATTACAGACAGAACTTCTGTTATTGATGCAATCAAATCAACTGGTTACTATAATCAAAAATATAAAAGACTACTTGCAATCTCTGAATACTATTTAAAACTAGGAGAACGAAAACCAACAAGACATGAACTTCTTGGTATTGATGGGATTGGAAAAGAAACTGCAGACAGTATTCTTCTTTATGCTTACAGAGACCCAGTATTTGTTGTTGATGCTTACACCATTAGAATACTTGAAAATCACAAATTGATTAAAAAGAAAGAAAAATATGAAAGTGTTCAGAAATTATTCTCAGATAGCATTCCAAGAGACTTTAAAGTATATCAAGAATTTCATGCACTCTTAGTAGAGCACGCAAAAAGATATTATATAAAAACTACACCAAAAGAGAAAAAGAAAAAAATAATATTTGATCCATTATTAATGGAAATTTAATTTATTTTGGTAATTTCCCACCATGTGCATTAGATAATGTTGAGATTAATGAAGATTGCTCTTTTGTTTTCAATCCATAATAATACATATAATATTCTTTCTTAAATGCAAAATAGTTAGCTAATTTTAAAGTAATTGTTTTGATTGTGCCTATACCGCCATCTAATTCTGAAGAATATAGTTTAATTCCCGAATACATTACTAGCGTTCCAGTATATTTATATTTATAAATTACTGCAAAATTAAAATTAATTGAATCAGAATGATCGTATACGTTTTTATGACTACCCCAGAATGGTTCTCTTATTCTCCCAGCAATATAATTCTCTTGAGAATTATCTATTAATCTTCTCCCGATATATCTTTTTAATCCCGCAGAAAAAACAACAGACGCATATTTACTTTGATTTGTCCAAACTAAATCTAATAACGCAATAATTTCTTTTCTACTATCAATAGTTTTAAGATTTCCTGTAAGTTTTGTAACATCCCCAATTTTAGAATCTTTCTCAATTATAGAACTTAAATCTGCATCTCTAAAATCATTAACCATTTCATCAAATGTATATTTATTTGCTTCATATTGTTTCCATGGTGCTTTCTCAATTTGCGCAATTCCATATGCGGGTTTCCCTATAAGAGCATTACCATATTGTGATTGAGAACCAGTTATATTAGTAGAAGTCCCACTTTCTTGAGCAATACTTCCCCAAAATTGTGCAGTTTCTTCTAAACTATAATTAAATGCTTTTGTAACTCTAAAAACAATATAATTAAATTCACTAGATTGCGGTTTTACTACGTGTGCTTCATATTCTACATCTAATGCACTTTTTAAGAAACACGGAAATTTTGGATCAATTATATTACATTTATATGCATAATTTAAACTAACAGAAGTATTGTCATTTAACATTCTAAAATTTGAAATTAAATTATTTATATAATTATCAACATCAGTCATGGTCTTTTTAGGAATTGATGATTTTATTATTGGTTTTCTTGCAGCCACAAGTGAATATTCAATATCATCAGTAATTAATGATTCTTCAATTTCTAAAAGTTTTCCTAAACCGCTGCTCTTATTAGAAATATAAACATAAGTTCCATTTGGAACAGAATTAAATAATGTAATCACATCATTATTTAACATTCTTATACAACCCAGAGATTTCTGTTGGCCCATAAATTTTTCATAATTTGTTCCATGTATATATATGCCTCTATAAACAGTATTTCTATTTCCAATTTCACAACCAACTCCGATATTGCCTTTCTCTAGACCATCAAGAAAAAGTTTTCTAGTAACTACTTTTGCAACTCCTGAATTAAGTGTTGCAAATACTGGCTTCCCATTTTCTGTTTCACAACCGTTTTGTCCTATTATTTGTAATTTCTCACAATCTTTTCCTTGTTTTGCAATAATTTTAAATAATCCAATTGGCGTCTTTGAACTATCATTTTCACAACCAAATCCATTAACTCCTGTAGAAATTAGATGCTGTCCAATAATTTGTATTTTGCCTTGTGTTTTCTTTACTAAAAATAATCGTTTATATTTCGCTAAGATTATTATCATCGCTTTATTATTGTCAAGAATTATTTGATTATCATATTCTATTGAATTTTCATTTGCATAATTTTTCTTATAATAAATATCAAACTGCTTAGCAAGTATTTCATTATAAGTACTCTCTAAATCTTTATACATTTGTTTATCAATTGCGGTTTTTTGTGCACTTATACTTGCAAATTGGGTATTAAATGAATCAAAAGTATAACTTGGCAATTCTTCTACAGATTCCATTTCAAACTTACCAAGACTTATTCCTTCTTCTTTTGCTTTATTTTTTATTTGCGCATACAAATCTTTAGAGATCATAATTTCTCTAATCTCACCATCTTCATACAATCCATAATCATTTCTTCCTCTTGCTACTGTTTTTAAGAACGCATCTAATTTTTCTATTTTAAATCTAGTACCCCAAGAATGCGCTATATAATGTGCATTACCAATCTTGCCTAAGTAAATAACAACATGACTATACTTTTTATCAACATAGCTAGTATTTAGATGTTTAATACCCAAAATTGCACCAGGAATTAAATAATTCCAATTTTCTTCTAATAATCCCTTATCACTACTCCATAAACTAATATTATTTTTTTGAACAGAAAGATTCCAGGCATTTGCAGAATCAAAATTATATCCAAATTGAAATATTGCAAAATTTCGGACAAATGCTGAACAAAAATTAACTTTAGGATTTAACCAAAAATCTTTTGTTACAATTGTTGGAGTTTGAGACACACAACTTAATTTAAATGTAGGTTTAAACAAATTTTTATTGTCTATTGTTTTAACGACATTACAAATATTATAATTATCAAATTCAAAATATTTATTAAATTCAGGAACAGATTTATTTAATTTAGAATATACTAAATAATTATTTTTTAATGTTTCCAATTTTTTATCTATAATAACATTATTTAAATATATTTGCGCAGATTCTTGAGCAACCGCGTTATTCTGATTCTCATTTGGCACAATATAAATTGCAAATTGTGTTGTTGGTTGAACGGATGTGTTTGAAAATACAGTTTCTTGAAATAATTTATTTTGAGTTGTTACTTGCATTTGATTAATTGGAGAATCTGCATATATTTGATTTTTATTTCCCTCTATAAATGAATCTATATTATTCCAAACTAGAAATTCATCATCTTTAAACACAAAACATTTATTGCCTAAGCTAATATCTGCAATAATAGAAGAAATATTTTGTTTTTGATTATCTGTTCCATTTATCTTGTAAATATATTCTGTTTCATTTTTGTCAAAGTCCACATCGACCCAATTAAATAATAACGGAGAATTTGATTTCAATAATATTGGAGCCATTTTCAAATTTGGTTTGGAATACGGATAAATAATTGTCGTTTGTTGCTTACCGCCAATCCCACCATTTAATTGTTCTTGTTCTTGAGAAATTAAAGTTTTAGTATAATTATTATAATGCCCATCTTGCACAACAGACACATTTAAAGTATTCAGATAATCTTCTGTTATAACTAACGGATATTTATTCGATGTTTCTACACCTTTTGAATTAATATTAAGAATATAACCATCTTGTATATCAGAATAATCCTCTATCTTCTCTGTAATTTCTATTCCAGATTTAACAGAATTACTTTTAGAAATAAATAATTCATTATTATAGTTATAACTTACTGGATTAATTGTTTCTTTGAATAAATTATTATATGCAAAATAACTATTATTAGAATAATAATCTATACTTCCAAGAAATAAAGAATCAGTAATTTCTTCAATACTATAATTTGCGTCTTTTTTATCTGCATCTGCTATTTCTAATCTTATAACATATGTCTTAGGATCAAAGATTTGAATCACAGAATTATAATTATCTAAATTAAGAGTCCAATTATTGGATAAAAAAGGAGTATATTTATTTGTAAGAATATTATTTGTTTCTGCATCTAAAGCTCCGAAAGGTTTAAAATTGTAAATATAATAATCTAATCCTTCTGCATAGAAAATATTTGTAAAACCAGAAATTACTTGTGATTGATTGTAAAGATATCTTAATTGAGAGTCTTTTTGATTATTTGCATCTGAAAAATATGCCAATTGGTTTTGTTGATTATTTAGATAACTTTCAATTGTAAATTGATAATGAGTGTGATAATCTGTAGATTTATAATATTCGTTTGGTAAATAAACTACAGAAAAATATTTATCAAAATCTTTATCTGTAACTTTAGGTTGCCAATTGTAAAGATCAACAACAGTTAATTTCGTTAAAGGTTCAGGAAGAGCCAGAAGTATTTCTTTTGTTTGGGCAAGAGAGTCATCAATTGTAGTATTTGTTATTTTATTTGCTTGAGAATTGATATCAAAATCTAAACTTGTAAATGTTCTAGCAATCAATTTATTTTTCCCTAACCTTAACTTAATTCCTCCAAGTTCTGTAAATTCTCTAGATTTTATATAATCTAATTTCTTTGAACTTGCGATTCTAAACTGATCTTGATCTATATAATATTCTCCATAATCAAATATCCCAGAATAAATCTTACTTTCATCCCATTCAAAGAACAATCTATTCATTCCAAATGTTTCTAGTGCTTTATTAGTAAATCCTCCAATAGATTTGCCATCAGGAACTAAACACACATTTGATTTATCCATTATATATTCAACAATTAGTTTTTTCTTTTCTTCGAAAATAGATTTGCCACAATTTGAAAATCCATTTTCATTAATTCCATAATCTTTTATATCACAAGAAGGGCAATAGAATTCAATTATATTTCTATTTGTTTGAAAAATATTATATTTTACAAACTGTTCATTTGTTAATTGTAAAATATTGGAACTATATACTCCCGTAACTATAAAATTAGAATCAACTTCAATTATTTGCAAAGAAAAATTAGCCACATTTGCTTTTAATTCTAAATTTAATTTATCTCCTTGTTTTGAAATAGAATTTCTATCAATCTTAATATATTGAGTAAGATTTTCTTTTGTAACTGTTATCTTAGAACTACTTTTTACAAAACTAGTCATTACTGGAATGGTTTTAGATTGAGGCGCATCAATTGCAACATATATTTCTTTTGTTGTAGTAGATGGGTACAGCCCAATACTTAAAATCTTGTCTTTTGTAACATTTAAATCAGTTATAACAAAAGTTCTTAACATATTGTAAGAGTATGGTTTAAAGATTTGTGTTTCTTCTTTTCTAGTATAATTAATATCTAATAATTTATAACTTATTAGTTTATTTGTATCAAAAGTTTTATTACTTCCAATATCTGAATCAAAACTAGAATTAATTAAAATATTTTCAAAATTGGAATTTGTATTTTCTTCAAGTTCTATTGAAGGAATTATTTCAATAGTAACTAAAGAATTATCTAATTCTCCTTCATTTCCTGTTATCCCCTCAGGCACTAGTACATTTGGCTCTTCTATTGTTTCCGTAGATTGTTCTGTATTAAAAGTTACATTTATATTAAACTTAGAAGATTCTATATTTTCTAAATTAAACATATTTTCTTCAGAAACAAATCTATTTCCAAAAATATCTCCCGCATATTTGGTGTTTTTTTGAATTGCCTTTTTATCAACTGTTGAAGATATATCTTCTCTTGAAAATATATTTTTTCCAATATCATACCTTGCAATATAAACATTAATCTGAGTGGTATCTTTTGTAATCTCATTTTTCGCTATAACCCCTTTAGCAATTGCAGACTCTAATTGTTTTAAATTAAAGTATTTCTCCTCAACTCCCGAATCTTGTATCCCAATATAATTTTCTTTAACGCCAGTATTTGAAATATAAGATTTTAAGAGTAAACTCCCACTTTGATTCTTTTCTAGATCTATATTTTTTATTTTAAATAAAGTTATATTATCTTTTATTCTACTATCTATATTTTCTAATAATTGAAAATTACTTTCTTTATAATCATACATCATCTTAGACATTTCATAATCGCTCATTTTTGTAGCTAGCGATTCATTTGTTTTATCAAAATAAACAATTGCAATAACAATGTCTGTTTCTTTTAGATCATTTGTTTTATCTATGTAATCTATTTCTATTGTTTTTTTAATTGTTTTTTCATCAAACTCATCTGTACTTTCAGTTATTTCTCCAAACACTCGACCAATTTGTATTCCATTTTCTACAACTTTAGAATCAGAAACTAAAGAAAATGAAGAATTATATATATTTAAGGTGTTTGCATAAATTGGAGTAATTAAAAGTATTAAAATCAAGAAAAATAATATTTGTTTTCGCATTAATCATCACTTATTTTTAGTTAATATATATTATATAGTATATAAGGTTATTTAAATATATTTTAGTCTAGTTTCTCCTTTGTTGCAGTATTATTCGCTTAGTTTCGCTTAGTTTCACTAAAGGTACTTAAATAACAAAAATCAAGTGTTTGTATAGAGAGGTTTAATTAACCTATTCCCCAAAAAGAAAAGAAAACTAAAAAGAAGATGAAATAAAAATGAAAAGATTACAATGCCCAATGAGAAAAGTAAGAATGTATTCTTTAGCCATTTTTATCTACCTTACTTTAGTATTTACTTTTCTAATAACAATATTAAGATTAAGAATAAGATATTAAGGAGGAAATTAATATGACAACAATAAACAAAATCATGACCTTATTTGTTTTAGCAATACTTGCTTTAGCAATAACTCCAAGGTTATTTGCGAATGAACTTAACGCAACTAGTTTTCAAACTAACAATACAAATATAAGTTCACAAAATTCAAACTCAAAAAATTACAACTATACAATGTATAAGATAGAAATACCTTGTGCAATTGATAGAAGTAAAATTATATTGCCTGTAAAAACAGACGGGGATATTTCAAATGACACAACTTACAAAGTAATGTGTAACTCAAGCGCTTATTTCAATCAAGAAACAGGGATATATCATTTAAAAAAAAATGAAGGATATTATGTAAACGTAATATTAACTAATGATTCTTTAAATAAAACTGATATTTCAGAAATTTCTGCAGTTACATTAAATATATATCCAGAAAATGCAAAAACTGCGTGTTTTACAAAAACAATGAATGTCGATCCAAACAATAAGATTAAATTTGCTACAAAATTTAGTTATGTACATGAAAACGATTCAGAAACATTTGGATTAGAAAATATGACTGGTTTAATTGAATCTTGTGGATTAAATACAAAATTAATCTTTCAACCAACAATTACACAAAATAACGGAAATGATCTTATAATTCAAAATACAGGAGATATTCAACGTGTAATCATTGATTCAGACAATTCAAACATTATTGCAGAAAATGCAAGAAACAAAGAAATAATCTCTAATGAATTGAGTACAAAGCCAAAGGAACAGTTAACTACTGCTTCAAAAGCAAATAAAGAAAGAGCATCAACTATTTTCATTTCTAAAGAAAATGTTACTCAAAAAGTAATTGATATTTCTCAAATATTAGAAGTGAATAAAATTGCTTCAAATAAGGTTGTTGGAGATATTACTTTAGAAACAGATTCTGATGTTCCAACATACGTCTTTGAAGTTAGAGAAAGAAGAAAATTATTTGGATTTATTCCTTTCGGTAAAGAAAAGATAATCGAAAAGAGAATATCTGCAATCAAAGAGATAAAGGAATAGTTTTTCCTTTTCTTTTCTTTTTTTATTTAAAACAATTATATTAAAAACATTAACTACTTTAATCTTGAGTATATATGTTTAAAAAAAGACTTACAATAATTGTTTTGTTACTAATATTACTGATTAATTATAATTATGCTTATTCTATAATTCAACAAGACACTACAATTGAAAACGATAGTTTTGATATCTATAAATTTACTGATCACTTAGCTATTTCAGACATAAACTCAGAAACAAAAGAATTAGTGTTTAATATTCCGCCAGTTTATGACTTAATGGTTAAAATAAATGGAATCAAACACACAAATATTTCATACACAACAGACACACTTACAATTAATATATCCAATCTTTCTATTTCGAATAAATCACTAAATCTAGATTTGATATATCTTACTGATTACTATACAAGTAAACAAGAAGGAATTTGGCAATTATCTTATATCTCTAGATATGCAAATAAACTAGGTAATATTGAAATAACATTGCCACGAAATAGTAAACTAAATAACACTTCTGAAAACCCAATTGCTATAGAAACAATAAACGATTCTTTAATTCTTAAATTTTCTAACCTCAATAGCATTACTATTGATTATATTAATACTCCAACTAAAACCAATAATTATTCTTTTACCCTTATTACTAGTATTATTATTCTTGTTATTGGAACAATTACGTTTATCATCTTTAAACAAAAGAACAAAAAAGAAAAAACAATTGTTCAAAATAAAAGCACTAATGAAAATCTTCTTTTAGGATTAAATGAAAATGAACAAAAGATTATGAAAATAGTTATTGCTGAAGAAGGACAAACACAGAAAAGTATTTCTGGAAAACTCTTACTTCCAAAAGGCACAATCTCAAGAAATATTCAAAAACTAATTGATAAAGGGTATCTTGAAATTAAGAAATACGGAATAAGTAATAAAATCTTCCTTGGAGAAGTATTCAGGAAGAATCCTAAGTAAAAGAAAGTATATTTAATATCTTGTTTCTATTATCTATTGGTGATGTTTATGAATAAAATAATTATTGGAATTATTATGGCAATAGTTGTAGTGTCTGGAATTGTTGTAGGCTTTTTCTTAGCAAACAATCAAACAGACAACGCACAAATAGCAAATCCTGCTTCAGTTAATTGTGAAAGATTAGGGGGAACATTAACTATTGTAACTCAAGAAGACGGTAGTCAAATAGGAATGTGTACTGCTTTAAATGGATCACAATGTGAAGAATGGGCGTTAATGAGAGGAGATTGTACATTAAGACTAGATACAATACCTCAAGGAAACCTAAGTACTTGTACAATAGATGCAGACTGTATTCCTTTACCTTCAGAATGCCACGCAAAAACGTGTATTAATAAAATATATGAAAAACAATTTGTAAAACCAGAAGTATGTACCCTGATGTTTGATACAACTGCTGCTTACAATCCTGCGGATTGTGAATGTGTTACTAATACTTGTGTTAATAAGAATATTAACTAATTCTTTTATTTTTTACGATTATTTCGCACAAACAACAAAGAGTATCACAAATTGATTATTTAAAACAAACTTTAGTTTTATAAAAAAGTAAAAAACACAACTAATATTAAACAATTAGAAATAGTTACATTCAGAATATACAGTCTCTGATTAAGGCAGTGTTTAAATTGTGGCAGACTAAAATAAAAAACTAGCAAGTTATTTTTGAATCGTATAATTATTCAATAAATATGCTATATCTGAAACTTCTTTTTTAAATAAACAATCTTGGTGATTATTAATTTCACAATTTAAATTTTCTAAATTTAATATCTTTATTGGTAATTCTTCATTATAGAAAATTTTGGATTTTTCTATTATAATTCCAATTATTCTACTATCTGTAATCGCTATATTTTTAGAATTAAGTTTGAATTTCAAAAATATCTCTATAATTTCTTTTGCTACTTCTATTTTTTTAAATTCAGTATTCCCTTTTTTATTTAAATCTACATCATCAGTATTTACATTTATTAAAAAAATACCTTTATTACATACGACAACAAAATCTATTTTTAAAGATTTCAATTTCAATTTTTTTATTTGTGAGATTTTCTTATCATTGATTGTCACTCCACAAAGAACTATAACCTCTGAATTAAATTTTGATAATTCATCTAATGTCTCTATTTCCATTTTCGCTTTTTTATATAATATATCAGATTTAAGTTCTTCTAATATTTTAATCTTATTTAAAAGTGTTTTTTGTCTATTAATAAAAATAATCTCTGGGTTTTTTTTAAAATCAAATAATTCCTTTTCAGTATTTTCTATTATTGCATTAATTTTTTTAAATTTATTCGGCCACAAATATTGTTCTAAATACCACTTTTTAAAAAAACCAATAAATTGTAAAAATTTATTTTTTTGTTCTTTTATCTGTTCTAAATCTAAGTCTTTGCTTTTATTTAGATTATCAAATTCTTCATGTAATTTATTTATTTTTTCTTGAAGACGTTCTAATTCATAAGATTTATTTTCAATAAATTGGTTTTTTTCTAGAGTTATATCGTTAATAAACTCTAAATACATCTTGTCTATTTGATTAACAACACAATTATTTGTTTGTAGTGTTATAAAATCTGGAGATTTATGTAACAAATCTATATCCGATCTAGAAAAACCATATATTATCGTCATAAATACATAGATAACAGATACATTTAAAATCCATTATATTTTTAAAAAATGAACTAAATCGTTTAATGATTTAATATTCGTCAGGAATCTTTATCAATACACAAGTGCACAGTATTGCGCATGAAGTCTTTATTAATTAACTTGGAATTCATTCCGCGCAGAGATTATTACTCAACACAGAACTGTTTGTTGTTGCAATTGGCGGACTTTAAAAGTTTATCTGGAATGCTCTAAAATGGATGTTTGCTTTTGATAAAGTACTTATTGGAATAATCTTAATTGGATTAATTGGTTTAATAATGGAAGAACTAGTCTTTAGAAAAATAGAAAATTCAGTTCATAAAAAATGGGGAACTGAAAACTAACTTTATTTTTTTACAATTATTTTATTATATAATATTATTAATTGTATTAATATCAATATTCCAAAAACAATCCAAAAAATAGTATTAATTAAACTAACATTACTACATCTTTCTGTTGCATTAATTATTGGAAGAGTACAGTTTTTTATCTCTTGTACAAAAGAAATATAGGTTTCTCCTAAAAATCCAAAATCAACTCTACTGATTTTTACATATCTTAATGCAAAAAGTAAAGCTGCAACAAAAAGCAACTTAAAATCCCATAAATTTAATTCTTTTGTTTTATTCATATTTTTTTCTCCTTTTAAATTATTACATCACTCCAAAGAATTTCAGAACTAAAATCACTCCAAGTCCTGCTAAACCAAAGATTGCACATACAATTAATGTTATTACAATTGGTAATTTTATTCCTATTAATAAACATATACCAACACCAATAACTCCAACAATACTATTTATTAGAAATTGCCCAAAATTTGCAATAATTATAATTGCTATAATTATTAAAATAATACCTACAATCAAACTTATTGGATTATGTACTAAATTAACAACTGATCCAGAAACTTCTTTTGCTATTATATTTGCATCTACCATGTTTTTCTCCTTTTTAAGTTCTTTACCTTACAACAATTGTTCCATTCATATTTGAATGCATTGTACAATGGTATGCAAATTTTCCTGAAGAAGTGAATGTATAACTTTTACTATTTCCTAAAGTTATTTCTCCAGAATCAAAACCACCATTATCAAATGTTACTGTATGTGATACATTATCCATATTTTTCCAAACAACTGTTGTTCCTGCATAAACTGTTATTGCTTGAGGTTTAAATGCAAGATTTGAAATTTGGATATTTACACTTCCTTGAGATTGAGAAGGAGTATTTGTTGTTTGTTTTAAATTATTCTCCGAATCATTAGTGGTTGTAGTAGTTGTAGTTGTTGTAGATTGGTTAAAATTTATTTTCTTTCTAAAAAATAACAATACAATCATTATTCCAATTATTAAAAGAATTATCCAAATACTATTTATCATAACATTACCTTTTCTTCAGTTATTACATAATTATATACATAATATAGTAACTAGGTGTGTATAAAGGGCAACAACAGATAACTATTGAAAGTTACTATAAACAAATAGAATGCAGAAGGCAGGATTCGAACCTGCGAAGCACTAAGCACCAGATCTTGAGTCTGGCCCCTTTGACCGCTCGGGTACTCCTGCTTTATAATATACTTAAATTAAAAACAATTTATAAACATTCATTTTTATATAATATATAATGAACAGAAAAATAATCATTGCTTTTGTTGTTTCTATATTACTTTTCTTAACTATATTTGTCTATCTTAATTTAAAAGAAAAAACACAAGCAGAAATAATTAACGAACAATTAATAAAACAAAATGCATCTTGGATTGCTGCAGATTATCCTAAAGACATTATGGAAATTCCAATTAATTATGTTATTGAAGATACCGAAGAATCGACTACCACAAAATTTAATACCTCTAATCAAAATACATTTTTCCCTGAAGATATAAATTTTACAGAAAATATTACTCTCACAAATAATAATATCACTGGACTACTTTCTATTAAACCAAATATTTTTAATAAAACTAGATATCAACAAGACGTATTATCTTGGAAAAAATATATTCATAATTTTCAATCACAAGAATTTTGTGGAAGTTGTAGTGCTTTTGCAACAATTGGGGCATTAGAGGCATATATTAATAAAACTCAAAATATAAATCTAAATCTTTCAGAACAATATTTAATATCTTATTCTAATTTTATGGGTTGTTCTGGAATGAATACAGAATATTATTTAAAATTGATTAGTTTTAATAATTTTAATACTAATGAAAAATCAATCAATGAATATTTAAAAAATAAATTGTATAATGAAGTATCTAATGAAAAGGGACTACAAAATGTAGTTAATCCCTGGGGCGTTAAAAAATTACAAACCAAAACCCAAATTAGTTTAATGGCAGGAGAAGTCCCTTTCGGAATACCTTTAGAAAATCAAATTCCATATAAGCAACTAGATTCTTGTGAAATTATAGATTATGCTAATTCTAAAGATACTAAAGTATCAATGGATTTGAGTTTGCTTTATAAAATATATGATTATAACTTTACAATATTTAATGAAAACTTTTGTCCAAATAACTCAGATGGTACAACTCTTATTTCTCCTCAAAAAAAAGAATTAACAAAATATTTTATAGAAAATTATTTTTCAATAGAAAATTCAGATTGTAAAAATAAAGACTCAAATTCTCAAACAATACAAAATATTAAAGCTGCATTAAAATACACTCCTGTAATTGCTAATACCAATAAATTTTATGGATCTATAAGAAATTATAAAATAGGAGTTTGGGAGAAATTAAATCATGAAAGTCACACTATATTCATTATTAATAACAAAAAATATATTGAAACTCATGCAATAATTATTGCTGGTTGGGGAAAAGACTTGAATTCAGGAAAAGAATATTGGATTTTAAAAAATAGTTGGGGTAATAACTGGGGAGAAAATGGATATTTCAAAACTTGGATTAATGACGAGAATATATCAATTGAATGCTCTAAATTATATGGGTTTTCTGGGAAAGTAATTACAAAATCCGGAAAAGAAATAAATGATTTACTTCCAATTATTAATAAAGAACTTGGAAAATTAGAAAAAACAGAAATCCCGACCAATTTTATAAGCCCAGAAGAATTAAAAGAATTAAAAGAAGAAAATCAAAGACTTAATTATGAACGCAATCAACCAATTATTCCGATTCCTGATTTCCCAAAAGATTTAACCCCATATAATATTATAAATATAAATTCTATAGAAACAGAAACGATAACAAATTCTAAATGTATTTCAATAATGAGTTGTATATCAAATAAATTAAGTGATTTTTATGGTATTAATAATACAACTCCAGAAAATCAAATAACTTAGAATCCGTCTATTCCTTTTCTTTTCTTAAATCCGTTTCCTGAGAACAAATTCTCAAAAAACCCTGGTTTCTTTAGTTTTCCTGGTGCAGATCTAACAATTTTTCTTGGACTAAATATCTTTTCAAAGAAATTCTGCTCATTTCTTCTTCTTGTTCTTCCAACAGAAACTGCACCAACTTCTGGCTTAGGTATTCCACCTGTCCCATAGAATGCATCCTGTAATATTCTTCCTTGATCTGATTTTTTTCCAAGCATAATTTATTCACATTTTTCTTAATTAAATTATATATATTACCATTATATATTTAAAGATATTTATAATCCTTCATGCTTTGTTTTACTCATAAAGTACCATACTAAAAAAACTATTAGGATTGATCCAATTGTTGTTATGAAGATTACATTAAACATCGTAAGTATTCCTTTACCTATTGAATCACCTAAAAAATAACCAAGATAAGTTAGCCCTAATATCCAAACGATTGAACCTAAGAAGATATACCAGAGGAATTTCCAGAAATTCATTTTAACTAGCCCTGCAGGAAGAGCAATATACTGTCTAACAAAAGGAATTAACCTTCCTAATAATGTTGCTATTGCACCGTGTTTTTTATAAAATTTCTCTACTGCCTCTAAATGGCTCTCTTGAATTAATAAAATTCCATTTTTTACTAGAAATTCTCTACCTAAAAACCTTGCAACAAAATAACCAATGATTGCTCCAATCATTGCTCCGGCCATTGCTGAAGCAATAACTAAAAACATATTCAATTGATGTTTAGCAACTAAAACGCCTGCTGGAATTAAGATCATTTCTAGTGGATCAACAATCATAAGTAAAAATATAGTTAAATAATTGATTTGGGAAACTATCCCAGTTATATCAATTAAAGGAATTGGAACAAACATAATTATCCTTTTTTATAAAATTAATTATCTAAAATGCCGCCCCATTCAACAACAGTAAAACCAGTTCTTATTGGAGTTATAATTCCGGGATTATTAATTAGAATATGATTTCTAATTGGTTTAAAATAAAAATGAACTCTTATTTCTGAATCTGGTTCAGGATAAACTATTAAATTCATATTTTCCTGTAGAAATTCTTTTGATAACAATTTAATTTCATAATAATTTGATTTCGGTAATTCCTTCAACCAATATTCTTTAAATTGAGATTTCTCTCTTTCATTTAATCCTAATTTAATCAGATTTATTTCAAACCAATTATCTAAGTCACTATAAGCAACCACCCATCCCTCTACTGGCAATTCTAGTTTATTTAATTTAGCTTCATAAAACAAATAATCATACTTATTATCTATTAATCCTTCTTTTGTAACAAACACATTCCAACCATTGCCATATTTTGGAATTTCTTTAATCATTTTTCCATTTATATTTACTTGTACAGAAACTTGTGTGTCTTCTGTAGGATACAAATAGATTGCTGGTTTTTTACTTATTTGTGGCCTACTCATTTCAAATATAATCAATCCTGCAAAAATTACAAAAATAATTCCTAATACAATTAATACAATTTTTAATATTTTATTCATATTCATCAATTCTCTCAATATTAACAAAATATATTGTGTAAAATAGTTTATAAACAAATAGTTTTAGTTTTCTGTAAAATTTAGGTAAAGCGCAGAGGACGGGATTCGAACCCGCGTAGTCTTTCGACTCTAGCTTAGCAGGCTAGTGCGTTTGACCACTCCACCACCTCTGCAATAACCGGTTTCACTCGGTTAGCGCGCAACGATCACTTTACTAACCAAAAATCGATTTACTAATATAATTAAGATTAAAAATATATATAAAGGTATCAAATAACTAAATCCTCTAGAAATTCCCCTTTATATTATTTTCTATATTATATATTATAGACTAGTATATATACGATTTTTAACTTAGGTTGTAATTATGGCCGGAAAAGAAAAAGCAGTTGTTGAATTAAAAGATGTCTATAAAATTTATTGCATGGGCACAGAAGTTTGTGTTAATGCCTTAAGTGGAGTTGACTTAAGAATTAATAATGGAGAATTTGTTGCAATCATGGGACCAAGTGGTTCTGGTAAATCAACAATGATGCACATTGTTGGTGCTCTTGATCTTCCTTCTAAAGGAAAGGTATTTCTTGATGGAACAAACATTTCTGAACTTTCAGAAGATGACTTAGCAAAGATTAGAGGAAAAACAATTGGCTTTGTTTTCCAAGACTTTAACCTTATACCAACATTAACTGCACTTGAAAATGTAATGCTTCCGATGTTATTTCAGGATTCTAATAAATCAACAGAATTACAAGAAAAACATTGTAAAGCACTTCTTTCTCTTGTGGGATTAGGTGAAAGAGTTAATCACAAACCTTCAGAACTATCTGGTGGGCAACAACAAAGAGTTGCTATTGCGCGTTCTCTTGTTAATGATCCTGAGATTATCCTTGCAGATGAACCAACAGGCGCTCTTGATTCCAAATCAAGTCAAGAAATTATGGATCTTTTAAAAGACTTAAACAAGAAAGGAAAAACAATAATACTAATTACACACGACAAGACTGTTGCAAATGTTGCAAAAAGACATATCGCTCTTAAAGACGGAAAAATCGTTGAAGACAAAATAATGCATGAAAAGAAATGATTGGAATACTTAATTTTGTAATACGAAACCTTAGAAGAAGAAAACTAAGAAATTGGATAACTATAGCTGGAATAATTATTGGAGTTATAGCAATTGTTTCTTTAATTTCTTTATCTGAAGGGTTAAAATCTGCAATAAATAATGAATTTAATAATCTTGGAACAAATAGAATTACAGTAACTTCCAAGTATGCAAGTTTTGGGGGAAGTAGAAGTAACCAAGGATTAACTGATAATGATATTAAGGTTGTAGAAAAAGTAAGCGATGTAGATTTTGCAAGTGGATCGCTCTCAGGATTTCTTGAAACTAAATATAATCAAAAAACATTAATGACTTCATACACTTCTTATGATCCAGAACATTTCCAAGAAATGCTTAAACAAAATAACAAAAGTTTAGAAAAAGGAAACTATATTACTGATGAAAAAAGTAAGTCTGTAATTGTTGGTTATAGTTACATAGACGAATCAAAAAATAAAGATTTATTTGATAAAACACTAGACTTGGGAAAGAAAATAAAAATATCAGGAACAGACTATACAGTTGTTGGTGTTCTTAAAAAAACAGGAGATGTAAGATCTGATACTGTAATGTATATTTCTAATAACAATCTTAAAGAAATAACAAACTCTGAAACTTATGATAAGATTTATGCAATTGCTAAAGAAGGAAAAGATGTAGAAGTTGTTGCAGCAAGAATACAAAACAAATTAGAAAAAGCAAGAGATGCTAAAGATATTATAGCAACATCGCCAATACAAGAAAGTAAAAGTCAACAAGACACTTTAGGAATGGTAACTATTGTTATTATTGGTATTGCTTGTATTTCTCTTTTAGTTGGAGGAATTGGAATACTTAACTCTATGTACACTTCTGTATTTGAAAGAAAGAAAGAAATTGGAGTACTAAAAGCAATTGGTGCTAAGAAAAGAGATATACTTATGATCTTCCTTTTAGAGTCAGGAATCATTGGTTTAATTGGAGGAACAATAGGTGTGCTATTAGGATTTGGACTTGCAGGGCTTGTTAAACTAGTTGCTGCACAAATTGGAATTACAATAACTATATCAATAACCTTAAACATAATATTATTAGCACTAGGATTTTCTTTCTTAATTGGAGTAATCTCAGGAATGATTCCTGCATATATCGCATCAAGTCAAGCTCCTGTTGATGCTCTTCGTGAGGAGTAAACTAAAATACTTAAATAAAAAAACAAAAAAAATGGTGAAGAATTAATGAATACAAAAAATATAATTACAGTGTTGTTCTCTATTCTGTTATTAAATGGAATATTTGGAGCAACAAATAGCAATTATGATTCTATGAATCTAGTTGCAGATACTTACAACTACAGCCCAGTTCCTGTAGTTCCTGGAGAAGAATTTGAACTTTGGATACAACTAACAAACAATAGTAACTTTGAAGCAGATAATGTTACTTACTTTTTAGATACTAAATATCCATTCCAAGTTTCTGATTTTAATAATACTGAGTTAGTATTAGCAAAATTAGCTCCATACCAAACAACAATAATAAAATACAAATTAACAGCAGACATAAAAACATTAGATGGGACCTATGAAATTGATTTTAAATTTAGACCAGGTTTGACACAAACATATAATGTTAAAAAATACTCAATTGATGTTGCTTCTGACACTTCTGTTTTAGAAGTAATTAGCACAAACCTTTCAGACATGTCAATTGGTTCAGATGGAAACTTAGAATTAACTATTAAAAATCTAAGTTCAAAAAATGTTAGAGACGTTTTTATAACTTTAGAAGATGCAACAGGAGATTTCATTTCTGTTCTTGATCTTAAAACCAGATATTTTACAAGCATTAATGCTGGAGAAGAACTTAAAGTAAATTACAAATTAAACGTTGCAAAAACTATTACTCAAAATAGTTATGCTTTACCTTTAACAATTAAGTTTACAAACTCTGCAGGGATTCAAACAATAACAAGAGATATTGGAGTTAAGATTAACGATAATCCAAAACTTGTTTTAAACTTAACAATTGTTGGAGAAAATAGCAATAATAAAATATACACAAACAACAAAGAAAAAATAGAAATGGAAATCTATAATGTAGGTAACATTGATGCAGAATCAGTTTATGCAGAAATGACTAGCGCTATAACAAATGATTCTCCAAAGTACTTTGTTGGGTCAATTGAAAAAGACAACTATGATTCTATAGTTCTTGAATTCAATACTAAGGCTGATGTTAAGCCAGGAAACTATCCTGTACAAGTAATTGTACACTATAAAGATGCCTCCCTTAAAGAACAAACAATCACTAAAGGAATAAACGTAGAAGTTACAAAAAACCCAAACGAGAAAGCAGCAATTGCAAGTATCTTTTCAGTAATTATTGGAATTGTTATTGGAATAGTTGTTTTAGCAATACTTGTACTATTCTTAAGATGGGCATATAGAGTATTATTACTTCCAGCATTTGGAGGAATATACACAAAAATCTTCAATAAGAAAAAGAAATGAATTCAGAAAAATACAAGTCATTGATTAATCTCACCATAAAGAGTATAATCAGAAAGAAGTTAAGATCAACCTTAACTATTCTTTCTGTAATCATAGGCATAGCTTCTGTTGTTGCTTTAATAACTTTAAGCGAAGGAATGCTTGGAGCAGTTAGTGCACAGTTTGAAAAAATGGGTTCTAATTCTATTTTTGTAATGTCTGCTAATTTCAAAGGAGATCCTAATCAAGCAGGAAGAGTATCAGAAGAAACTTTACTTAAGATGAGTGATGCGGATAATATTTCTAAACTGGGGGAAGTTGAAGAAGTATATCCTATGAATTATTTCTCCACGAAAGGAGAATATAAAGGAGAAGAACAAATTGTCTCTGTTGTGACTGCCCCCTCTGATAGAATCGATACTATGCTTGATTTTATGGATATACATCTTGGAACAGGTAAGACTTTTAATGGAAAAGACGGATACTATGCAATGATTGGTTCATATCTTGCAACAGACGGATTTAAGAGAAAAATTAAGGTTGGAGATACATTAAAGCTTAATGGAATTGATTTTAAAGTTACTGGAATCATGGCACCTGTTGGTAATCAACAAGATGATAGTCAAATCTATATTGGTAGAAAATCAGGTCTTGCCATTGACGACTATGGAGAAAATGTTGACTACATGGTTATTAAGTCAAAGAAAGGAGCAGACGGAGACCTTATTGTTAAAAAGATTGAAAAGATTTTAGGAAAAACTAGAAAAGAAGACACTTTTGCAGTCATTACTGCTGCATCTCTTTTAGAACTTATTAAAAGAGTATTAAATATTATGAGATCTATATTAATCTCAATTGCTGCAATTTCTTTAATTGTTGCATCTTTAGGGATTGCTAATTCCGTTTACACTTCAGTTCTTGAAAGAACAAGAGAGATTGGTGTACTAAAGTCTATTGGTGCAAAAGTAAGTGATATCACTTTCATATTTGTATTTGAATCAGTTCTTTTAACACTTGTTGGTGGAGTTATTGGTTTTGGGGTGGGTATCGGGATAGCTAAACTTGTTGTTCTTTATGCTGCTGCACATAACTTTACTATGTTAACAATTACAATTACTCCATATCTTGTAATTACTACATTAGTAATTTCATTAGTTGTTGGAATTGCTTCTGGCTTTTTTCCTGCAAGAGCTGCAACAAAGATGAATATTGTTGATGCTTTAAGACAATAATAAATCCATTTATAAATATTTCTTAAATAAAATATTATATAGACTAAAAGATCGATTTTTTGCTTCTATAGCTCAGGGGTAGAGCGACGGTTTTGTAAACCGTAGGTCGTGGGTTCAAATCCCATTAGGAGCTTAACCGGTTTCGCTCGGTTAGCGCGCAACACTTCTATTTTTCAAATCTGTCCCATGGAAAATCAATCCATTTATTTACTTTCTCATAATAAAAATCTGGGTAATACTGACAATTCTTTTCATTTACAAAAAGAGTTGCTGTTTTTATATCTTTAATTTTATATTCTTCTTTTAAAAGATTTACAAGAAACTTTAAAGTACTTCCACTATCTGAGATGTCATCTATCAACAGTATACTTTTCCCTACAAGAAGATCTTTAGTTGGAAGATTAATTACTTGTATGTCTTTTCTTTCCATTCCATCATATGATTTTACTGCAACAGTTATTAGATTCTTAGTATTAAACAATCTAGCAAAATGAATTGCGGGAAATATTCCCCCAACAGATATTCCCAGAATATAATCTGGCTGATAATTAGTTATAGAGATATCTTCTGATATCTTTTTACATTTATCTTCAATCTCTTCATAAGTAAACTTTATTATTTCTGACATGTTATTATCACCCAAATATTTTTTCTACTAATCTTTTATATTCTTTATACATTTCAAAATCTTTAATCTCATCTAATTGTTCAAGAACTCCTTTGTAATAAATCTTCTGTTGGTCTTTACCAACCTTAAATACACTAAATGCTTCTTTTTCTCCTTGTTTTTTAATTTCAGAAAATATATCTTTTAAATTTGATAACTTATCAGCACACTTAAGTAATTTTACATCTTTACTTGCAGTTTTTAGATGCTCAATACTTGTAGTTTTTCTTTCAAGCCATGAAAGAGATTTATCAGTTTCTGTTACTGCCATTACTAAATCTGTAATCTTGTCTCCAAATTCTTTTCTAACTTCTTCTTCAGTCACACCTGTCTTTTCAACATCTTCAATTGCATCATGTAAAAATCCTGCACACACAAGATCATCATTTGCATCTGCTTTGTAAAGAAGTGAAGCAACATCCATTAGATGTAAAAATAAGGGCAGTTATTTGCTTTTCTTTTCTGCGATTTATGCCTTTCATAAGCAAAACACATTGCTTTTTCTACTATGTCCATTTGTTTTCATCTCTCTTATTTATATTAATTTAAAACCATTTTATAAATATTACTTAATTTAATTATTATTATGTTAAATATAATATTATATACTTTAATTAGTATTTTGCTTATTAGTTTTATTTCCATTGTAGGAATAACTGTTTTATTTACAAAAGATAAACATTTACCTAATATTCTTTTGTTTCTTATTAGTTTTTCTGCGGGTGCCCTCTTAGGAGATGCATTCATACATTTAATCCCTGAAAGTTTTGAAAACGGATTTGGAATTGCTATTCCTCTTGCAATTATATTAGGAATATTAGCTTTCTTTGTTTTAGAAAAAATAATACATTGGAGACACTGCCATTTACCAACAACTAAAGAGCATAATCACCCTTTAGCAACAATGAATCTTGTTGGAGACGCTTTTCACAACTTTTTAGACGGATTAATTATTGCTGCAAGCTATGTTGTTAGTATTCCTCTTGGAATAGCAACTACTATTGCTGTTCTTCTTCACGAAATCCCACAAGAAGTTGGAGACTTTGGAGTGCTTCTTTATGCAGGATATTCTAAGAAGAAAGCATTAATTATGAACTTTTTAATCTCATTAACAGCATTACTGGGAGGAATTATTGGTTTATTACTAAGTAGTAAGATTGCTTTATTCTCAAGCATTATGATTGCATTTACTGCTGGAGGATTTATTTACATCGCAACATCTGATCTTATCCCAGAAATGAAAAAAGAAACTGCAATTAAGAAAACAATCTTGCAGTTTATTGGAATACTTCTTGGTGTTGGAATAATGCTTTTAATGTTGTTATTGGAATAAAGATTAATTACAATTAATCTCTTTCCAAAAACTTGAATTACTATCGTTTGTTGGAATGGCATAATGTGTCTTTCCTTTAATTACTATTGCTGGAGAATTAACAATATTGTAATCTGAAATCATTTGATCTAATATTGAAATATCCTTTTGAAAAGGAAGAGCAATTACATTAAAGTTACATTTTTCTTTCAATAATTCAACTTGTCTTTCAAACACTCTTGTCTCTGCATCTTTCTTTGCTTTATCTATACTGAAGTCTCCTTTAATCTCAGGATAAAAATAAAGAACGACTTTTGAATCTATATTACAAGTTTGTTCTAATTTTTGAAAATATAACCACAACTTTATGTTTGTTAAAACATAAGTGTACTTTATCTTATTATCTGACTCAACTATTCCGCCAGCATTTATCTTTCTTAATCTACTAAATAGATCTTGAGAATATTCAGAAGTATTACTTATTTGCTTTGAAAGAACTTCACAACCATTGGAATTAGGAGTTATTTCTGCATAATCCGAATAAAGATCATCAAGAACAATCTTTTGTTGTAAGGAAAAATAATCATCCATCAATGTATTTCTCTTATATTGATCATACATTATGATTAATGAAATTGTTGCAATTGCAATAATTATTAATACTAATACTGCTGATAATAATATGTTTTTACTTAATATTTCTCTCATTGTTTTTCTCTCCCTTTTTAAAATTACCATTTATATTCTGTACCAATAAATTCCATTACTAATGAATATACAAATATAATTGTTATTATAAAACAATACCAAAAGAATAAAAGAAATGGCAGTATATCTTTTCTTTCAATCTTAACATCGGCTGTAGAAAATGCCAATATCAATAACAACAAAGTAATTCCAAAACCAAATAATCCTATAATTGCAATAGGTGTAATTAAAGTAATACTATTTAAATTATATTGAAATATCCAAACTCCAGACTTAATGGATTCAAAAACTAAAAAATATGTCTGAACATAAAATCTATATAGATTTATAAACACAAATCTAAAAAATAACCCAATACTTAAAATATTTAATAAAATATAATAAGGCATTATAAACATTCCAAAAAAACCAGAACTATTATTAAAAATCATGGATTTATATTTTAGCCAAGTGTAATGTGTTCCTCTATACCATCTTATTCTCTGTCTTATTAATCCCTTTATTGTACTTGGAACTTCAGTTACTGCTTTTGCAAAAATGGTATGTCTTATTGTATATCCTTTTTGTTGGAAAGCATAAGCTAAATCTCCATCTTCAGTAATATTATATATATCAAATCCTCCTACTTCAATGAATTTCTCCCTATTCATTAGATTTAATGCTCCACAAAGTGCAAACACAGAATTCATCTTAGATAAACCTCTTGCACCAAATCCAAGATTAATACTATATTCAAAGAACTGCATCTTCTCTATAAGATTATTTGTATTCTCTGGTTTAATTACTCCAAAAACCGCTGCTACATTTTTTCTTAAAAGTGGAGTCATCTTCATAAGAACATCTTTATCTGGAAGAGAATCTCCATCTAAACAAAATATATTTTCTTCTTTTAATTTCTTAAAAGCAATATTCATAATTATTGCTTTAATATTCTGCCCTTTTGTAAAATACTTCTTATCAAGAGTTAGTAACTTTACATTCTTATATTTCTTTAGATAACCCATTGTTCCGTCATTTATTATGTAAACATTATAACTAATTGGATACTCTAATTCTGATAACCTTTTGACTGTTCTTTCAATACCTTTAAAGTTATTAAATGCATAAGTAACAACAGCAACAGTTGGAACCTTTTTTGGCATTGGAAGATTTTCTTCAGAAGATTTTGTTACTGGATTAAACAAATTTGAAAGAATCGTTAAAATTGCAGCAAGAATAAAAATTAGAAATAAAACAAATGTAAAATAAAAGTTATTTCTAACTCCAGAAATAAACTGAATCATTGCAAAAATTATTATAAAAACTATTAAAATTATTATTCTATTTACAAATTTTACTTTGACTTTGTAATTTAAATCAATTTCTGCCATTTTTAACAATTATTTATATTTTTTTACTCAAATATTGGTTCAATCAGCTTTTCTGAAACCACATCTAATTTAGATTTAATGTATTTTGCAGTGTTTAGATCTGTGTCTGCACCGATTGATATTTCTTCAACATTTGCTTTTAATATCTCTGCAATACATTTCTTTGATTGAATTAATTTATCTATTGTCTTTTTCTTTAATTTTGGAATCCTTGACAGTATTCTATAGCCTCTTGGAAATGGATTTAATGCTTCTGATTCCACAGAAATTGGAATATTTGCAATTACTGCTAGCTTTCTAGTATCTGCAATTGATCTTAAATCTAATTGCTTTAATTCAGAAACAAGTTCATCTGCTTTTTCTCTTGTTATTAAATTTTCTGAATAGTCTTGAAGAATATAAGCCATTGTCTCGTCAACACTGTATTCATACTCATACATACTTGAAACAATATCTTTTCCTTGATCTCCAAGTTCTATGACCATTCTATCAAGTTCTGCTCCGTGTTTAAAAAAATATAATATCTTTTGAAGAATACCTATTGCTTCATTTATTAATACTGAAGACGCAGAGTTGTTTAGTTCATTATATGTTAAAACATCTAGAACAGAATCAATTCTTTCTCTATATTCTCTTAAAGAACTAATGCTATGATTTGCTTTAACTATTAATAGTCCAATATTTTGAAGAACATATTTTTGATCTCTATAAAAAAGAGAAATTAATTTTTTTCTTTTGGATATCGCAATAACTGGTAAGCCCGTTTGTTTAGCAGTCTGTTCTGCACTTCTGTGCCTTATTCCAGTTTCGCCAGTTTCTATTTGTCTATCTGGTATCAAATGAACGTTTGCATAAAGTATTTTTAATAAATCATTAGAAATTACAATTGCCCCATCCATCTTAGCCAGTTCAAACATTCTTTCTGCACTAAATGGAACATTAATTTCAAAACCTACTCTCATAACTTCTCTTAATGCATCATTCTCTCCAAAAACTATTAATCCACCCATTTCTCCTTCAAGAATATTATCTAAACCAATTCTTAGTTCTTCACCAGGAGTAATTAAAGGAAGTATCTCAGAAATATCTCTAATATTTCCTTTGTATACTTGATTTAAAAGATCAACTTGCCAAGATATTTCTGTTGGCTCTTTTCTAATTCTTGTAGGCATATTTATTTAATTTAAGTTATTATATATAGTAAAGACCAATTTGTTTTTAAATCGTTTTCTTAAATATCTTTTTTTCAAGGTAATTGGATAACGGAATAATAAAAAAGGAAAATAATCCAAACAAGATTATTAATCCCCAATCCTTTAATGATAGTGCAACTGTCTTAAATGCATGTTGCATAAATGGATTGTAAATCAAGAATAGTTGTAGAGCAATAACTATCACAACACTAACAATCAAGAAAGTGTTTGAAAACAACTTCTTTAATCTTAAAGAACCATCACTGTTACAAAAGAATGCAAAGATTAATTCAAACATAACTATCCCTGTAAGTAACAAGGTTCTAGCATATGAATTTTGAGTAACATCAAAAGGATTGATTCCTAATGATTGATCAATCTGTAAACCATATGAAAACAATATTATTTCTCCTACTATCTTTATAATTAATGCAATAATTATAAAAGTACCAAACGACTTGAAAGAATTATCTTTATTGTTATTTGGCTTTCTTGACATTATATCATCTACTGCTTTTTTTCTTCCAAGAGCAATTGCTGGAAGAGAATCAGTAACGAGGTTAATCCAAAGTATCTGTAACGCCAACAAAGGAATTGGAAAAGCAGCAACTGTTAATATTGCAACAACAAATAACAGGTCGAAGTTGACTGCAAGCATATACTTGACAAACAATAAAATATTATCATAAACTCTTCTTCCTTCTTTTATTGCAGAAATTATACTTGAATAATTATCGTCCTTAAGAACAATATCAGCAACTTCTTTTGTTGCTTCTGTTCCTTTTATTCCCATGGCTATACCAATGTCTGCTTTCTTTAAAGCAGGAGCATCATTTACTCCGTCCCCCGTTACTGCTACTACTTCTCCTGCCTTTTGAAGAAGCTCAACAATTCTATATTTGTGTTCAGGTTTAGCTCTTGCAAAAATATCTACTTTCTGTATTAATTCTGTTGCTTGCTTATCTGTTAATTTATCTAAAACACTTGCAATAACTACTTGAGGATTAATTATCCCAATCTTTTCAGCTATTGCCTTAGCTGTTAAAGCATTGTCTCCAGTAATTATCTTTGTTCTGATTCCTGCTTTTCTTGCAATTTCAAGTGCTTGCTTAACATCTGGCCTTGGAGGATCCATCATTCCAACAATACCAACAAATACCATTCCTTCTTCTTTCTTGTCTTTAGATGTTGACATTTGTCTATAACTAAATGCTAATACTCTTAAAGCATCACTTGCATATTTTTCTTCAAATGTTCTAAACTTTAAAATGTCTTTATCTGTTAGTTTTCTGACATGGCCATTATCTAAAACCTTATCACATTTATTTATTACTTCTCCAAAAGCACCTTTTGTAAACATTTCATACTGTCCGCCAATCTCATGAATTGTAGACATCATTTTTCTTTGAGATGAAAAAGGAATTTCATCTATAAATTTATATTCATTTGTTAGTTGTGCTTTCTTTGCTAAAATCTTTAAAGCAATTTCTGTGGGATCTCCATATATGTTTTTATCAACAACTGAATTATTACAGTTATTTGCAATGTCTATTAATTTATGAGCATCTCTGTTGTCAATTACTTCTTTTTCTTCCACTGAATAACCAGAACTAGAAATATATTTTTCGTAACCGAAAGTATATACTCTTTCAACATTCATTTCATTTAACGTCAAGGTGCCAGTTTTATCTGAACAAATTACTGTTGTTGCACCTAATGCTTCTATGGAACTTAACTTTTTAACGATTGCGTTCTTTTTTGACATCAATTGTACTCCATTAGCTAGAGTTAATGTCATAACTATTGGTAGACCTTCAGGAATTGCAGAAATTGCAAGAGAAACTGAAATTAAAAATATTTCAAAAATATGTTCTCCTCTTAATATTCCTAAGACAAACAATACTACAAAACTTACAAGAAGAACATATATTAAGACTTTTGAAAGTTTATCTATTTGCACTTCTAAATGAGTCTTTTCTTCTTGATCTTTTGAAACAAGATTTATAATCTTTCCAAACTCTGTGTTTAGTCCAATCTTTTCAACAATTGCTATTCCTTTACCACTTACTATTGTTGTTCCTGATAATAATTGACTACCGTTTTCTTTTGTTACTGGAACACTTTCTCCATTTAGTACTGATTCATCAACAATTAAAGAATAATCTTCTAGAATTTTAAGATCAGCAGGAACTTTATCCCCTTCTGTAATGTAAACTATATCTCCGGGAACTAACTCCTCTGTGTTTATTTCAAACTTTTGTCCGTCTCTTAACACAAGAGTTGTTTTTACTAGAAGTTTCTTAAGAGAATCAACTGCTTTATCTGCTTTGTATTCTTGGATAAAACCTATTAGTCCATTGATTACTATTATTACTAAAACTAGAATAAACTCTAGAGTATCTCCCATAAACAAAAAGATAAAAGAACAAGCAAAAAGAATAATTATGATTATTGAAGTAAATTGAGAAAACAATATCTTCCAAACAGTATTTTTACTTTTTATATCTATTCTGTTTAGCCCATATTCTTTCTGTAGAAATTCTACCTCTGAAGTAGAAAGACCAGTCTTTATATTTGTTTGAGACATACAAGTATATTATATTTTAGAATACTTTAAAATATTATCTTATTTATATTATATTATGATAAAACTAATTATCTTTGACTTATGGTACACTCTTGCTCAAAGAGAAGCATATCATTTAAGTGCAACAAGAGAACTTGAAAAAGAGTTTAATATCAATAGGCCACATGAAGAAGTAGTAAAGATATTTGAACAGATAATTCAAACAAAAATTTGGGAAACAGAATTTGACGCTTATTGGGAATTACTAAAAGAACTTAAGATTAATCCAAGTAAAGTAAACATCATGAAAGCAATTGCCATTAGAGGAAAAGCAGAAACACATATTGCACTTTATGATTTTACAGTACCTTTACTTACTCAACTGCGAGAAAAAGGAATTAAGATTGGACTACTTACAAACAGTTCTGTGTTTATTAGAGAAATTGTTGAAAAAGACACTCCCTTAATGCAATACATTGATTATCCAATTTTCTCTTATGAGATTGGAACAATTAAACCAGACCCTGTTCTTTTCCTTGAAATGCAAAGACAAAGCGAAGTAGCTGACTCAAAAGAAATAATTATGATTGGAGATAATATGTTTGATGACATATATCCTGCACAGAAACTTGGAATTAACACAATACACTTTACTGGAGACTATAAACAATTAAAAAAAGAACTGAAGAAATTTGATATTATTATTAAATAAATCTGTATTACCTAGTAATACGCTAATTTTTAAATATTTCTACACAGATTATCTATATGAAACCAAAAGCAATACTCGATACTTCCTTTTGGATACATTTAGTAAAACTGGATTTAGAAAACCATTTTCTAAATTTGTTTGACCCTATTGTTCCACAAAAAGTTGAAGATGAGATATTGTATTGTAATACATTTAAATTTATGATTTATAAACCTCAAGATATAAGAATTTATGAAAAATTAAAGAATGAAAACAAAATTGAAATTATTAATCCCAGAGAAATATCTAAACAATTACTAAGTCATATTAGTAAAAACTCTGGAGAATTATTTGCAATTGCATTAGCGAAAGAAAAAAGTTGGATTGTATTTATAGATAATGGCAGACCACACAACTATTGTATAGAAAACAATATACAAACGGGAACAATTGGGGATTTCCTTATATATTTAAAAGAAGAGAAAATATTAACCATTAAAGAAATTAAAAATAAAATTAATTTAATAAAAGATAGTTTATCGGAAAGATATTTAGAACAAATAAAAAAATATCTAAAGGGGAAATAACATGACAAAAGAATATACTGCAGAAAAACTAAGTGTAAAAACTTTAAGATTAAAAGATTCATCTGCGAATTTAATATATAATATTGCAAAAGAAAAGAATGTTACAGAGTCAGAATATATAAGATCACTAATTGAAAGAGATATAGCAGAATACAGATTAAAAAAATCAATTGAAGAATACAGAAATAAAAAAATTAACATTTCTGATGGGGCCGAAATGTCTGGATTATCATATAGAGAATTTCTAGAAAAATTAGAAGATAATAAAGTCCCATTAAATCTTGACACATTACCTATTGAGTATGGTCTAAAGTCAATTAGAAAAACATTAAAGAAAAAAGATGATTAAATTAATAATCATGTCCTGGACAAAGAGTTTCAAAATCTAACTCTCCAATTATATCTAAACTTTTTTCCATTTTTTTTGGTTCTGAACTTGGGAGATCTACTCTACCGTGTCCATCAAAGAAAAGAGTGTCTCCTGAAAAAAGAATTTTCTTTACATTATCATAAATACAAATAGAACCACAAGTATGCCCTGGAGTAAAAATTATATCAAATCTTTTTGGAAGTTTCAATCTTGCAATGCTTATTAATTTTGGAGTAAATCTTTTGACAATTACTGGATTTAATACCGCTCCTTCTTTATTCATTTCGAAATATGCAATCTCTTCTTTATGTGCATAAAATTTAGCATTTGGAAACATTCCGTGATTACCAATGTGATCATAATGAAGATGAGTAAAAATAACTGTTTTAACTGTAGATAAATCTACAACACTTGCAAGTTCTCTTTCAACCATTGCTCTTTCTTGATAATTGCCAGTATCAATTACTGCATCAAGTGGCTTAATATAATACATGTTTGAATCACATGCCACTTTGTATACTTCATCATTAATTTTCTGTAACATTTTATTTTCTCCTTAATGGGTAAACCAAAAATTGTATATTTTCTTTGCTGTTTCTTTGTCCTTTGTTATTGAATCCAATCTACAAAAACCAAATCTTTCAAACTGGATAATTTCTCCAATTTCTAAAGTATATATATTATCTTCTGCAAGACCAGATAACATTTTATGATCAGGCATAAAGATTGTTGCTTTTACTAATTGCTTATCATCTACTGGAAGATAATGTATTATTTTCTTTTCTTCTGTATATTCTTTAAATTTTAAATAATTTTCTGAATGGAAATTCCCAAATTTAGTTTTACTATCATAAATAAAATTAATGTTATCCATTAATCTTACTAGTGTTCCTTCTTTTAAAGAGGTTATATCTTCTTTCTCTAGATAATAACTTCCATTTGAAATGAAATCTCTTCTTCCTAACGATAAACTAGGATGCATCTCTAAATCAAATTCTTTATTTATATCTCCTTTAACTTCTAACTTTACTGGATCTTTAATAAAGAAGAATCTTTTAGAGGTATCATTTAACACTCTTTTATTGTATTTAATTAAGGTGTCCCAAGTTAATGTCGAACCACTTGATTTAGTGATTCCACTTTCAACAACCATCTGTTTTATGGCCTCTGGAGTGAATCCTCTTCTCTTTAATGCACGAAGCGTTGGAAGACTTGGATCATCCCAACCAATTAATTCTCCAGAATTTACTTTCTCTCTTATTACTCTACCACTTGATTCTGTGCCTTCAAAATTAAGTCTTGCAAATTCATAAGTGTAGGTGTCATATAATCCTAATGATTTTCTAATATAATGATGTAATTCACTAGCCATTTCAAACTCAACTGTTCTTAATCTATGTGTGATATTAAAATAACCATCCATTATTGGATTTTGAAAATCATATATTGGATAAATATTATATTTATTTCCTATTCTTGGATGAACACAATCAATTCTTCTAAAGATTGCTGGATCTCTCATTCTTGTGTTCTTGTGTTTCATATTAATTTTTAATCTTAAAACTGCTTTTCCCTCAGGATAACTAGGAAGTTCTTTCCAGAATTTCAAGTTTTCTTCTACAGAAAATTTTCTACAATCACAATCTTCCCCTTTCCCTCTCTTTTCACTTGCAATTTCTGCTGTACAAAAACACATATATGCTTTATCTTCTTTTATTAGTTTTTCTGCAGAAGATATAAATAAATCAATATAATCTGAAGCATACTGTACTTGGTCCCAAGCTACCCCTAACCAACCGATATCTTCTAACATTATTTGATAAAACTCAGGCAGAACTTTTTCAGGATTGGTGTCTTCAAATCTTAAATAAAATTTGCCACCGTATTGCTGTGCTAAAAGATAATTTAAAAGAATTGCTTTAGCATGACCTATATGATAGTACTTCTCAGGACTTGGAGGAAAAGCACTTATTACTTTATCTCCTTGTTTTATGTGTAAAAACGCAAAGATATTTCTATCTTCCTTTTCTTTCTTATCAAAGAAACTTGGATTTAGGGATTTTAATTGAATTATTTGGTTATCAATAGATAAAGCATTAATTTGATCAATTTGTTTGTCCAACAAATCGTGTAGTTCTTGTTGTTTTGTCTTATATTCAGGAAATTTAGCTAGAACTGCACCAAATAAAAACTTCTTATCTGCTTTTCCTTTATACTTAACAGCATTCTCTAAGATTAACTGTTTGATTGTATCTTCGTTTGACATAATTATCTTTATTCTAAATTATTGAGGATATGCCTCTTTGATTAAATCTTCTTTTCCAATCATTTTATTTCTAATAGGTATAAGTAATTTATCTATTTCAATTGCAACTCCTGACTTTAAATCCATTGGATGAAGTTGTTTTGAAACAAATGCTTTTTCTAATTCCTCAACTGTTTTAAATTTTAATGGTCCGCCCCATTTTTCTGGTCTATCAATTATAAATTCTTCATTTTTATCTTGTTTTTGCGTCATAATAATAGTCTTTGCAAAATCCATAATTCCATTCTCTAAATCTCCTTCTGGACAATATGCTGATTTTAATTTATCCTGTATTGTTTTAAGATCATCAAGTAAATCTATTTTTGAATTTTGAACAGATGAAGACATTTTACCATCTTGTGTTAATCCTCTCATAAGTGGAAGCATTACTTCAACTCTTGAATGATATCCTAATTTTGGTAAAAATTCTCTTGCAAGAACCATTATTTTTCTTTGATCCACTCCACCTAATTGAGCATCTACATCTAAATATTGTTCATCAAGTGCTTGAAGTAATGGATATAATAATCCAGAAAGCATTGGATTATCTCCCATCTTAACTACATCACTTGCAGCTTTTGTTGAATTTCTAACAGAAACATAACTTGACATCTTGTATAAATCCATTACAAAATCTTTATTTAATTGATAACTAGAACCCTTTATTACCTCTACATTACCTTTTATTCCACCAACTGATTCAACCATTGCTGGAATTACAATATTATAATACTCATATCTTTTATCTAATAATTCCCAAGGAGTATTATCAAGTGCCCCGTGAATGTCTGCAATTAAAACTTTAACTTTAAATCCAGCTTTTGAAAAATCCGCAAGTATCTGTGCCCAAGCTAAATATCCTATATGTGGCCTGCCAGTTGTTGCTGTACCCATATATATACTGGGGTGCTCTTTCGTTTTCAAAACATTAATTAGTTCTTCTTCCGTTAATATTTCAGAAGTATTTCTTTTAATTAGTTTTAATCTTTCTTCTATTGTTAGAGTCATATCTTTTCCCTTTATTTAAAGATTATAATTTTCGAAAAATAATTTTATTAAACAAATTACAACTATTGTAAATATTAACTTTAATATAAATATTCCAAAAGCCCCTAAAGTGAACTTTGAAAATTGATTAATAAACCCAAATAATACAATTACTAATATCGCATAAATGAATATTGTTGAAAAGGTATGTTGCTTTAAATACCTTGTAGTAAATGTTTCTAGAAACCATTCTATGGGTTTTACTTTCTGTAACATGATATATAATATATGTATAATTCTATATAAAAAGAGTTTGTTTTTAAAATAATTTTAGATTTTGATAATACTTATTGCCCTATCATAAAACTCTTCTGCTATTGATATTGCAAACTTTAGATCGTCTTCACTTATGGAATTTATTCTTTCATACATTGCAATATGGCGTTTTGTTCTTATTTTGTTTATTAAAAATATTATTTGCTCTTCAAATTCAGAAGAATAAAATTGCTTTAAAAATTCAATTACAGAAATGTGTTTATTTTCTTCTTTTGGTCTATATCCATTATAAAACATTAATGCTCTTCCTGTTTGTAGTATTGCATTATAGCAAATACAATATGCCCAATCATAAGATTCTTTTGCAAGATAAGTTTTAGATTCAACTATGTCTCTTTTTACAATCTCTAATGTTTCTTTAATCCATTTTTTGTTTACTTCTATTTTTGTCCAATATTCCTCTTCTGAAATCATTTTCATTACCCACAAGCATTATGATATTATTTGACATTATGTCCTTTATTAAATGGTGGGCAGGAAATTTTTGTGAAAACTCTAATTCGGACCATAAAACGGAATTTATTTCTCTTTTTATCTCTTTTTCTATAGAAAATATAATCTTGTATAACTCATCCTGTTTCTTATCTGAAACAATTAACAAATCAATATCACTTTTACTATTTTCTGTGCCTTTTGCAAAAGATCCAAAGATTACTGCATATTCTACTTTGTCTTTTAATTTTTCTGAAATAGTATTTCCAAGATAATCGGTTTTAATATATATTTGTTTTAGTTCTTTTATAAATGAACATTTAGAATTTATTGAATATAGCACCAGATTTGCTTTCTTTTCTTTATTTACAATTCCTAGTTCATATAGATTATTTAATTCTTTTGAAACAAGAGTCGGAGTAATTCCTACAATCTTAGCAAGAGCCCTTACATGATAATCCTTACCATCATTAAATAATAGCGTCTTTAATAATGCTAATCTTGTTTTTGAAGTAAAAAGTTTTTCCAACATATATATTTAGAGAAAGAAAAAGAATTTAAATGTATAGATTTAGTATACGATTGTATACAATTTAAGTTAGTTAATTATTTCTTAAAATTTTATTTAATTTTTGAAAGAATATGATCTATCTTTTGCTTTAAAATTAGTTTTGGTTCAAACCCCATTACTCTTCCAAGTTCTCTACCGTATTTCATAACAACAATACAAGGAACTTGATCTATTCTAAACATTGTAGATATTGGCTTATTTTCTTCACTATTTATTTTTACAAATTTTATTCGTTCTTGATATTCTCCACTAAGTTCCTCAAATGTTAAATTCAAAGCTCTTGATGGACCAGAAAGAGTTTCCCAAAAATATACAACTACAGATATATCTGATTCTATTACTTCTTCTTCAAAATTATGTCTATTACAAAGAATCACTGTCATATATATTTTCCGGTTTATTTGAATATCTCTAATAAATATAAAATCATTTGTATTAAAAAACTTACGATTTGATTAAAACAAGAACAACTTAAAAACCGTAATGATAATTAATTTAAAAAAGAAATAAAAAGGATTATTTATCTAAATCCTTTAAATCTATAATCTTTTACTTTGGGTGCTTCGTTATTACATTTAAGACAAATCTCTTCTCCTGTTTCTTCATCTATTCTATGTCTAGTTACGTTTTTACAACATTGGCACATCTTTGTTTCGTATTTCATAGTGTATCACAATTTATCTATTAAATTAATGAATTCCTAAGCATTATAGTTTTGGAATATATTAATTTATATATATCTATGAAAAGAAAGGTTTAAAATCAAATTTTTTTAGTAGTTTTAAAGAAAATTAAAAATATAGTCTGATGAAAAGAGAATTAATAAAAAATTAAAAAGAGAATAAAAATAAAAAAAATTATTAGAATAATAAATCTATATTAGTAAAGATTTACTTCTTCTTTGTTTTTTTTGCTGGAGCCTTTTTTGCTGGAGCCTTTTTTGCTACCTTCTTTTTTGCAACCATGTTTTCTTTCACCCCTTTTTCTAACTTTTCCTTCCCCTTTTTGGAAAAATATTATATTATAATTATAGTACAATGTATATATAAAGCTTTTTGTTAAATTATTTATGAAAATATTTTCATGTGTCTCTTGCAATAAATGAAATAAAATACATGTTTGGAGCTAGTGAATTTAATTGGTTTTACAGACAATCAAAAAACATATGAAAAATAACGCACATATATAAATTTAAATAAAAATATAAAAAAGTATTACACGACAGAAAAAATTCAAAAAAAGAAAGACGAAATTTTATTTTTCGTCTTCAGCATAGATATAATTTAAATCGATTTTTTCATAATCAAACAACTCATCATCTTTAAAAAATCTTGCAATTTCTATATCTGCAGAGACCAAAGAATCAGAAGCATGAATAATATTACATTGTCCACTTAAAGAATAATCTCCTCTTATTGTTCCAGAAGATGCTTCGTATCCTCTTGTAACACCAACTAAGTTTCTAACAACGCTTATGACATTATTCCCTTCAAGGACACACAATATTGATGGAGCACTTTTCATAAATTTCTTTATTCTGCCAAAAAATGGTTTATCTTTTAAATGGGAATAATGTTCGTCTAAAATATCATCATTCAAATGAGTCATCTTCATTCCAACTACCTTTAATCCCTTCCTCTCAAATACATGTAAAATTTCTCCAACAAGTGCTCTATTAAGTGCATCTGGTTTAAAAATTATTAATGTTCTTTCCATTTCTTCTCACGTCTCCTTTAAATTGTTCTTTATTTTTATTTTAATTTATTTGTTTAATCTAATGTTTCTTCTCTAAAATGTAAATCTTTCTATTAATCATTGATCCACTTGGTGTAGAATAACTAATTGGATTTCTAAGTTCCATATTTGCATCAATCTTAGACACATCAACAACTTCAAAACCACTTCTCTCATAAACTGCCCTGTTTACAGGAATTACTTTGTTATCAAATGTCTTAAACTCTGGTAAGATACAAACAACTCTTGCTTTATATGGAAGAAGTCTAGAAAGATTACTAAAAACTCCAAAATAAACATCATTAAGTTCTTTAACAATATTTCTAGCTTTATCCAAAGTAATTGCTTTCTTTAAGAAAGGACCCATATACGGTTCAAATACTGCGGCATCTGCAATAAACTTTGTTTCCGCAGAACTTCCTCTTATTATCTTATGAGTTTTCTTTAATTTAAATTCCTTAATTGCCCAAGAAACATTCTTGTTACTAGAATCAACCATTTGCTCATCAACATCAATACCAACAACATTATATCCTTTTATCATTCCTTCAATTAAGAAAGTTCCTGTGCCACAGAAAGGATCTATTATTGTTTTACCTTTATCTAAACCTAAAAGATCAATCATAATTGAAACCATTCTAAAAGAAGTATTATATTTTTCTTTTATTGATGGTCTATTCTTATCTTTAAACACATTATCCTTAGGATTAAAACAAGAAATAGTTCTTGCAAAATAATACTTATTATTACTTTTTACTACAAAAACTTCTAAACCATTCTCAATTCTCCAAGAATAATAATTATCTGGATTAGCAATATAATTCTTTGTTTCTTTTGATCTTTTCTCTGAGTGGCCAACTGGCTTTTTATAAACGGCCTTTACTTTTTCTTCTTTAAAACATTGTTTTAATAATTGTTCAATACTATCTAATTCTGATACCTCAATATCAATACTTGAGATAGTGTAATTAAACTTTTTTGGGGAATCAAAATTTAGTTTATCAATTACTTCTCTTGTTATTTTCTGAGAAGATAAATAAATTTTACAAACTCTTACAAGTCCACCTAGTTCTTTAGTTAAATTTACTAATTCAGTTTCCTTCTTATCTAAATCCAAAATTAAAAACTTATCAGAATTAGCAATAATAGAATAAGCTATTTTGTTTTTCTGCAAATAAATTGCAATTTCAAGTTTTGAAAGATCTTTGTCTCTTCCAAGTAAGAATAGGTACATGTTTTCTCATTTAAACTAATTTTAAAAATAAAATATAAAAGAAAAGAGGAAAGAGAATAAGAAATTAATCTTATTTCTTTTTTGCAGGAGCTGCGCCTTTAGCTGCAGGAGCTGCGCCTTTAGCTGCAGGAGCTGCTGCACCTTTAGCTGCTGGAGCCCCGCCTTTAGCTGGAGCTGCACCTTTTGCTGCTGGAGCTGCTGCGCCTTTTGCTGCTGCAGCTGCAACTTCTGCTGCTTTAGCATCTGCTTCTTCTTTAATAACCTTTCTTTTCTTTCTAACTGTTCCTACAGACTTAATATTGCTTACATTCTTTGCAACAACAGTCTTCATTTTTCCAGGCATTTTAGAATCCATTCTTTCGAAAAGATCTTTTACAAACTTAACATTTGCTTCATCAACTAAAACACTATAAATTTTTTGACTTGGTCTTACTCTTGAAGCTCTTCCAACAACCTTACCAAAAGGACACTGACTCATTCCTGTTTGAATTCTATCTGCGTGTGCACCTTGTGCTTGTTTGTTTTCTCTCAAGAAAAATTGAGGATAAACTCTTACTTTCATGTAATAGTTTGCTGCAGTTAACTTTTTGTTTAACTGTCTTACAACACTTTGTCTTACTGCTTCAATAGCATTATCTCTTATCTGTACTGCTTCCTTAGTCTCATAATGTACAACATGTGAATATTTTCTATCTCCTATACCCATATGGAACTGTCTAATCTTTAAACCTGGCACTCCACCAATAAAGTTCTTCTTATGTACCTTTACTGCAATTCTACAGTATGCTCTTTTATTTACATTTTTACAATAACAATGTCCTGGTCTTAATCCCATTTTATTTCACCCTATAAGATTTTATTAAAAATAGATAAATTTGTCGAAATATTATCTGTATTATATAAATATATTTATATAGAAACATATTTAAATAAAACATTTCGAGTAAACAAAATAAAAAAAGCAATAAAAAGAAAGAAGAGCTCAAAAACTGGGCCCCTTCTCCTTTAAATTCTTACATTTCTTTTGGGGAAAGAAAAGCTTTTTGGGGTGAGTTACCTCAAAAATATAATTTTTGAAAGAAGAAAAGAACAGGGACCTGTTCTGGTAAACAGTATGTTTCTCATCTTCCTCTTTTCTGCCTTGTATTTTATTCTTTGTGGTTTTCTGGTAATAGATTAACCGTATATCTTATAGTTATAAAATCTTTATATATACTTACTAGTATAATTTCCTAACTAAAAAGAGAAATTGTATTTGATTTCTTAAATATACATAAGAAAATGATTGATTTTGGATAGTTTTTAGATGTTTTTACCAATTAAATCTATTTCCAACAGAATACAATTTTTGATTACATTTCATTGGTAATTCAATAACATACCTGCATTTCGACTTAGGTGTAATTGTCTTAAATGGTTTTAATCCAAGTTTAATGTCAACAATTCTCTTTTGGGCATCTAAAAATACAATATTTATTGGAAAGAACACAAAATACATGTGTATACTCGCTCCAATTCTAGTCTCTCTTTCAAGATCAAATATAAGACCATAATTGAAGTCTGACTTTCTAGAAAACATTAAACCAAGACCTCTAGAAAATATGGTGTCTGCAATCTTGTGATCTTTAATAATAATTTTATTCTTTGTAATATTTTTTATCATAACTATTCCTCAAAAGAACTTCTATCATCTGAAACAAAATAATAAACCATATATTCCCCATTAACCAATTCTATAGTAAAATCATAGAATGTTGGTTCACTTACAAGAATAGTATATGTCTTACAATCCCCTACACAGTCTAGGCCCATAAAATAAGTATTTGTTTTAGTACTATCAGAAATAAATTTTGCACTTATTGTTTTAAGAGCAATTACATGTTCTAAACTTATTTTATTTACTTCATTTTTCTGCATATATTCAATACTATCTAATATCACACCTTCTGCATCTGGTTTTGGAACAAATATTTGAAATAAAATTACAGTTAGAACAAATAAAGTAAATGCGTATTTAACTAAAGTAATTCCTTTTTCTTTTTTAATAGTATACATTACATATGCGGTAAAAATCCCTAATAGTAATGCAATATACAACATAAAATTATCAAAGAAAACTCTAGTCATTATTTGCTCGCTTGAAAACCATAAAAAGTTTCTCCCAATAATATGGTCTATATATAATAATACAAATACAAATATAAAATAGAAAACAACAGACAGATAAAATAAATTAGAAAAATAAACTTTATTTCTTGTTTCACTTTTAAATATTTGGATGTCTTTTGATAAATTTACTAAAATTTTATCAAAGCTTACTGCCGATTTCTTTAATACGCTCATGAGTGTTAATGTGTGAGATATCACTGGACTTTGTATATTTTTATTTACTGCCTCTAATGCTTCTTCAAAACTTTCGCCCCAAGACACTCTATTAGACAATCTTTTAATCTCTAAATTTATACTCCCATAAAAATTAAATTCAGACATGTTTGATAATGCTAAAGATAGATTATTTATCCTTTTATGTTCTTTTGACAGATCATATAGAAAATATCCAAATTCAGTTTCTACTGCTTTTCTTTTTTCGGTTTTTATATAATATTCTATTATAAATCCAAAGGCCCCAACCAATACTCCAAAACAAAATACTAAATAGTAAATATTACTTGCCCCAAACAAATTATTGGCAATCAATATAATTAACAATCCACAAAATAATCCTGCAAACTCTAGTATTGTATACTCATTATCATAAAAAAAAATATTTATTTTTTTTATTATTTCTTCTTTTTCTGAATGGTTCATTTTTTTACCTGTTCATAAATTTATTTTGTTACTTATTCAATATAAATATAAGTATTAATTCAATAATAGGAAATATAATTGCAATTATAAATAATATATTTTTTATAGAATCTCTGTAAAATGGCATTAAAAAAACACTAAATATTAAAATAAATATTAAAAAAAATAAAAATACATTTATTTCAAATAACAGTGTAATTTTATTTCTTTGGTGTTCTTCCTTTTCTTTCCTTATTTGTTCTGTGGATAATAGATAATCATTTATTACTACAAAAAGATCTGCTTTTTTATCCAAAACTTCAATTAATTTAGAAAAAAAACTATATTCCTGTTCAGAATAAGTGTTATTACATACGGATTTTAATGTTTCTTTTAAATTCTTATTAAGATCTGCCAATGATAAGATTTTTTTAGATTCTTCAGTTAACAATTTGTTTTTTTCTATTTTTTGAAGTAATAGTAAAACGTCTTTAACTGTTAAACTAGGATCTTGTAATACAGATAAATGTTTAACACTTATTTCTAGCTCGTTCTCTAGCTCTTTTTTATTTGCATTTATTACATAATATGGATATTTATATAATATCATAAATACAAACCCTGCAAAAGTAAATGATATTATAATGGTTAAAATAAATGTGAAAATTGTAAACAGTATATTTAATTTAAGCATAACAAATATCATCAAGAATTCTAAAATTATTCCAATAATAAATGATATAAATAAAATATTAGAAAGATATGTTTGTACATCTTCTTCTATTTCTGTGAACACAAGAATTTTGGTTAATTCTTTAAATCTAGGTACAATTAACTTAGATAATTCTAAAAAGAAAAAACCAGAAATTTTTGAAAATAATTTGCCAAACATGTCTTTTTAGTATTCTCCATTTTGCTTACATTAATTCTTTTCTTCTTGAATATTTAATTTATTAAATAATTGATCTTTATTTAGATAATAATCATTAACTATGTTATTAAAATCATAACTATCTACAATTTCTGAATCAACTAACCAACGTAATAATCGCTTATATTTATTATAATCTACAATATTAAGACTAGAAGACACTAAATTAATATGGAATTCGTCATCTTTATTTAAATAAGTAATTACTTTATGCTCACTATTTCTATATATTTCAGTTATACTTGAAAATTGCATTTGCTCCAAATTATTTGTATTTATTCTTTCTAAATCAATAACTATTAAATTAACACCAACAGTTTTTGCTTTTTCTAAATAATTTTCTAATATTTGTTTATCCATATACATTAAATTAATTTCATACCATTTAATCTCAAATAATTCTTCAGTAAAATTATCTAATATTAAATAATCAGGTCTTTGAGAGATTATTTGAGAAATAATTGTTTTTCTATTTTGAACAGAATCATCTAACATTAATCTTTTAATCCAATTTCGTTGTGGCAATTTAATATAATCAAAAGATTGGATACTAGTAATTTTCTTATCTGGATAAAATTGGGCGAGAGCAGATAATAAAATGGTACTATCTCCTCCAGTAATTACAACTTGATATTCTTGATTCATTATTGCCCAAATATAGGCAAATATATCTGTTGTACCTATCCCTAAATTTATTAAATTTACTGGAGTTAATGGGTCTTCCAAATATTTTTTTATAACAAAAGAAGAACCTTTATTACTAGTGTCTCCTACAGAATACAACCCTTCAATCCTATATCCATTTGGTAAATTTCCATTTATTATGGGCTTAGATGAATTTACTTGTAATCCCATAGTTTTTGTTATTGCCAATACAAACAAATTAAGTTTAGATATATTCTCAAATACTAAATTAGTTTGCAATGCTCCGTATTTAAGATGATATACGGTTAATGGAATATTTTCCCCAGAACAACTCACTTCTAATACATTTTTATCCTCAAGAACATTTGCTAAAAAACCAAGCCCAGAAAAATCTTGGTTTATAAAATTTAAATATAGCTTTTTTTCTAAATCTGTTAATGTATAAGTTAATTTATTTATGGTTAAATCAAATATCTTTTGAATATAATTATTTATATTCTGTTTATCCCCCTTAAAGGATAAATAATTTGAATCAATAGAATCTAAAAACACTTTTTTAATTTCAGAATAAGTTTCTTCTTGAGCAGCGGTTAAATTTGGTTGTATTAAATTATAAAACAAGCCTTGTTTCTCTTGATAGCTAATATTTACAAAAGTAAATTCGTTTATATTATATTTTTCAGATATCTGGCTCTTATTTATATCTAATGCATTAGGTTTAACTGCATAAATAAGATTTTGAGTTGCGGTGGTTGTAAATTGAGGCATTGTGTTTGCTAAATAAGAATCTGAATCTGATTCAATAAACATTGATTTTGCAACAGACCTATTTTCTAATTTTGAATCTGCAGGCAATAAATAATCAAACGTAGTTTTGGCTTTAGCCGCAATCTGTTCTTTCAATTCCTGACCCTGTGGCAAATTAATTTTTAAATTTTTAGAATTGATATTTATGGCGTTTATTTTCTGTTCAACTTCGGGATTTGGTTTAATTTGCTTATTTTGTATTACAAAACTGGAATCTACATTCTTTTTCTTTTCTGGACGATTTTCATTACTTGAAAAAGCGTTAGAGATTACTTGCGAAATTTTAGAATCGTCCATAAGAGAAATCATTTCAGGAATTTCAATTTCTTCTATTAAAGCAGTAATAGATTTTGATTGTGGATTATTTTTTAAATTGTGAGTAATATATTCTGGCTCAATAATTTTAGAATTATTTACCTTATTTTCAATAGAATCAATCTTTGCATATAGGTTAGAAACATCCATATTTTTTATTGGAATTTTCTCAACCATCGGCTTATCTCCTAAAAAACTTATAGATTCTAAAAATGGATTTTCATCATCAACCCTTGTAGTTTCTTTGCGTAAGGACTCTAAAAGAGCATCTACATCAGAAGTATTATTTTCAACAATCCACTCTAGATTCCCGTCCATCATATTACTATGCCCATTACTTAAATTATTCGAAATAACCTCCAATCTCTTTTTCTCTATTTCAAATTTTAAATCATTTTCTACCCTTGCGGTTTGATTTAGTATTTCTTGAGATCTCTGTTCTATTTCTAAATTTTCTTTTATTTTTAATTTGGAAATAATCGCATCTTGTTTTTGTAGTTTTAAAGTAATTATATTCTTTTCTTGTGATTGTGGGATATTTTCTTTTTTAATAGGGATATTAAGTTTAGGAATTATCTTAGTTACCTTGTGTTGATAATTAGAAGGTGCCTTTAATTTATCACGACTAGCACTAAATTTAGGAAATATTGTTTTTACTATCCCTTCATTTTTGTTTGGATCGTAAATTATCTTGATCCGCTCTAATTTTTTTATTTCGACCATAGTTATAACTATATAAATATATTATAGCAATATTTAAGTACATTATATTTATAAATATATTTTGTATGGGCAATTACTAAAATTACACAAAAGAAATCGCAAATGTGCCTAAAAATGAAAGCATATTAAAATAAGTTAAAATTCCAACAATTATATATCCTAATACTATTGTTAAAATAAATGGAATTAACGGAGACACCCACACCTTTGTAATTTTATATTTTTCTGAAAATTTCTTTAATTCGTCGATTTGTTTATCCGGAGAACAATCTGGTTTGATCATAGTTTTAGAAATTATTTTTCCTTCAATAATTTGAAATTTCTCAAGAGGTGTGTAAAAATAATCTAATTCCTTGATGGCCTTAGGAAATCCTAAAAACATTAGAATTAAACTCTCTCCAAAACTTTTTTTTGGGAAATTTCCTTTTATTAGATTATAACTAAAAAAAAACATTGGGAGAATAAGCATTAAAAACATAGAAACAATAAATACAAATGGGGCAAATAATATTGAAATACCACTAACAAAACTAATCATCATAATTGCAAGAAGGTCTCCTTCTCCAATATATGCATAAACCGTAAATTTTCCAAGAAAATAAATCACAACTAAAAAAATAAAAGTAATTGCAATCTGTAATAAATAAAAATGCAAATAACCATTTATCCTCCCAAAATATAAAAAAGAAATAAGTCCAATACCTGATAAAATATATATTGGAAGAACATTTATTTCTCTAGTTTTAATATCTTGATATCCTAAATAAATTAAACAAGTAATTCCTAAAAAAAATAATGGCAAAAATATATTCATAAAAATCTATTTTTTATTTTCTAGTTTTGGTGTAGTTTTTTCTATTTCTTGTTTTATAGGTTTTACTTTAGAATTAAATGCGGTTTTTGTAAGATAAATAAGATCATCATATGCTTTCCTTTTTGTTATTCTTGCGGTAGATCTTTCAAATAGTTCATCAGTATATTTCCCTGGTGGCCCAAAAGAAATAATTTTTCTTTTAGTAATCTTATTTAATAGTTCTTGATTTTGATTTTGAGTATTTACCTCTTCTACTATGGTTTTTGCTAAATCCAATGTTAGTACGCCACTACCTATTCGGTCCACATAGTCTGTTCCTGAACCAGCAGTTACAAAATTTGCCATTTGTGATAACTTAATAGTTGCTGCAAATTTATAAACTAAATCATAACTTTTCTGATCAATTTTTTGATTTAATTTATCAGCTAATTTTGAAATTCCTGCGAAATTAAATACATCATGTTCCTGAATATACCATAAAACATCTCTTAAAGATTTAATAAAGAACGAATCGTACATATAATAAGATAAATAACCAATCATTCCATTATATGCTTCAACACCTACGTTCTTCTCTTTTATAAAAGTCTCTAGTTTTGATAACCCCATTTTGTAACTTGCAGAATTATTGATTAATCCAAACGGATGAGCTATTGAAAATAAATAATTTTTTCTTTCACATAAATCATATATTCTTTTCATAGACACATTTTCTTCAAAGAATACACTATAACTATAAATATCTTCATTTGCAGCATAGACAAGAACATCTCCCAGGTCTGTTGCTACTGTTAAACCGGGAATTAAAATACTATTCTTAGGTTTTTCTTTTAATAAATCAAAATATGCTTTTTTAGGATTATTACTAGCATATTCAGTTATTGCTGTTCCAAGTAAATTATTTTTATTAACATATTGCCAATATCTTTTACTTGATTGCTTTCTTTTCAAGAAGTGAGTGTTTAAATCTAAATTGTATTGCATATTTTTCTTATTTTAATTTTACTCTTGCATCAACTATATAAAAATTATCTTTTGTAAAGATTACTGGGTTTAAGTCTAATTCTAAAAGATCTTTATCTTTTGAAAGGATAGAAACTTGCTCAACTAAGAAAATCAATTTAGAAACATCATATTGTATTCCTCTTGCAAAAAATAATTTACTTACTCTTGTTTGAAATATCATTTCTTCTATTTCTTTTTTTGTAATTGGTAATATTCTTATTGCAGTATCATTTTGAATCTCTGTGTAGATTCCTCCTTGGCCAAAAACTATAACTTTACCAAACTGAGGATCTTCGTTTATTCCAACAATTAATTCTAAACCTTTTACTTGTTTTTGAAGTATTACTTTTCCTATAACTTTTTCTTTCTTTAAAACATTTTGTAAATAATCAAATGATGACTCAAGTGATTCCTTTGAATAAATATCAGTAATTATTGCTTTACTTTCCGTTTTATGTATCAAGTTTGAACTTAACTTTAAAACATACGGAAAATTAGAATATTTTTCTAATTCTTTTTTTGAATTGATTATTTTTGTTTCAAGAACAGAAATTTTATTTTTTTTAAGATATTCGATTGATTCATTAAAATTTAGCCAATTCATTTGTTTTTACCTTCTTTTTTGTCTAAAAATACTATTTAAAAACCTATATATACTATAATTATATTATATATAAATATATCTAAATTCTTATAAAAGTTTAGATTTGAGTTAAAAGAACACATTATTTAAAATAGTTGTGTTTTACTATTTAATTATAATATTTATGATGTTTCTAATTGTTAGATACATTTTACTAAAATAACAAACAAAAGGAGAAAAAATATGAAATTACAGTGCCTTGGAGCAGGACAAGAAGTTGGAAGAAGTGCTCTATTACTAAAAGGAACAGACAACATATTATTGGATTATGGTCTTAAACTAAATCCTACAACACAAGTACAAACAGATATGGAATTACCAGCTAAGACTGAACACCCTAAACCTGTTAAAGATAAACTTGCAGGAATTGTGTTAAGTCACGCTCACTTAGATCACTCCGGAGCAATACCATCACTTTACAAAAATGGGAATGCACCATTGTTCTTAACAGAAGCAACTTTAGATTTATCCAATCTTTTATGGAAAGATACACTTAAAATTGCAAAGATTACGGGAGACGATTGTGGGTTTAAGCAACAGCAAGTTGATGACACAAATAATTCTGCATTCTATATTGACTATAAATTACCTGTACAGATTACACCTAATACAAAAATAACTTTCTTTGATGCAGGCCACATTGTTGGTAGTGTTATGACTCTTGTTGAAATGGACAAGAAGAAGATACTTTACACTGGAGACTTTAGAGCAACAGAAAGTCAAATGTTTAAGGGTTATGATAGAAAGTTACCACAAGTTGACATCTTGATAATGGAAACCACTTATGGTGATGCGCCACACACAGATAGAAAAGGACAAGAAAAATTATTAATTGATGAAATCAAAGAAACAATAGACAATAGAGGAATTGTTATTCTTCCTGCTTTTGCTATTGAAAGATCTCAAGAACTTGTAAGTATTCTTGATAGATACAATATTAATTGTCCAATTTACCTAGATGGAATGGCAAAGAAAGCAACAACTATCTTTGCTCAATATCCAAATCAGTTTGTTGATTTTAATAGATTTAAGAAAGGAGTAGATAGAGTTGAATTTATTAAAAATCAAAAAAGAAGAGAAAAAATTGTTGCAGCTAATACTTCTTGTATAATTATTACTACTGCGGGAATGCTTGAAGGTGGACCAGTTCTCGGTTTTATTAGAGACTTAGGAGATAATCCAAAAAACAAAATAATCTTAACAGGTTACCAAGTAGAAGGAACAAACGGTAGAAGATTACTTGATAAAGGAAAACTTTACATTGATGGTAAAATCTACTCACCAAGAGCAAAAGTTACAAAACATAGTTTTTCTGCTCATGCTGATAGAAATGAACTTCTGGAATTAGTTAAAAAAGTTAATCCTAAAAAAGTGGTTTGTATACACGGAGATAAAGAAACAACTTTTGATTTCAAGAATGCCCTTAAGAAACTTGGAATTAACGCTGAAAATCCTGCAGTTGGAGATACAGTTGAATTAGACTAAATCAAAACTAAAACGAGAAAATAGAAACATGCAAAGATTTTGTCCAAAATGTGGGAAAACAGTTCCTGAAGAAAAAATGATTAACAATTTTTGTTTAAATTGTTACGTTGAAGATCATCAGGTTATTACTGCTCCCACTTTTGAAATAACAGTTTGTCCAAAGTGTGGTAAACTCAGATATGCTAAAAAGTTTTTTGAAACTAAAGAAGCTTTAGAGCATGAAATGACAAAACACATTAGAGTTAAAGACATTGAACAAGCTAAAGTCAGTGTTGAACTGATTATTGACCATGACAAGCATGAATTTTACATTAAGGCTCTTGCAAAGGCCTTAATCGCAAACACCATTCAAGAAATAGAGATGGAGAAAGACATTTCCTTACGTGTTGAACCATGTGAAGATTGTTTGAAACTTGCAAGCAATTACTACACAACGATCCTTCAGTTAAGATTTGATACAAACAAACTAATGAAAGACCTTATGCCTTTACTTATTAAGCAAGTACAACTGCAAGTAAGAACTATTAATGATGCAGAAGGCAGCAAACACAAACCTTTTTTCATTGCTAAGACTGTTGATCAAAAAACCGGAATCGATTTTTACCTTAACGATCCAGACCACACAGAAAAGTTAAGAAAAACTTTACTTTTTAATAAACACGCAAAGACTTGGCAAAAGACCCGTTCTCTTCTTACAGCAGACAAAGACGGAAGAAGAAAATACCGTCACACAATCTGTATACACTTTGGAATTTTAGAAACAGAAGAAACTCCTCAGGAACTTCCTGAGAGAGATGAATAAAAAAAAGAAATCAAATTAATGTCTTTATCTCTTGTATCTTTTCTTTCTTTGAAACAATTAATATTTTTTGCCCTTCTTCTAAAATATCTGTATCTTTATAGACATAAAAACTACCGCTCTTAAAATTGCCTATAATATTACTATCTATTGGAAGTAATTCTCTTAATTTAGATATATGTAATCCAATGTGTTTTGAATCATGCTTAATTGTCAACTCAATTATTTCTGCATCACCCATTGAAAAGAATGAAAGATTTAGAATGTCTTTTTCAGTAATCAATTGTGCCATATATCCAGCAGCAGCAAAATCTGGCTGAATTACGTAATCAATACCAAGTTTATCAAATACTTCTTTTTGATAATTTATTTTTCTTAGCATTACGGCAACGGTCTTTATTCCATATTCTTTTGCAACTAACCCCACAATTAAATTTGCCTCATCATTTTCTGTTAATGACACAAGAATATCTGCATGATCAAATCCGGCCTTCTTTAATACGTTAATATCTGAAGGATCACCAGTTATTACTACAACATCTGTGTCATAAGCAAGTGTTTTTGCAATCGCCGCATCTTTTTCAATAACTATAACTTCATGATCTTCTGCATCTAATAATTTTATTAAGTGTTTTGAAACATTACTTGTTCCTACAATAATTATATACATTTTCATCTTCCTCCCATTTTTTGAAACATCATTCCTATTAATCCAAATATTGGAATAATTTCTAATCTTCCAACCCACATATTTATTATTAATACAATTTTTGGAATTAATGACATACTATGCTCTGCAATTCCTATTGGAACGCCTATATTTCCTTGTGTTGAAACAACTTCAAATATGCTTGTACTTAATGGATAGTTATAAGCTGTTAATATTAGTACTCCAAAAATTATAAAAAACACATAGCTTGCAATAAAAAAATATAATAATCTAATTTCTGTATTTTCAATTATTCTTCCATTAAACTTTTTAGAAATATTTGAAAGATCTGGTAATCTTATTTCTCTTATTTGCCAAATTACAGATTTAATCAATAATAAAAATCTTTCTTGAGTAATCCCACCAGCGGTTGATCCTTTTGCGCCACCAATAAACATTATAAATATCAATAAAAAGAAAAGTAATGGCGCTAGCCCTGCAATCATTAAAGGAGTAAACGTAGTAAATCCGCCACCCATTGCCCCAATAATTAAACCAATTATACTTTGCCAAGTTTGTGTGCCTGATAAATAAATATAGAATATAACAAATAAGACTAATGCCATTAAAAACATAGAAATAACTTGCATATCTTTAAAATAAACAAATAGATTCTTTTCTTTATACACCTTATAATGAGTAATAAATGAAATTGCTCCTAAAAAGATAATAAACGATACTGCTAATTGAATATTACTTTGATAAATATAATCGTTATTTGGCATGTCGTGGCCAGTTGTTGAAATTGCAGACATCGTATAAGTTACAGAATTTAATAAATCCATTCCAACAAGCAATAATAAAACTATCCCAATTACTGTTAAAATTGTATATATTATCCAAAGATCCTTAATTGTATCCTTATAACTTACGTCCATTTGATCATGGCCTTCTGCTCTTGCGATTTTTTTAGAGGTAAATAACCCTGTATTTAACAAACCATAAAATGCAATTAAAACAATCCCTATTCCTCCAATCCAGGAAAGCAATGCTTTCCAAATATGCCAACTTACTGTAGATACAATATACGGCAGAGTTGTTGTTCCTGTAGTTGTAAGAAGAGACATGGCATCAAAGAAAGAATCTATGAAATTATATCCAAAAACATAGTATGGAAGAGTTGCGGCCGCACAAAAGATAATCCACACTCCGCAAATAATTAAAAGATAATGAACTCCACTTAATTCTACAAAATCATTTTTAGGAATAAATTTATATAGAATTAATCCAAATAGAAAAACTATAATAAAAGAAATCCCGTAGCTTAGTGTAAAAGCAAAAGGTTCTTTAAAAATTAAAGAAAATAATATTGGGATTAGAAATATGAAACTACTATAATAGATTATTTGACCAATGTACTTTAGAATCAAATTAAAATACCATCTTGTGTAATACATTTTTTTTCCTTTTGATTATAATAATATAGTAATAGTAAACTAAAATATATTTAAATGTATTTAATTTTATTAGTTTAAATTTCTATTTTTAAAAATTGAACTAATAACATTACAATGCAAATAAAAAAGAAAGAAAAATAATAAAGCCAGGATTTTTTTGTCTTATATAAATAATAGAAAACTGCAACTCCAAAGATTAAACCAAGTAGATAAACTATTGCTGGAGTTTGATAAAAAAATATTCCAATAGTAACAAAAATTGTGGCTAAAGGAACTACCAGATATGTTGCTTTCCAGAAATCTGGTAATTTTGATTTGTGTAAAATCAACCAAGAAATGAAAAAAATAAATATTAAAAATAACTGGCGCATTATCCCTGGAATTATTGTATAGGGAGAATTCTCATTCAATTGTATAAATAATCCAAACAGTCTACTTAATAATCCTTGAAAAACCGCAGCTAATAGGAAGGTCAAAATTAAAAGAACATAACCAATAACAATAATTCCAATACCAGATAGTATCTTTTCTATAATCGGATTTTTGATTAATTTTGAGCTCATTATTTTCTCGTTTTTAAAATATTTTACGCCGGTCAGGTGAGATTCGAACCCACAAACCACATTATATTTAAACAAGTAATAAAAATATATATAAATTGTTCTATTTCTATTTTTATTAATTAAATTATAAAGAGGAGAGAATATATATATATATCGAGCAAAATTGCAATTACAAAAATTTAGACAAAATGGAATGACTGAATCAAAAAAAATATATAATGCTAATAAAAATGCAAATAGTGTTAGTTTTGAAGAATATGTAACCAGACTAAAATCAGATATTGAAAGATTAACCCTTGAAAATCAGATTCTAAACAGATATATAAATAAAAAGTAAATTTGCTTTTAACACAGGCCGGGTGGGATTCGAACCCACGATCCCAAGCTTAGGAGGCTTGTGCACTATCCAAACTATGCTACCGACCTTTTTTTATAATTTTAAAAAATAAGAAACATTTTTAAATACTAAGTTTTTCTATATATAATATAATATATTTATTAGAGCAGTTTAAAAATATAAGTTTTAATCAAATAGTAGTAATTATGAGTAAAAAAATATTGATAATGGTTGGCCCAGCGGGAAGCGGAAAAGGCACACAAAATCAATTGATTGAAAAAGAATTTGGATATAAGCCGTTTTCTATGGGTGACCTATTAAGAGAAGAAGTAAGTAAGAAAACAATCCTTGGTAAAAAGATTAATAATATTATAAAGAACGGAAATCTTGTTACTCTTGAAATGGCAAGCGATTTAATATTTAATAGAATAAAAAAAGAAAAATCTAGAAAAATATTAATGGATGGATTTCCAAGAGAATATGATCAGGCTGCAGTTTTTGATTACTTTTTACATTCTAATCAATTCAAATTTATGGGTGCGATACATATTAAACTTTCAAAAAAAGAGAGTATCAAAAGGCTATTATTAAGAAAACGACATGATGATGAAACTAAAGCAATTAACCAAAGACTAAATGATTATCATAATCTCACATCAAAAGTCATTGAAAGATATAAAGAAAAAGGAAAACTTATAGAAATTAATGGAGAACAATCTATTGATGGAGTATTTAAAGAAATAAAAACAAAATTAAAAAAGATTAAAGGGATTTAAAAAATATGATTCCAGACCCTAGAATTATAGAAAATATACAAAAATTAAAAGATTTAGGAATGTCTAAAGATGACATTAAAAGTAACCTTATAAAGATGGGACTATCTTCATCTGATTGTGATGAATTAATAATCAATGCTTTTAATGGAACTGTAGAAAAGAAAGAAGAAATAATTATCCCAAAACCAACTATTGCAAAAGAATCAAATATTGCCAACTCAGTATCAAAAGAAGAAAAAATAGATACTACTGAATTACCAGATAATTTATTTGATGATGATACCGATATTGGAACATTAAAAGATGAAAATCAAATTTTAGATATTAAAGACACATCAAAAGAAATCCCTGATATCACTAAAGGCCTTGGAGTTGATGAACTTAATTATTCTGAATCAGATTATAAATCTACAATTGAAGAATCTAAACCATTTTATAATCTCAATAATAAAGCTCAAACTAATTCTAAAAATATAACTACAACTCCTACAAACTCAGATATCTGGGGTTCTGGTTTAGCAACTACTATCAACTCAAAACTAAATGAAATTGATTTAAAACAAGCAAAGATGGAAGAATTCTTAAAACTCAGAATTGCTGAAGAAATTGAAAAATATAAGAGAATACAAGAAACTTCTAAGCAACTACTTACAACAAAAATAAATGAAGATGTTACCACTCAAACACACGAAATTAATACCCAATTAACTAGACAACTTGCTCAACTTAAAGTTGAACAAATTAAAATTAATAAAAAAACCGAAGAAATCACTAATGGAAAAAAAGAAATTGAAGAACTAACTAAACATATGCAGTCATTTCAAACGCAATTAGTAGATCAAAATACAGTTTCACAAGAAAATGTAAATAAAATTATTGCAACAACTACTGTAAAGCTAAATGCCAAAATAAAAGAAATAAATGATATACTTGCACTTCAATCAAGAATTACTCAAGGATTAATAAAAAATACTCAAACTGCAATTGGTGGAGAGATTACTAAGTTAAATGAATTTAAAGAAAATATTGATAAAAAAATTAATCCTCAACAATTGTATGATAAATTAAATCAATTAGAGCTATTTAAGCAACAACTTGCAAACAGATATGAAACAAGATTTGAAAATGTAAAAACAGAATTTTTAGTTAAAGCAAGAGAGGCATTTAAAGATGAAATTAATAAAGATCTAAAAGATATAAAAACAGTTAGAGATACAATTGTTGCAAAAAGCGATCCTGAATTAATTAATAAAAAGATAGAAGAATTAAATACTTTCCAAACACACCTTCTTTCTGCAATTGATGAAAAGATTTCTCAATCTCTTAAAGTCTATGAATCTGTAATCACTCAAGAAATAAAAGGAAAATCAAATGCAATTGATGAAGAAATTAAAAAAATAGAGAATGCAATGATTACTTTAGATTTAGCAAAAGAAAAAGTAACTGAACTTAATATGTTTAAAGATCAGTTTATTGCAATTATTGATAAAAATATAGAAAAAATAAATACAACCTTTTCTTTACTAGAAAATAAAATAAAAGAAATGGAAGAAAATCAAAAGAAACTAATGTAACCATTTCTATATTTTTTTAACTTTAATCACACCAGTTGCATATAGTATTATTGTTAATAAACACAACACAATTATTCCTGCAAAAATTGAATTTCTAAGAGTTAAAAATCCTGTTAACTTTGTTTTTTCTATTGTTCCTTGTTGTGTTGCATCTTGGAACTTAAGAAGAACGGGTTTTTCTAAGACTCCACCGTTACTTGAAATAAATCTTAATTTTGCGTTGATTGATTCTTTAGGGATGTTACCAATATTTAATCTTCCGGTTATGGTCTTTGTTTGTCCAGGATTTAGTGCAATATCCCTTTCAACAATCAAAACAACTTCTTGAGGAACACTTGTAAGTTCTATCTTACTTAGTACTAATGTACTTGTTCCTGTGTTTCTTAAAGTTATTTCAAAATTCTTTGTAGTGTTCTGATCAATTGTTATTTCTGTAGGATATGACATTAATTCTAAATTAATAATTGCCATATTTCTAACAACTGTAATATTGTAGAATTGCTCATTATAAAAACCACTATCTCTTCCTCTAATTTTAATATATGTTCTTGAAAGACCAAGTGCGGTATCTTCTCCTGCTGACACGAAGACAGTTACTAGAGCTGATGAATGTGGACTAACATATACTGTATTGATTGGAGTTCTTGTTCTTAAATCATTATTGCTTTCAGTTGTGATTGTAAATTCGTCTCCTATGTCTCCTGTGTTCTTGATAAGAAGTATAAGTTCTAAGTTTTGTCCAATAACTAAATAAGGATCATTTCCGGTTAAACTTTGAACTGTAAAACCAAAATTCGGATTCACTAATAATTTTACTTTTTTTGTAATACTATGTATTCCATCAAAGAAATTAAGATTAATATCATAAGTTCCTGAACTTATTTCTTTTGTTGTTTTAAATGTAAAGTCTACTGGTTTTGATTCTCCAGGGCCTAATGTTAATTGTAATTTTGAAATATTAATATCAATGTCAAGACTTACATGTTCTTCAGAAATATACATTGTCTTTGTATTTCTTGAATTATTTTTTATTGTGTATGTTACTGTTTTTTCTTGTTCTTTATTTACATTATAAGTTATAGTTGCTGGACCACTTACTGTAAAATCAATATCTGTATCTGGACAATCTGTAGCATAAAGAGTTATTTCCTTTACTACTTTTATTTCCTCATTTTCAATTCTCATTTGTAAATCAAAAGTATCTCCTTGTTCTACATTTTCTGGAACGACTATATAATAATCTATTTCCTTATTATCTCTAAAATAAACTGGATTTGAATATTCTGAATTTATTTGTAATCTTGAATTACTTAAATATAAATAGAACAAACCATCTTGATAATCATTCTCTATTTCCATTGTTATTTTATTATTTCTACCAATACATAAACTATAATCATAAACATCAACTTGGAAATCTCCATCTTCTTCATCTTGATTTACTTCAATATCTGTTGTAAATTCATTTATTTCTTGAGTATCTGAGTTTAATAGTTTAATATATACTGACAACGTTGAATTAGACTGATCAATTCCAGTTAAATATAAAGAACCAGTTTGTGTTGAATTTCCAGACATTGTATAATTGTTTGAATAATTACAGGAAATCTCATTATCTCCGTCTTCACAATCAGCCCAAACAAGTATTCTTACAGTTTCTGGATTATTGTTTTCAATTGTAAATCCGATTCTTATACTTGTATCTTCCATTAGAGAATAGGTTTCTTTTTCAAAAGTTAAATCGATATTATCTACATTTGCTTCTGCAAAGACAGTTCTTGTTGCAAATATAGAAATTAAAATTATAAATATCCCAATAAACAAATACTTTAGTTTACTGTTTATTTCGTTTGCTTTTGTTTTATTTTCAAAATCAATTATTTTTGTTTGCATTTTGTGGTCCTTTTTTTACTTTCTATAAACATATCTTATATATCTTGTTGAAAAAGATAATACTAAAATTATTAAAATAAATATTAAAATTATTTGAAATACTGTTGAATCTAAAGTAGTTAACACATCTATATTACCTAATGAGAATAGTCCTGTAAATACTGAAAATGGTTCATTTGGTTTTATTACATCTTTTTTTGGCAAGTCAATTGTAATATTACTATATATTCCATTACATCTGTAATCTAATTTTGTTTGATTAATGTCTGTTTTAAATAATCTAACTAATGAACTTTCTGTTGCTTTTATTGTTGAAATTTTACCAATTGGAACTTCTAAGTTAATGTCTCTTAAATCAAGAACATCTATGTTTTGATTTATATTACTATTATTTTTAAATATTAATTCTAGTTTGTAATTATCTGATTCTTTTACATAACTTATGAAATACTGTAAATCTACTTGGCACACTCTATTTGTTTTTTGAAGAATTGTAAAAGTAATTTTATTATAGTAGTCTATAGAAGTTACTTCTATGCTTGAACTGTAAGTTGATTCTAGTTGATTTTCTAAAGGAGTTATTGTTAATGGAACTAGTTTTGAAGTATTTGGTTGTAATCTTATTGTTGTTTCTGAGAAATAAGATGGATAAGGTGCAGTATATGACTTTAATGTATAAGTTTGGACTGTACTTGTGGGGTTATAGATATAAAAATCCACAGAAATTTGTTTATCGACAAGAGTTACATTACTTGGAAAAGATGTTGTTGCATTCCCAGCATAAACTACTTGTAAAGATATTAATGCAATTATTAATAGTAAAAATATTTTTTTAAACATAGAATTCACTCTCTGCAATTAACTTGTTACAGTTATATATATACTGTGCAAAGAAATGTTTTTAAACCTAGTTAATTACTAGAATTAGTGACTTTATAGAGAAGTGCAGTTATTTAGCCATGTCAAGGCCAATAACTGAGGAATTCCCTTTCAAGGTTACACCAATTATCTGATTTGCTCCAGAAACAATAGTACTGTTGTGGGTTATACAGATAACTGCTACACTCTTAGACAATTCTTTAATGTAATTTAGAAGACTCTCACTGTTTTGATCATCAAGAGCAGCATCTACTTCATCAAGGATGTAGAATGGCGATTTTTTATAGGCATGAACTGCGAAAATAACTGCAAGAGCAGTGATGGTCTTTTCTCCACCAGAGATTATATCAATATTTTTTGTTTGTCCATTTTTGGTAATATTTATCATTAATTGAGAAGTTAATGGATTTTCTCCAGACAATTCTAAACTTCCTTTTAATGTCTTAGACATCTTTGAAATAATACTTTTAAACTCTGCATTTACTTTATTGAAACAATCCATAAAGATTGTTGTTTTTTTCATGTTGATTTCATTTAGCATTGACTCAACTTGAGCTTTCTCTGCAACGATGATATCAAACTTCTGTATTATTTCGTCATATTCTTTTGCTAACTTCTCATATGAATCAATTGCATTGAAGTTAATATTACCAAGAGCGTTTTTGTCTCTCTTAATTGCTCTTAACTTTGAATAAAGTTGCTCAATTGTAAATTCAGTTTTTTCTAGATCTTCTTTAATATCAAGAAGTTTTAGACTTTGTTCTGCTTGAACAATTTTGCTTTTGGTTGTATTAATATTTAATCTTGCTTCATTGATATCTGAATTGATTTCTAAAATTTGAGTATCAAGTTCATGTATCTTTTGGTTTAGTACTGAAGACTCTTGATTTGTGGTTGATTTCTTTTGGAAAAGATCTTGTTTCTTGTTTTCTTCTTTTTCAAATCTTTTGTTTATTTCTAAAATCTGGTTATCAAGAGCAAGTATTTGATCTTTATAATTATTTAATTGTGATTGTAATTCCTTTACTTTCTTGTTATTTATTTCAACTAACCCAGACTTGCTGTCAATCTTTTCTTTAGTGGTATTTAGTTCTGCATTCTTGGAGATTAAACTTTGTTCTAAAAGATTAGTTTCAGCAACTAAAGAATCATACTCGTCTCTTAATGTGCTTTGTGTACCTAAATTAAGCCCTTTAAGCTTATCCTCAACTTCTTGCTTGTCTTTCTTGAGATTGGATAATTCTTTTTCCAAGACGTCGATTGTGCTTTGAGTTTGTCCAAGATTTTGTGTAATTACTTTAATTGTTGTTCCGCCAGTTGATGCGGATTTAATAGTATCTGTTTTTTCAATAACCTCATCAAGTGCTTGGATTGTAGTGTTTAACTTAACTTGTAATTGAGTTAGTTCTTTTGTCTTAATGTTTTCTTCTTGATTTTCTTTTGAAATGTTTTTTATTGTATCTTGGTATTTCTGTTGATCTTTACCAAGCTCTGCTTCTAAATGTTTAATTTTATCTTCTAGTTCCTTTGGGTCTTTGATTAATATTTTCTTGTAACAAAAACCATCAAAATAGAAACCATCAATGTCTGAAACTTTTGCTTTAGTGTTAAAATGCTCTTTAAATAAATTTGAAATTTCCTTCTCAGTTGTTTCAAGAACAGAAAGAACTACAAAATTAAGATTGGTGTGTTCTCCAACTTCTTTAATTATGTGTGAAAGATCCTTTGAATCTTTTAAAATAATATAATTAGAATAAATTGATTTTTGAGACTTGTCAAGAGTTACGTAATCATCCAAAAAACCAACAAATGACTTGTGTTGCTTTAGTTTGTCTTTTAGTTTTTCCTTCTTGTCAAGAGCAACTGAACTAAATGAAAGATCTTTTCTTAAACCACTGATATCAATTGTCTTTTGATTAATGCTTTTTTGAGTTTCTTCTTTTTCCTTTTCTAATCTTTGTAATGTACTTTCAATTTGCTTGATTTCTTTCTCTAATTTTTCAACTTCTTTTCTTGTTGTTAAGATGATTGTCTCTGATTCCTTCTTTCTTTCAAGCAATTGCTTTGATTCCTTATCTTTTTCTTCCACTTGCTTTTCAATTGTTTCTTTTTGTAATTGATAAGCGCTAACTTTATTCTTGTTTGAAAAGAAATCATCTTGCTTTTGATTAATTTCTTTATTTAGTTTTGAAAGTTGGCTGTAAAGTTCTTCTTGATTCTTTCTTATGCTTTCAAATTCTTTTGAGTTCTTTTGAATACTTTCTTTTAATGTATCCTTTGATTTACTTTTTGTTTTTAATTTTTCTTCTTGTTCTTTAATAATTACTTTAAGTATTTGTTCTTCTTTTTTAAGTTCTGAAATCTCAATTGCGAGCTTTTCGCTTTCTTTATTTAAGTATTCAATATTTTCTTGTCTTAAATTTAAATTATTTTGAATAATTTCTTTGTTTGCTTTGTTTTCTGATAGTTCTCTACCAATAGTGGATTGAACTTTTTCTGAGTGAGAAATCAGTTCATTATTAATTGTCTCAAGCTTATTTTCAAAATCAGAAATTGAAAGCATCAGTTCTTTCTTTTCTTTGTTCTTCTCATCTATATCTCTAACAAGACTGGAGATTTTTCCATCTTCTAAGATTAATTCTGTATTGTATTCATCAATTTGTTTATTATAAAGATTATAAGTGTAAATATGTTCAAGTTTATCCATTTCTTTAAACTTTAAAGCATTTTCTCTTTCAGCAGACAACTGCTCAACATATGGCTTTCTTTCGTTTAAAGCAATTGAAACTTTCTCAAGTCTTTTATTAACTTTATCAAGATTATCCTGGGCTTCTTTCTTTCTTTCATCAAACAAAGAAATACCAGAAATATCTTCAATTATTTTTCTTCTTTCTTCAGGATTCATGTTTATGATTTTAGTAACATCACCTTGCTGAACTGTATAATAACCGTCAGCAGTAATTCCTGTTTCTTCTAAGTAAGAAGTAATTTCATTTAGTGCTTTTCTTTTTCCATCTAAAATAAAACTAGACTTTCCATTATCATCAATTTCTCTAATAATATCTATGTCTTTTCCTTCATGACTAAAAACAACTCTAACTCTTGCTGTTCTTTCTTTTGCATTTTGATTAACAAGATTAGATGTTTTATCAACTCTTAATCTCTTTAAAGAAGTAGAACCAAAACCAAAGATTAAGGCATCAATAATATTACTTTTTCCAGAACCATTTGGACCAACAATAACTTGAAATCCTGGTTTAAAAGGAATACTTGCATAATCAAATGATTTGAAGTTTTTAAGCACTAGTTCTTTTACTTGCATTTTTGTCTCACATTATTTTCTTAGGTACTCTGAAATATCATTAACCTTAATAGTTTTAGAACAAACTTTATTTAAATGATATGATTTTGTTTTTGGAAAACTTACATTAATTACTTGTTTACCTAGTTCTTTTGCTTCTTGTATAGCCGGAATAAAATCTGCATCATTTGATACTAGAATTGCAATATCGTAGTTATCTTTATAAGCATTAACAACTAAATCAACTGCAAGTTTAACATCAACACCCTTTTCTGCTTTTTTGCCATCAGGTCTTTTTTCTAATCTTCCAAAATATATATCAATTAATGGGACCTCAGATAAATATGCAAAAAATCTTTGTTGCTTTTTATATTCATCTTCATTGTCTTTTATATTTAATGGAGAATTATAGTATTTAATTTTTATTAAATCATCATTTTCTGAAAGAAAATTACAAAATTTTTCGAAATAGATTTTTGTATTAGAAAAAGAACACCTTAGAGAATAATAAAAATTACTTCCATCAATAAATATCATCACTCGTTTTATAGAAGAAGTCATATTTAATCAAATAAAAATGCCTACCTTTGTGAGTCATAACAACCCCCAATGGTAGGGAGCTAATTATAAATATTATATAGCGATATGTTTTTAAATATTAAAGTTTAGTTAAATTTTTGGTAATTTGAAGCTAAAATTTTACTTTCCAAAAACCTGTATTAAACATCTCTTGTAAAGTTTTAACATTTGGAGCTAGGTTGTATTTTGATAATTCAGAAACTGCAATATACTTTGCGCCAGAAAACATATGTTTCTCTTTTATCTTTGGCTCTTTTGTTAAATTAGCAATAAAATTATAACTTCTTCTTTTTACTTTGTCTGGTGTAACAAAATCAATATAGAATGGAGAATATTTATCTAAAATTTTTGGTTTAAGATTAACTTCTTCTTTAACTTCTCTAATTGCTGCATTTCTTAAAGTCTCTTTTTTTGTTTTCCCTTTATCAGTAAATTTTACTTTTCCACCAGGAAGCTCCCAATGTTTTTTATCTTTTCTTTCAACAAGTAAAATCTTATTTTTATTAATTATAATTATTCCAGAATTAACAACTCTTCCGTCTTCAAAATATTTCTTTTCGGTTTTATTATATATCATTTCAATCAAATATTATTTATCTAAAATCCAATAAGAAAATCTAGATTTCCAGTTCTTCCAATTGTCTGGATATGTTTTTCTTTCTTCTTTTTTAATTACTGATTTCTTTACAATTAAAGGTTTACTTATGTTTTCAAATTCAATAATGTAGGAATAAAGATGAGTATAACTTTCTTTTTCTAAACTTGACTTCCATTGCTTGATATTATATTTCTTAAAGTCTTTGAAAAATACTTCTAAAGGTAGTGGCTTTGAATACATACTTGTTAGTTTAAAACGTCCTTTCTTAAAATTAGATTTAATATATTCTTCAAGTAAACTTGTTTTAGAATCACCAAGAGATAAAGTGTACATATACATCTTACCATTTGGTTTTAGATGATTGTTAATAGAATCAAATATCTTTTTTACAAGATAGAAACCATCAATTCCACCATTAGAATGTAATGCTGCTTTTATGTTTTTAGGAACTGGAACAAATGGAGGATTAGTTAATATGTAATCAAACTTTTCATTTTTAACAGTGTTAAACAAATCTCCTTTTCTAAATTCAATATTTGTTAATCCATTTCTATAAGCGTTTCTTTTTGAAAAATCAATTGCTTTTGAAGAGATGTCTGAAAGTACTACTTTTGAAGCATTATCAGAAGAATAAATTCCAAGAACTCCACTCCCTGAACATAAATCCAGAACAGTTGAATTCTTCTTAACCTTCATATGATCAATAAGATAATGAATACCAGAACCTGCATAAATTGGAAGAACAGAATCAAATATTTTATTGTCTTTTCTATCTGTTTCAATAACTTTATTTTTGTAAATAAATAGTTCTGTGTCTTTCTGAGTAATTATTTTCATAATTAATTCATCCCAAAACTAGAAAATATCATTTCTTTTAATTTCTATTTTTCCAAACATATATTTATGTAAAACCTTTGGAATCTTTATTGTTCCGTCTTTTGTTTGATGATTTTCTAGAATTGCAACAAGAGCACGAGAGGTTGCAACAGCTGTGTCGTTAAGTGTGTGAACATAATATTTCTCGCCTTGCTTTGTCTTTGCTTTAATATTCAAACGAACTGCTTGGGCTCCTGTAAGGTTACTACAAGAAGCAACTTCAATATACTTCTGGCTTCTTGGAGACCACACTTCAACGTCTGCACTTCTATACTTTAAGTCTCCTAAATCTCCAGTACAAATTTCAAGTGTTCTTGTTGGAAGTTCAAGAGATGTAAAAATCTTAACTGTGTTTTTTAGAAGTTCATCATACATCTTTTCTGATTCTTCTGGTTTACAAATAACAATCTGCTCCACCTTATCAAATTGATGTAATCTAAATAATCCTCTTTCATCAAGACCATGAGAACCAATTTCTTTTCTAAAACAAGAAGAATAACTAAACATCTTTATTGGTAATTTTTCTTCATCAATTGCTTTATCAACAAACATAGAGATTAATGGATGCTCTGATGTTGCAATCATATAAAGGTCTTCACCTTCAATCTTGTAAGCCATATCTTTAAAGAAAGAAAAATCTACAGAACCTTCACAAGCTCTTTTATTAATCATTAATGGTGGAAGAACATAAGTAAATCCTTTCTTATATAAAAAATCTTGAGCATAGTTGATTAGTGCTCTGTTTAATAGTGCTAGATCACCTTTAAGATAATAAAATCCTTTACCTGAAGTAGTTCTTGAAGCTTCAAAGTCTGCGATATTAAGTTTTTCTGCAATCTCTCCGTGGTTGATTACTTCAAAATCTTTCTTAACTGGCTCTCCAAATCTTTTAATTTCTTTATTTTCAGTATCGTCTTTACCGATTGGTGTTTTCTTAGAAATGATGTTTGGTATCTTCTTTTGAATATCAATTATTTTTTCATAAAGTTCTTTTTGCTTATCATCTATTTCTTTAATCTTATCTGGTAACTCTCTTGCTTCTTTTAAAAGATCATCAACTGAAAGTCCTTTCTGTTTATTAATTGCAATATTATCAGTTACAGAATTTCTTTTATGCTTTAAATCGTTAGCAACCATTACTCCTTTTCTATAGTCTTCATCTAACAAAATTAGTTCATCAACTAAAGGAAGAAGAAAATCTTTTCCTTTCTTTCTAATATTTTCTTTAACTTTTTTTGTATTTTCTCTTATAAATTTTAATTCTAACATAGATTAATCACATTTTAATTACTAATATACTATAAAACAATAGAATAAAAGAATATAAAAAGCTTTATTTTATGAAACTTTTCTGTGCTTTTAAGGCCTTAGTAATTATTCTTCTTGCTAAGAAATTATTTAGAAAATTATTAAATAAAATATTATATCCCACAATATTACCTTGATGTTTAGATAACTCTAGTTTCCAAGCATTTGTTAAATCAACTAGATCTTTCTTATCAATTGTAATATAATGTGTGTCTTTAGAATCTACGCGCACACTTGTAGATTTCTCCCCAATAAAATTATCAATATTTGTTCCTTTTAATCTAAGATTATCTGAAATTGTTATTGGTTGTTTGTCGCCTATATTTGAATTAAATGAAACTGCAATTACTGGTTTATTTTTTTCATCATAACTAATTCTAGGCATGTGGTTTTTATCAAGAGTATATTCAAAATTACTATATCTAAATGCATAGCCCATAGCAACTATTATTGAATTTCCAATCCTAGAGATATATTTTCTAGTTGATTCTCTATTAAGAAAATTAGAATCTATTACTACAGAATTATGAAAAGGATTATAAAGTTCTTTTCTATGATCTGATTGTTTTTGATTAACTTCATGAAGTTCATTAGATCCTCTAACTGCAATACTCCCATAGTCCTTTAATTTTTTTCTAACTAATGGCAAAGTGGTTTTAGATCTTGTCGCTCTTCTTAATGCTACCATAATAGAAATAGATAAACAAAGAATATTTAAATTTATTTAAAAAATAGAAACTAAAAAGAAAGAGAAACTATTTCTTCTCTTCTTCGTCTTCATCATCGTCGCAATCTTCACAATCGCACTCATCGTCTTCGCATTCGTGGTCGTCTTCTCCGCATTCACCGTGACAGCTTGAACAACTTCCTCCACAACTGTGTGCTTCAAGTTCTTCGTCCATCTTTGCTGCTTCTGCCTCTGAAAGTACTTCAATTAACTTAACTTTAAATGTAAGATTCTTTCCTGCAAGTGGGTGATTTAATATTGCATCAATTGTTGTTTCATCAATCTTAACGATTTCAATAGCTAATGGACCCATTCCTGACATTACAACAATTTCTTTGCCTTCTTGTAAGTCACTTATGCTGTTTAATAGTTCCTTTGGAATCTTTGCAACTTCTGTGTTCTTAGGACCGTATCCTTCTTCAGGAGTTACCTTAATATCTTTTTCTTCTCCTGATTTCATTCCGATTACTCCGTCTTCAAACCCTGGAATAACCATACCAATACCAACTTTAAACTTTAATGGATCTCTACCTTTACTAGAATCAAACATTGTTCCATCATCTAATAAACCATCATATTCAACTACTATCCAATCATTCTCTTTAACACTCATACGTATCATTCAACTCCTTTTGTTTTTAAAAATAGAACTAATATATTTATGGTACAAACCTATTATAAAAGGTTTTATTTAATATAGAAAAAGACCAACAAAACTTTGCTGGAAACTCTACTTATTTTTTCATTTTATACACTAAAAGATATACAACTGCTGTAATGATACTGAAAAGAATTGCACAAATAATCCAAATTGCTTTTGCACCATCTGATAATCCTTTATTATTTGTAAGAACATCATAGATTACCCATATTGCACAAATAAGAGCAAGTATTCCAACTACTGAACCGAGTGCTCCAAAACCTGAACTAAATATTCCTGCCATTTATTTTTCCCCCTAGTTTGATTATAAAACTATATATACACTTACGGCTCAGGAAGTTATAAAGTAGCTTATTTTACTCTAATTGAGTTCTACCATAGAATCCTTTTGGGAAGTAGATCAGTATTTATTTAAAATTATTTCTAAATGTTTTAAAAATTCTTTAGTATCTAAAAAATAATTGGGATATGCTTTTTTAAGATCTTGCATATTGTCAGCACTAACTAATACAACGTCATATTCGTTTCTATTATATATTTTCTTTTCTGCAGAAGAATATGCTAGGAGTGCTTCTTTTTCTTCTCTTTTAGTGAATGCAGAAATATTTAGTCTTTCAAGAACTGTATCTAATTCTAAAAGATAAAATTGTATGTTTTTCTTTTTTTTAAAATTATCAAAGTATTTTACAGATTCAGTCCAGTGCTTCATTTTCTGTTTTACTTGTAACTTTTTTTCTAGTTCTTTAATTTGTAAATAAAGTTCTTTTTCATTCTGAGGTGTTTGAGAAATTATCGGAGTATTTTCTAGTCTTGCAAATGCGGAACTTACTAATTTAAAAAAAGCTTTCCAGTTTTCCTCTCCTTGATTAGATTTTATGGCTTGTCTTGTAAAAAAATCAACAGTTTCTACTGCTGTTGCCCAAAGGTGTTGTAATTTAGATCTTATTTGCACTTCTACTAATAGACCATTATATTCTTTTTTTCCTTTATCGCTACTATATCTATATACTAAATGTATACTTCTATATCCATCTAATTTAGGGCTTGAAATATAATCTTTTACATTTACTTTTTTATGCTTTATATCCCCGTTATAATAATAGGTTTCATATAATTCTCTCACTTGTTTAATGTCCGACATCACAACTCTACAACCAGCAATATCTTGCATTTGAGTTAATTTCATTGTAGGACAATTATCATTATATTTTCTATTTAGTTTTTTAAATATCGAAGAAATTCTTTTTAATCTTTGAGCAGAGAGTGCATTTTTGTCTATTTTTTCAGAAACTCTTTTTAATCTATTTTTAAATACTTGTAAGGGATAGTTATGCATTGTCTTCCAGCTATTCACAATTTCTAATGCTTCATCTATTTCTGCTGCAGAATGCTCTTTATTATCAGATAGAATTATAGCTGAATTATTTATTTTTGATTTTGAGATTTCGTTAATATCTAGTTGCTCCATAATAATATATTATTGCATAACCTTTTTAAATATATCAAATTGCGCGGTTATCGTGTAAAAAAAGTGTCAAATTGCAAGGAGAATTAAAAAAATCTAATTTTCCTACTAACCTTTATATTTAAAGCATTACCAAACACAAGTACAAAAATCATTTTTAATTATTAAAAAATTTATGTCAAATTGCGCGTGCACTCCAAAAAAAAAATGCTGAATTGCGCAGACCCTAATTATCAACATTTACTATTCCAACTGCGTTCTACCATAGAATCCTTTTGGGAAGTAGATTAAGATTATCAAAAGCAAAAGAGCAAAAAGAATCTGTCTTCCTGGACCAACAATTGATGAAGGAAGACCAACAAATCTTAAAATTTCTGGAATAAGTGTAAGAATGATTGTAGCTACTACTGTTCCTTCAATGGAAGCAAGTCCTCCAACAATAATTATTGAGATAACTGGGATAAGTGCCATGAAAGTAAAAGAAGAAGGGTCAATGAAAGTTATGAAGTGAACAAACAACGAACCTGCGATACCAGCAAAGACTGCAGAGATGATAAGCCCAATTGTTTTAATCTTAAATGTATTTTTTCCAAGAGCCTTAACACAGTATTCATCATCTCTTGTTGCTTCAAGTAGTTTACCAAACTTAGAGTTTACTATTCTTTGAATAATAAAGTAACAAGCAACAGTAACTATTACTGTAAATATTAGATAAGAAAGATTACTACGAAAAACTAAACCAAAGATGTCTGGTTTTGGTATTCCTGAAATCCCAAATGGCCCTCTTGTTAAGTCTATCCAGTTGATAAGAAGAGCATAGACAAGAAACGAAAACGCCATTGTCCCTAAGGCAAGATAATCTCCTTTAAGTTTATTTGTTGGTACTGAAAGGATTAGTGCTGCAACTCCTGCTATTATTCCTGCTAAGAGAAACGCAAGAAGGAAAGGGACACCATTCATCACAAGTATTGCTGAAGTGTAAGCTCCGATTCCAAAGAAAGCAATGTGACCAAAGTTAAGTAGTCCTGTGTAACCAATAGAAACTTGTAAAGCTAAACAAAGTATTAACTGTATTGCAATAATAATTAACAAATGTATAAAATAATCAATAATCATTTATTATTCCACCCTTTGTTTTTTCCTAAGATTCCATTAGGCATAAATAATAAAAATATAAATAATAACATAAATGCAATTGCATCTTTGTAACTAGATGGCAAGAACCATATTCCATAATTTTCTGTAATCCCTAAGAGAAACGAACCAATGATTGCTCCAGGAACAGAAGTTATCCCGCCAATGACTGCTCCAGTAAATCCTTTAATCATTAAATTACTTCCCATTGTTGGTTCAACATTTAGTTCTAGAGCAACTAGTACTCCTGCAACTGCTGCTAATACTGAACCAATAATGAAACTATATGCAAATAATTTCTTTGAAGAAATTCCCATCATTTCAATTAACTCTGGAGAATCAGCAACTGCTCTAAATTCTTTTCCTAGTTTTGTTTTTTTCATGAAAAGTAATAGTCCAACTAACAAGGCAATAGAAGTTCCAATAATTATTAACTGAACAGGAGTGATTATTGCTCCCAGGAAATTAATACCATGTCTTTGGAAAGATTGTATAATTTTAACATCTGCTCCAAAGAAGATTAAGATTAATGATTCAATTAAAATTAACAAAGCAATACTTGCAATCAAGAGGATTGTTGGCGATGCCTTTCTGCTTCTTAGTTTATCATAAACTAGATAATTGATTAAAAAACCAAATCCACCGGCCACTATAAGAGTAACAATTATTGCAAGCCACAATGGTAAACCTAAAAGATTAAAAAAAGTAAATAACATATAACTAGAAACAACAATTACTGCTCCATGAGCAAAATGAACAAATTTGTTTGTAGAATAGATTAAAGAAAAACCACAAGCAACAAGAGCATATATTGCTCCAGCAATGAGTCCATTGATTAATAATTGTAAAAACATTTGTTTTCTCTTCTTTCTTTAATCATCTTAATTTGATTAAAATATATATTAGAAAAAGATATATAAATGCTTGGAAAAAGAAAAAAGAAGAGCAAGGATTTGCTCTCTAAAAATTTAGTTGTTTATGTATTTTATATTTCCATTTTCTATAGTTGCTTGAACTAATGGGAAACTAAACTCTCTTCCATTAATACTTGCGTCTCCATTGATTCCATTAAACTCTGTAATCTCTGAAAGCCCATCTTTTATTTCTGCTTTTGTATAGTTTGATTTTCCTATTGATTTTTTTATAAGATAAACTATATCATATCCTGTTGTAGCATAATGGTCTGCATCTTTATTGTATTTTGCTTTAAATTGTGTTTTAAAGTCTTCAGCTTTTGAGTCATCATTTCTATATAATTCAGGAATTCCTGCATATGCTTTAACATTCATTTCATTTAATGCAGATCTAACATCCTTAAATGCTGCTGTTGATGGAATGAAAACTGCTACATTCATATCAAGTTCTTTACTTTGTTTTATTGAATTAATTATGTGACTACTAAAACCAACAAATAATATTGCATCTACATCTTGATATTTTAATTTATTTAATTGAGTTCTAAAATCACTTGTAGATATTAAAAATGATTCGCCTACAACTTCTCCATTGTATTGTTCCTTTAATGTATTAAACATTGAAACTCCAAAATCATCATTTAAATATAAAACTCCTATTTTTTTTACACCTAAATCATTTGCGGCTTCTACAATTGGAGGAACTTCTTGTTTTGCTGTTGGAAAATATCTAAATGACCATTCATTTGTTGTTAAGTTTGGAACTGAAGCAATTGTTGCTATTACTGGTACTTGGTTTTGTTCTGCTAAAGGAACTACTGCCATTGCAACAGAACTCATTGCTGAAACAATAACTACTGGATCTTGAAGATTTGTCATATTATTGAAAGCTGCAACTCCTTCTTGAACATTTGATTTACTATCGCCTAGTACTAAGACAACTTGTCTTCCGTTTATTCCACCTTTGGCATTAATTTCATCAACTGCCATAATCATGCCGTCTCTTATTTGTTCACCTGCAAAAGCTGTTGAACCTGTAAGTGGTAAAACTGCACCCATCTTTATAATTTGTTCTTCTGGGGTCTTTAATACTAACAATCCTGTTATATTTGAATTAGATCCTATTATTGCAACTAATAAAATTATAACTATTATTGCAATTGAAACTATTAACCAAATTTTATTTTTCATCGTTTTCATAAAAATCTCCTTTTTATTTTTTAACTGTGTATAATTAACTTATGACTTTTCGGGTTATTATATTTGTGTAGTAAAAATTTACTACATTTTTAAAGCTTTCTATATACTATATATTTATGGAAAACATAGAAACTAAGGGGATAACCACTTCAAACATAACTGCTAGTTACTTTGAAGATATTGGCTTTAAAAAAAAGTACGCTAATGTTTACTTAGCTCTTCTTAAGTTTGGGCATATGGGCATACCTGACATTGTTAAAAAAACTGGAGTTCAAAGAAGTTATCTTTACGACATTCTTGATGAATTGATTGAAAAAGGAATTGTTGGAAGTTATGTAAAAAATAACACTAAAATATTTTTTGCTGATGATCCAGAAAAAGTTCTAAAGATAATTAATAAGAAAGAAGAAAATATTAAGAATTTTAAAAAAGAATACACTGACATTCTTCCAACGTTAATTTCAATTAGTAGTAAAAATGAAAAAGATGAATTATTTTCATATGAAGGAAAAAAAGGAATTAAAAATATCTATGATGACATTTTAAAAGAAGGGAAAGACTTTGTTTGTTTTGCAGGAACTGGATTTCCTGACGATTTTTACAAAGACTTTGTAAAAACATTTAATATTAGATGTAAGAAAAAAGGAATTAAATACAAACTAATATTTTCGGACGCACTTAAATCTCGCGGTCCATTAGAAGTACACAAAGATGTTTGTGAAATTAAATATTTACCAAAAGAATATAATTATTCTTTTGCTATGCATGTTTATGGAGACAAAGTTTCAATCATTATTTGGCAATCACAAATGGGTATTGTAATAAAAAGTAAAAATGCTGCAAACGGATTTGCGGATTACTTTGAAATGATATGGAAGATTGCTAAAGAATAAAAAAGAAAAGATATCTTCTCTAAGATATCTTTAATGATACTGCTTCTCCATTTTCAATAATGAAGTAATCTACTTGTGGATTTATTGCTCTTCCAATTGAAGAGTTATAATTTATTACTGTACCTGTTGCTTGATCATTTAACATTGCATCAGTAATACATACTTTATCTGCCTTTCCACATTTCTTTACTGCAGAATATAATTTAAATATTCCATCATAATCTGTTGGAGCATTTCCAGTTATTCCTGTTGTGTTACCATATTCTACATTGTAATCGCTTGTAAATGTGTCAGAATATTTTAATACACTAATAACTGTTCCATTTAAATTTTCTGTACCAATTGTAGTTTTAATTTTGTCTGTAAATGTGTTTGATGCATCTCCAAATAACACTAAGTTATTTAACTCAAGATCTAACTTTGCAGTATATACTCCAATTGTTGTACCTTCATAAGCACATGAAAATAATCCATAATATCCTTCATTGCTTAACTTAAGTAATACTGTTTTTAGGTCTTGTACCCCTACTAAACTTTCAACTTTTATATTTTCTTGTGTGTAATAATTTAATGCACCTTTTTGACAATCAATTGGCATAGCCCCACCAACACCATCAAGTATTGCAATCTTTTCAATTCCTTGTGATTTTGCAATTTTTGCAAATGTTGTACATTCTGCTTCTGCATTTCTATATGTTTTTACTGAGTAATCATATTTTGTTAATGGATCTGTTGTGTACGCACTATACAATACAAACATATTGTTATCTTTAGCAATTGGAACAACTGCACCTGATGGGCCAGTAAATTCTACAAATATTACATCAACATTATCTATTTGTACTAACTTGTTTGCTGCAACTGCAGCTTCTTTTGCATCTGATTTTGAATCTTCAACTATTACTTGTATTGAATCATCACCATACATTTCTTTTATTTTCTTTTCTGCTAACAATACTGCTCTTGAATCTGGCACTCCAAGATAACTTGTTGTTCCAGTTATTCCTGTAATAAAACCTATCTTTACTGTTTGTGGTTCTGATTTTTTAGTTGCTTGAATTGCAACAACAACTATTAAGGCAATAACTGCAATTGCTACAATAATTAAAATCCAATTTTTATTTTCTGTTTTCATAGTTTCTTTCCTCCAAATCATTTTATCAAGTTATTAAATAACTTATAATCGTTCTTGCTTATAAGTGAGTGTAGTAAATAACTTACTACTTTTTAAAGATTTCTGTATTTATGCTATTTATGAAGGAAAAAACCTCAGAAGTAATGGCGATGCCTGACCTTAATCCAGCAGACTTATTTAGTTACTTTGAAGAAATAGGGTTTAAGAGAAACCATGCAAACACTTATCTTGCTTTGTTGAAATTTGGACAACTTGGAATGCGCGACATTGTTAAAAAAACAGGAATACAAAGAAGTTATGTTTATGATATCTTAGATGAACTAACAGAAAAAGGACTTGTTGGATTTTTTACAAAAAACAAAAATAGAGTTTACTTTGCTGATGATCCAGAAAAGATTTTAGAATTAATAAATAATAAAGAAGAAAAAATAAAAAACTTCAAACAAAAATACACAGCATTACTTCCTAGTTTAATTTCAGTAACCAATGTTGAAGGAAAAGATGGACTGTATGCTTATGAAGGAAGAAACGGTTTAAAGAATATATTTGAAGACATGATTAAAGAAGGAAAAGATTTTGTTTGTTTTGGAGGAGAAGGAGAATTCTCTAAATACTATCCAGAATATGCAAACACTTTTACTTTAAGATGTAAACAAAAAGGAATGGCACAAAAAATTGTTTATTCAAGTTCACTTAGAGGAAAGAGACCACTTCCAATACAGAAAATAATTAAATGTGAAATTAAGTTTTTACCTAAAGAATATTATTATCCATTTGCAATTTATGTTTATGGAGATAAAACCGCAATCATTATGTGGCAATCAATGCAAGGAATATTGATCAAAGGAGAAAGCACAGCAAAGGGATTTGAAGACTATTTTGAAATGATATGGAAAATTGCTAAAGAATAAATAAAAAAAGAAAAAAGAAATCAGTTGTAAATTACAACTGTTCCGTTTCTTATTGTGTTGAAGATGTAACTTGATTGTACGTCTCCGTATGAATCGAAAGTTACTGTTCCTGATGTCATGTGCTTGTCTTTGATTGAGTAAAGATATGCTTTTGCACATTCTGTGTCTTCTTTACAATGATCTATTGCTTCAGCTATAACATATACTGAATCATAAGTGTATGCTGAGTAAGACAATGGTAATTGATTTGGGAAGTCTTGTCCGTATAATGATTTTAACTTGTTACTGTATTCTAAAGTAACTGGGTCTTTGTCATTAATGTTGTATTGAGGATAGATTGCTCCTTCAACTAACTCTGGATACTCGCTTACAATTTCAGGTAAAGCAATCATTTCGTTTGTAAATATCTTTGGTTTATAGTTGTTTGCTTGAAATTCATTTAAGATTAATCTTAATGTTGCCTTTCCTGTTGAGTTTGGTATTAAGTAAACTGCCTGTGGGTTACTTGCAATTACTTTTGTAACAATTGTTCTAAAATCATTTTCTGTTGACATATATCCTTCTTCTAAAACTATTTTGTTATTTGAGTCTTTTAGATATTCAGCTTTGAAAGTATCTGCAAGTGCTTTAGAGTATGCTTCGTTTTCATAAATGATTGCTACTTTTGTTATTTTTTGATTAACCATTTCTTCTGAAACCTTTTGTGCAAGATATGAGTCTGATGGTATTAATCTAAAAACGTAATCTCCTGCATTTGTTATTTCTTGACTTGATCCTGATGGTGATAACATTATTACTTTTGAACTTTCTATTATTGGTGCTGCACCAAGAACTTCTGAACTACAGAATCCTCCAATTATATAATCTACTTTATCAATATTTACTAATTTACTTGCAGCATTAGCTGCTTCTTTAGAATCACATTTTCCATCTTCGTAAATGAATTCTATTTTATTTTGATCTTTGTTGATTTCACTCTTTGCTAACTCTAGTGATTTAGACAATTCATCTCCAAGACCAGCAGCGTCTCCTGATAGTGGCATAATTATTCCAATCTTTGTTACTGTTTGTTTTGAAGCAGGCGTGAATAAACCACTAACTGTTGCTATTAAAACAAAACCAACTAATAACACTACTAAACTAACTAATAAAATATTTTTCTTTTGCATAATTTTTTCCTCCAATATGTTTTTTCTCTAATGCGTAAATGATATAATTAGAGCAGACCAAGTACTTAAGAAATACCAGAGAAAAACTAAACAAACCAGTAGTATTTATAAATATATTACTGCTTTATTTAATTATGGATGAAATAACCCAAATTGATAGAAAAATCATATATGAACTATCAATTAATTCTAGGTTAAGTTATAAGGAACTAGCAAAGAAAATTGACTCAAAGAAAGACACTGTTGCTTACCATGTTAATCAATTGATTGATAACAAAGTAATAACTAAGTTCTTGCCCGTGTTTTCTTTATCTAAACTTAATATTCTAACATATAAGATTTATTTCAAACTACAAGGACTAACTCCTGACAAAGAAAAAGAACTTTATGATTATCTAGTAAATAGTCAAAAAATTGATTGGGTGGTTAAAGTCCTAGGGCAATGGGATTTGTTTATTGGACTATATTCTAAAACACCTCTTGAGTTTTCAAAAACAAAAGATGAATTACTTTCTAAATTTAATGATATTATAACAAGCTATCAAGTTGTTCAAATGGCAGACCAAACAATTGCATTTGGAAGAGATTACTTGATTGATAAGCCAGATGTCATCTATAGAAAAGAATTTGTTTTTATTTCTCAGAATGAAAAGACTCAATTAGATTTAACTGATCTAAAAATAATTAATGAAATTAAAAATGATGGAAGATTCAAGTATCTTGATGTTTCTAAAAAGATTGGGATTAATGAAAAGACAATTAGAGAAAGAATAAAGAAGATGAAAGAAAATAATTTCTTGCAAGGTTACACTATCTTTATTGATCCTAAGAAGATTAATGGATTTACCTACAAGCTTTGTATCTACTTAAGTGACCATGATCAAAAAAGATTTAATGAACTAATTGATTACACAAAGCTTAACCCTAATGTTGTTCGCCTGATTAAATCAATTGGGCCATGGGAATTAGAGATTGAACTAGAAGCAAGTGATATTTTAAAGATATACGAATACACAAATCAACTAAAGAATAAATTCTCAACAACAATAAAGCAAATAGATATTTCAATTATGACAGATGAATTGAAATTGAATTACTTTCCTGGAAACTATTAAAAAAAGAAAAAGAAAAAAACTACTTTAGTAAAGTAGCTTTCCCATCTCTTACTATGTTTAACTGGAAGTACATGTCTGGATCTCCATTCTTGTCAAAGCTTATTGTTCCTGAAGTTCCATCGTAATCCTTTACTGAGTATAAATAATCTTTTATACATTCTGTATCTTCTTGATCACATTTCTCTAGTGCTTGTGCTGTAATGTATACTGAATCATATACTCCTGCAACCATTTGTAAAGAATAGGTTGGATCTGTATTGTATGTTGTTCTGTAGTTGCTTAAGAATGCTACAAAGTCTTCTTTATCTTGATCAAACTTTATTTCTGAATAGATTACTCCTTCAAGTAAAGTTGGAACTGCATCTAAAACATCTTTGTTTACTAATGCTCTTGTTGAAAATAAGGCTGTACCGTTTGCTAGAGTATCTAATTGTTTTAGAAATTCAATTGAGTTTACTCCTTTTAATGGCAAGAAAAGAACTGCATCAGTATTAGCTGATTTAATCTTTGTAATTTCTGTTCTGAAATCTATTTGATCTGTTGCATATTGTTCAGAGAAAGCAATTGTTCCTCCAAGTTCTTTAAACTTATTTTCAAAGTCTTTTTGTACAGAAGCTGAAAAAGCATCTGGTGCTGTTAATATTGATACTTTTCTATAACCTTCTTCATACATATAGTTTGCTAACATCTCTGTACCTTTTGTATCATTAGGAGAAATTCTAAAAACATAATCTCCTGCTGAAGAGATTGCTGGACTTGCTGACATTACTCCAAATACTACAGTACTACTTTCGTTTGCAATCTTTGCACTACTTAATGTTACTGTACTACATACTGTATAGATTAATGGAACGTGATCTATGTTAATTAACTTGTTTGTAGCATCACTTGCTAACTTTCCATCACATTGACCATCTTCTACAATTAATTCTAATTTATGACCTTTTACTCCACCTTTACTGTTTATTTCATTTACTGCTAATTGAGCTGCATTTAATGCTGGAATACCAAAAGAAGTTGTTCCTCCACTTAACCCTGAAATCATTCCTAACTTTATAGTGTCTTTAGGTTTACTTGCATTTACTAAATAAAATCCAAATAGTAAAATCCCCACCATCACTAACGCAATTACTAACATTTTTGTATTTTTTTTCATATGATTTCCTCCTTTTAATTTGTTCACTTTATTAAATAACTTATCTTCAAAGGAGTATATCTAAATAAGGACCCCCTAAGGGGGTATTAACAGAAAACTATATAAAAGTAATATTGCCTAATATTATTATGGAAGAACTAGAGATTATTGGGTTTACTAAGAATGAAAGCAGAGTTTACTTAGAACTTCTTAAGCTTGGCAAATCAACTAAAACTCCAATTGCTTACAAATCAGGAGTATCTACTTCTAAAGTTTATGATATTTTAGAAAGATTAAGAAGCAAAGGACTTGTGTCAATTTCTACAATTAATAAGGTAAAATACTTTAAAGCAGCACCACCTAATCAACTAAATCATTATCTTGAAAAAAAAGAAAGCGAATTAGCAAATCAGAAGAAAATGATTAGTAATATAATGCCAACACTAAACGAATACACAAACAAAAACGAAGAAAAATTTGTTACAAAATATTATACTGGCACAAATGGACTAAAAACAGCAATAAACGAAATATTAGATTTAGCAAAAGAAAACACAATCTATTATGGAATGGGAATAACTGAAAAGAAAAATGAGATGCTAAATATCAACTGGGTACATTGGCACAGAAAGAGGGCAAAAAAGAACATTACTTCTAAATTAATATTTGGAGAAATAGATAATCAAAAATATTATAACAATCTCAAAAACATTAGTAAAACAGAAGTAAAAATAATGAATGCTCAAACTCCTTCTGCATTAGCAATACTAGACGGAAGAGTTTTAATTGTAAACTATACAGAAGTTCCTGTTGCAATAATTATTGAAGATAAAAATATTAGTGAAACATTTATAACTTTCTTTAATAATATTTGGAATATTATCTAATTTATCTTTTAAGATTTATTGAATTATGAAAAGTTTATCTGCCACCAAAGTAAATATTTTTTATTTTCGTATCGTTTAAGATTTCTTTTGTTCCTTCTAGGGCAACTTTTCCATCCTCGAAAATGTAAATCTTGTCTGAGATCTCTGCTGCTTGCTTTGCGTTCTGCTCTACTATAAGGATTGTTGTCTTATCCTTCTTGTTTATTTCTTTAACTATTCCAAAAATTTCTTTCATGGTCTTTGGATCAAGGCCAATTGATGGTTCATCAAGAAGAAGAACTTCTGGTTTAACAAGAAGAGCTCTAGCAATGGCAAGGATCTGTTGCTGGCCGCCTGAAAGAGTATATGCTGAATCATTTTCTTTCTCTTTTAACATTGGAAACCTCATTAACATTTCTTGAATGAGTTGCTTCTTTTCTTTCTCTTTTAACTTGCTTGAGAAAAGACCAATCTCTAAGTTCTCATAGACTGTTAGATCATTAAATATTCTTTTACCTTGTGGACAGTAATTGATTCCAAGATTGATTAATTTGTGAGTTTTTGTTTTCGTAATTTTATTTCCATTGTAGATAATGTCGCCGGAGTATATGTCACACTGATTGAAGATCGACTTAAGAAGAGTAGATTTTCCTGCACCATTTGGACCAATGATTGAAACTACTTTTCCTATTTCTATTCTCATAGATATGTCCTTTAGTACTTGGCTATTATCATATCCTGCATTTAGTTTCTTTATTTCAATCATACTTTATTCTCCAAGATAAGCTTCAAGTACTTTTTTATTGTTCTTTATTTGTTCTGGCGAACCTTTTGCTATAACTTTGCCATCATCCATAACTATTATTTCATCACAGATATTAAGAGTAAAGAACATGTCGTGCTCTATTAAAAGAATTGTTTCTCCACTACCCTTTAATAATTTTAAAACTTCCATAATTGTGTTTCTAATGCTTGGGTGAACTCCAGCTACTGGTTCATCAAGAATCATAAGCTTATGCGGTTTAAGAATTGCTCTACACAACTCAACTAATCTTTTCTGACCATAGCTTAGTTCTTTACATTGTAAGTCTTTCACTTCATAGATCTTTAATAACTCTAGAACTTCTTTGATTCTTTTTTCTTGCTTTGTGTTTAATTTATTACTTGAAAAAAAAGACTTAAGAAACTTTGTATTCTCTTCCTCAATTGCTATTTCTAGATTTTCATAAACTGTTAAATTATTGAATAATCTAGATTTTTGAAAAACTCTTGAAATTCCTGAATTTGCAATACCTTCTGGAGTAAATTTAGAAATGTCTTTACCATTAAAGATAATTGTTCCAGAATCTTCTTTTTCAAAACCAGAAATTATATTAAAAACAGTTGACTTTCCTGCGCCATTTGGGCCAATAAGTCCTGTTATTTTATTTGGTTTAATTGTAAAATTACAATTGTCTGCAGCTTTAATTGCTCCGTAACTTTTATTTAAGTTTTTTATTTGTAACATAATATTTTCTACTTTGCAACTGATCTTCTAATATTTTTTTCTTTACTATAAAGTTTATTTGCTTGATATCCAGTTCTATAATTAACTCTATTATCAAGGCCTCTCATTTCTTTATCTTGGTGGCCAACAAATGTAGATAATTTGTCAATTACTTCTGAATTTACTTTATATCCCCTTCTGTCAAGATTTAAAGAAACATAATCTAACCATTCATTGCGACATTTTTGTGCATAATCTCCAAAAGCTACCACTTTTAGATTTTTACTTAGTTTTTTATAAATCTGTGGGCTAAACTCTTGTTCTGGAATATACCCCATAGGAATAAATCTTTTCTTAAGAGCAATATTGCAAAATTCAATAAATCTTCCAGCAATTTTATCAAACACAAGACGAGCCGCGCTATTTTTGGGTACAGGGCAATATAATACAACTAAAGTATTTGGTTTTTTTGATAACTCTAAAATCTTTTCTCCATATGCTTGTAATGTTTGTTTAAGTTTAAATTTATTTTTCTTATCTTTAAGAATTAAATTTGTATACTTTAGAATTTCTTCAGAACTCATTTGAGTTTTTGAAGCAACCACTACTTCTTTTGGTATATTTGATAATAATAAATTATATAATGGATGAACCACCATCACAATTTCATTATATTTTTCAGTCATAATTTACTTTATTTAATTTTTCTCGCAACAATATGTATTGATGGACTTTTTAATTTATTAAACTTTTTATTTGGTTCTCCATATATTTCTATGGGTTCAAATCCTGTTTGCTGTAGTAATTGCTTTAATCGGTCTATTGTATATACCTTCATATCCCATTCGTGAGGAATCATCTTATATTGGCTTATTCCTTCTTGAATGTATATCTTTTCTTTAAAGTTAATAATCTCTTTTTTGAAATTAAATTTGTCTTCATTAAATCTTACAAAGAATTTGTTATCATATTCTTTTGCTGCATCAATGAATGAATTAACTGGATTTTGTTTCATGAAATCTGTATTAAAAATATCAAAAATATATAATTTTCCAATTTTCAGTTGAGAATTAATATTCTTTAATGTTTTAATAAAATCTTCTTCAGAAAGGTGACCAATTGCATTATACATTGAAATTACACAATCTGCTTTTGGAAACTTATAATTTCTCATATCTCCTTGTTTGAAATTAAGATTTACTTTTTGCTTCTTTGCTATTTTTCTGGCTATATCAAGCATGTCCTTTGAGAAATCACTTGCATAAACTTTATAACCTTTCTTTGAGAAATAGATAGCTTGAGCTCCTGTTCCGCAAGTTATATCAGCGACACTCTTTACTTTATATTTCTTAAATATTTTCTCTAAGAATACATTTGTTGCCTTTTTGTGTTCATTATCGGTTTCTACAAGTTCATAGAATTCTGCTAGATCTTTATAGTTGTATTGTTTTACCATTGTTATTCACTATTTAATTGTGTTCCAAAGATAATTAAAAAACTTCCTTTCTACGTTTGCAATTTGTTTTGATTTAATTAGTATTGCTTTTGGGGTATCTTCTTGCCAATCAATGAAACCAACATAATCTCCACAAATTACTTTATTAGACGGTATTGGAGTGTCTGTTATTTTTGTCTTTAGAAAATTTCTTTGAGAATATAGGTTTTTTTGCCCATTTGGAATAATTGCTTTTGCTAAAATGTTTTTTACTTTTCTTCTAATGTCAAATTTTTTGTAATATTTAACTATTTCTTTATTATTTTCTAGAATTGGAGTGTCTGCCGGATAAAATAGATATTCTTCTCCTTTTTCTGTATTTGCAATTATTGTATTATTAAATGTTGTAATACCAGGAAAACCTACAAAAATTTCAAAAGAGTTTGAATATTCGTCAGATATCTTATTTTGTACTTTTTTTAGATTTTCAACAATTGCTGTTAACTTTACTTCTTTTTCTTTTATAAAACTTAAAATGTTATCTGGATCTTTTGCAAAATATATCTTCTTTCCTCCTTTCTGTGTGAAAGAAACAAATCCTTTGTTTATTAGTCTTGTGATATTGAAATGAAAAACAGAATTTTGGAGATTTTCTTTTGAGATTATTTGACCTGCTGATGATGGACCAGTCCTTAACAAAGACACATATACTTTAATCTCTCCTGCCGTAAAGCCAAGTTCTTCAAGTATCTGTAAATCCATATATATTACTAGGATAATTAAATATATATACCTATGTTTATGTCCTCCTAGTTTGGAGAACAGAAGTTTATATCTCTCTTTATCCACAAGTTATTTATTCACGATAATAAAGTAAAACTAAACGGAGAGATAAAAATATGAAAAATAAAACATGGTTAATAATTTCAATTGCAATAGTTGTTCTAGTTTTAGTAATTGCAATAATCGGATTTAATTCAGGCAGTACTGGATTATTAACTTTAGGAAATACTAAAGAGCAAACAATCAAGATTGGAGTACTTGCAACACAAACAGGAAGTGGAACATACTTCGGGGCTCAAGAAATTAAAGGGCTAAATGTGGCTTTAGATGAAATTAATGCCAATGGTGGAATCAATGGAAAGAAAGTTGAACTAATTATTGAAGACACCCAATCAGATTCAAAACAAGCAATTAACGCTACAAATAAATTAATAAATATAGATAATGTAGAATACATTATTGGAGACTCATGGAATGATACAACACTTGCAATAGTTCCAGTTACTAATGACAATAAAGTTATTGTAATTTCACCAGCAGCTAATCTTGAATCGTTATCAAAAAACGACTATATGTTTAGAACAACACCGACTATTAAAGACATGATGATTGTTCTTGCAGATTATACATATAATGATTTAGGAATTAGAAGTGTTGGAATAGTCTTACCTGGAACTGCATTCAGTTTAGAACACGAACAATACTTTAGAGAAGAATTCACTAAACTTGGAGGAACAGTATATACTGAACAATTCGCACCAGGAACAATTGATATTAAAACAGAATTAATGAAATTAAAAGCAAAAAATCCAGATGCATACTTTGATTTACAATTTTCAGGAACTCTTGGAACTGTTATGCAACAAGGAACTGATCTTGAATTAATGGATAAAGTTTGGTTAGCACATTATGGCGCACAAAGCGACGCTATGGTAAATCAATACAAAGATTACACAGATGGATTAATTTACACATACACATATGATTCAAGTGCTCAATTAAAATCAATGACTGAATTTAATCAAAAGTATCAAGCAAAATATAATTCATTACCAGATGGAACAGCAGCAAACTCTTATGATGCATTGATTATTCTTGCTAAAGCTATTGAACATTCAAGAAATGACACAGACAAGGCAAAAGAATACTTAAGTACAAAGATTAAAAATCAAAAAGGTGCAAGTGGAATTATTTCATTTGATGCTTACGGTAATGCAAAAAAAGATATAATTATTAAACAAATAAAAAACGGAAAATTTGTAAAGATATCTAATTAGATCTTTTCTCTTTTTTTATATTTTCAATATATAATGATTTAACATTACTTTACTTGCTCTTCTTCTACTTTTCGCTTTTTTTGTAAATTTAAAACCACAAGCAATTATATTATTTTCTGAAATCTTATTTTCTGGATTAACATCAGTTACTACGTATTTCTTTTTTATTTTCTTTAAATATTCTATTCTTTTCTCTATTAAAAATCTCTGCAACCCATAACCTCTAAACTTTGGAGAAACTGCTGTAGCAACCATATCTCCTACTTGTGCCATTTGCTTTTCAGAAAGATTATAATCACTCGCCCAAGTTTTATCCATATCTAGAACAATCCCTGCCCATGCAACTAATCTCTTACCATAGAAAACTAACCAAAGTTTTCTACCATTTGACATCATATTCTTAAGTTTTATTTTATTGTGTCTAAAATAAAATCTATGATCTACTTGCTTGTAAATATTGATATCAAATCTATTAATTTTATCAATATCTTCTTCTTTAGCAAAACGATAAGTGAAGGTCTTATCTTTTAGTTTTACTTTCATTATATTATTAGAAATACAAAGAATTAAAAAAGAGATATTGTATATAGTGTAGTATGATTGCACAAAATTTATATGATAAATTAGAAATTGACTTTATTGCTAGAAGAGGACTTAGCGATGAATGGACAGAAGTTGGTACTTCTGAATACTTATCTCCTAACTTTAAAAAAAGATCAATGGGTATAGTTTATGATTTTTCTACAGAAATTAAGAAAGTATATACTGCTGTTTTCCCTGAAGACACTGTAATAAAGAAAATACTTGCAAAGAAGGAAACAGATATACTTTTGTTTGTACATCATCCAATGACTTGGGATATTAAAGATTGTCCAAAGTGTTTTACTCCAATATCTGAGAAAACCTTAAAGATATTTAAAGAAAGAAGAATATCAATGTATAACCTTCATGTGCCACTTGATAACTTTGGGAAATACTCAACAACCAATACTTTAGCAAAAGAACTTGGAATCAAAGTAGAAACTCAATTTGCTCCTTATTTTGGAGGGGTTTGCGGAGTAATTGGAACAATTGATATTGATGAAATTAAAAAAATAAAAACCATATTTGAAAAATCAATGGGCCACAAAATAAAATTATACAAATATGGAGATGACCACATCAAAGACAAGAAAGTAGCTCTTGTTGCTGGTGGTGGAAATGATATTGAAATCGTAAAACTAATACCTAAAAGTTGTAACTTATTTATAACTGGAATCACTGCAAAAAATGCACATTCTAAAAAAGCACATGATTACTTAGAAGAAAGAAAGATTAACCTTCTTGGTGGAACACATTACTCTACAGAAAAATTTGCATGTATTGCGATGGTAGAATATTTCAAGAAACAAGGATTGCCTAGTGAATTTATTGCAGGAGTTCCTGGTATGGAAGATATTTAATTTACTTTAAATTTCTTCTTGGATTTTTTATTCTTCTATTTGGGATTACTAATTTCGGTTCTTTAAGATCTGGAAAATCCACAAAATCTAATGTTAGCTTATTTTGGATTGCAGATTGTACCAATGGTTTCTCTATTTTTAATTTTCCTTCTTTATCAAATCCTCTTTCTCTAATATAAGCCAATGGTTTCTCTAAAGAGGATAATTGTTTAATTCTTTTAATATCTGGATAAAAAATCTGATCTTTTACTTGATTATATGTACAGGACACTACTGTAGAAAGTAAATCTTCTCTAAACTTCTTTGCTCTAGAATTATCTATTTTAACATTTTTCTGCCCTTGTATATAATCAATAATTATAGAATTTGTTTTTCGATTATAAATTAATCCGCAAGTACCAACCTTTACTAATCCAGATTCTGTAGGATAACTAATACTTAAAATTATTGTTGCACATGTATTTCTGTCTAATTTTCCATTAGGAATTACAGTACTTGTCTTTTCATTAAGAAAATAAGTTTCTGAAGGTTCTATCTTTATTAAACAACTATTATTTTTATGTAAATAAGAACTAAAGATTATTAAATTATCAATTATCTTTGAAAGCCTTAGATCAAAATGATCTGCTTGTTCTTTTAAGAACTTATAGTCACTTTCAGATATTGGTTGCATACTTTAAAATCATTTTGTTAATTCATATTTTTTTAAAACTTTCTTTATTAAATCTAATCTTAATATTCCTTTCCTTATTGCTTCTGATTCTAGAATCTCATGTTCTTTAAATTGAGGAATATTTATATTTATTTGACTAGTAATTAATTTATCTTTAATTGCAAGACCTGTGCCTATATAATGATTTAAAAAATCAAATTCTAAATGGTCTTCTTCTGTCAACATTAAAATATTTTCTAGTCTTTTTAATTTATTTCTTGCAATTTTTATTTCTACATCTAATTTTAATTTAAGTCTTTCTCTTGCTTTTTCAGATAGTGGCTTTTTAAGTTTCTCTTTAAATTCAGAAGAATCACACACATCTTTTTCTAATGTGTGAATTTCATTAGCTACAGTTTTAAAAAACGTTTGAAATCTTTCGGTTTTTGGTCCAGTGTTATGTGTGATTTTGGAAACCTCAAACACTTTTACTTTTGGCGACATAAATATATCTAAACTTAGTTTATTTTATATTTGTTTTCTTTTAATCAGACATTCTTAAAATTTTGCGTTTTTTAAAAATATTATCTATGATCGTTGTAGTAGATACATTAAAATCTTTTTTATCAGGATAAACTATTAATTCCCAATAGGGCCTTAAAAATTCATTTTTCTTTTGTTTTTGTATTGTTGTAGATATCACTGTAACAATTGTGGGTTTAAAATATTCTAAAATTTTAATATAATCTTCAAGAGAATTTGATTTATCTAAATAAACGTAATCAACCCCTTTTATTCCATCAACAACTTGTGCTCTTTGCATCTGTGGATTAATTGGTCTTAATTTTCCTTTTTTCTTTTTTGTAAATTTATCTGATTGAATTAAAATTACCACAATATCTGCTTTTTTACTAAATATGTCAAGTGCATAAATGTGTCCAGGATGAATTATATCAAATACCCCTTTTTTTATTAAAACCGATTTCCCGTCTATTTTTGCAATATCAATTATTTTCTTTAATTTAGATTTGGATTTTATAATAACCATATTCCCCACATTATAAAGTAGTTACATAAATTTATAAAATATTACAATAAAACATATTTATAAAATATTACAATAAAACATATCTATTAATATTTGAGGAATTACTATGGCACCAAAAAGACCAGCAATAAGAATTAAGAAAAAGACTATTGTTAAAAAACAAGTACCAATTGTTCAACTTGAGAACAATAGAAATATTGCCGGAAGAATAAGAGATTTAGTAAGCCGAAATCCAGACATTACAGTAATTGAATTTATTGCTAGGTCCAGATATAAAAATCCAGAAAATAAAAAAATTATTGATTTGTTAAAAAAAGAATTTGGAGATTTAAAGATTGCAGAATTAAAGACTCCACAGATAGATTATTTATTTGCAATGTATACTGAAGAACCCGCACTTAGAGAACAAGCACTTAAAAGAATGATGGCTGATAAGTTACAACTAAGTCACAGAATACCAAGACAAAGAATTGATTTTGTAAATAAATGTAAAAAAGACAAAGCATTTGGAGCAAGAACCGAATTATTATTACACTTTTTTAGTAAAAAAGCATTTAATAGAAAAACATTAAAAGAAGATGAAGCTGTTTTAAAAGTTTTTGGAAATATAAAATTAAAATATTATAATAATGAAATGAATCATTATTGGCATTTACAAAAAGAATTTCCAGATCTTACACTTAATGAAATAAAAGAACTTACAAAATATACAAAAGAGAACTAAAAATATTCCTTAAACTCTTCAATTACTTTTTTCATAAATTCAATTTGTATTGGAAATAAGATAATTGATTCAAAATTATTTTTATTAAACCATTTAATTCCTGCAACTTCTTCTACTTGTAATTTAAATTCTTGATTTGGATTTTTTAATTTTAATACGAAAATAACTCTTTCTTGTCCATCGTACCAAACTCCTTTCTTTTCGAACTTCTTTTGACTTACTTCTTTAGGCCAAGTAAATTTATCTGTATATTTACTTTTTCCAATTATATCATAATCCAGTTCTGTAATTCCAATCTCTTCAAGCATTTCTCTTTTTAGAGCAGTTTCAAAATCTTCATTTCCTTCAACCCCACCAGCTGGGATCTTCCAATAGTCTGGTTCACTTCGATCTTTCTTAACTCCAAGAACCATTAAAAATTCTTTTTTATCATTTATTATAAAAGCCGAAGCTCCTTGTCTGTAGTTCATATTAGTTTCCTCCTTATTAATTCTAATTTTTTAATTTAATTGGAAGTAACAAATTTGTTTTTTTCTTGTATAACAAATATTCTTTATTATCCTTAAATTGAGCATCATACTTCTTTTCTAAAGTTGGTATCCCAGTTACAAACAATAACAAAAAGATAATAAACAAAGGACTAATTACTGAATAAATAAGAGTAATGGAATTAAGATAAAACGCAGTGTAAATAAAAATTCCTGCCCAACAAAGCATTTCTCCAAAATAGTTTGGATGTCTTGCGTATGTCCATAACCCTGAGTTAATCCATTTATCTTTATTATTTTGTTTAAAATTAAACTTTTGAATATCTGAAATTGCTTCTATTGATAATCCTAAAGCCCAGATTGCCACTCCAATTAGACTTAGATAATTAAAATTGGAATTTGAGTTTGAACTAAAAATAAATAATGAATTAATCATTATTACAAAAACAGAAACTCCTTGTAAGAACCAAAACATAAAAAACTTAAAAAAATTATTTCTAATATCATCAAACCTTGTGTCTCTTCCAATCTTATTTATCCTATAAAATAAATAAGAGCCTAATCTTAAAGCCCAAAGAAGAATCATTAATAACAATATTATTCTTACTGCATCATGAGTTGAACTAAAAAATGCAAAAAAAGCAAGAATTACAAAAGACAAAGAATAACTTAAATCTGTTAACTTGTCTGTTTTAAATAAGAAAGCTGGAATGAATAATATCATCTGAATTATTAATGAAATAACTAAATAATAAAATAATTCTAACATTGTTTTTACCTTAAAGCTCCAGACGCGCTCAGTTAGGACCATACGCAATCTGGCTGGGCGCGAGCCGACCGCAACCGGCTCACCCAAAAATTAAAAGCGCACGATTTTATTCTAATAACCATTTCTATAAAGGCATATATTTAATAGCTTTATTACTTATTTTTTCTTATTCGCACTTATTTCTTTTGTAATGTCTTTTGTAGAATTGCCTAAGTTTTCAGATATTATCTTTGATTTTCTCTGTGATTCTGAAATATTTAAATAACGGCCTAATACTTTATCTACTTCTTTAAAACCATAAGCCTCTTCAAGCTCACTGAACATATAACATTTTAATGTGTATCTTGGTCCTAATTCATCTACTATTTCTTTAAGACTATATTCTTTTAAATACCCTAAATTACCAACAACCGTGTCCCTATAGCCAGCACCTCCTACGCGTATTATTATATCCTGTGTTTTTAAAATTCCTCCGTGTGCTCTTGTAAACTCTCTAAGACCTACTACCTTAAATATATATGGGCGGCCTCCACTCAACGAATTATGCTCGGATTCATACATTTTTTCCAATTTTTCCCAACCGCCAAACGCTTGTGCAATTTTATCAAGACCAAATTTGCGGGTTGTTGCTTTAAGACCCCAATAATCTAGAGTATTTTTTACACCAAAAGCGTCTGCAAATTCTGTAATAATATATGGGCAATCTTTCATTTCATAATCCCGAGGCGCTTCCGAAATTACATAGCTATACTTTAAAAAAGCATCTAGTATACGATCGTTTTTAAATAATTGTGCAGCAGCTTTAAGGCCACCTGCAGCTTCTATAGTTGGTTCTAATCCTATTTCTGCTACAAACTGACGAAAATTCGCAACTTTTGCTAGTTCTTTAATATTATACATTTTCATAACTGGACTCACACCGGCTCCGTGAACTACCCAATCTAAACCAAATACATCTAACATATCTTTAATGCCATATTCTTTAATCATATATTTAATTAAATCTTTTTCCGTATATCTTTCAGAACCACCAATTTTTTCACCATAATAATCTATTATACTTTCTAATTCACGATCATGGAATTTATCTCTTCCTGATTTTTTTTCATCAATTTTAAATAGTTTTACAGTTTCTTTTAAACCAAAAATATCCATAATAACATAAATTGGAATCCCTTTTGCTTTTAATTGTCTTGCATCAATTCCTTTTGAAAGCAAGAATTGGGCAGGATTTTTTAATTTTCTAGAATCTGAAAGTAAATGTTTTATTTTTAAAATAGATAATTTTTCAGAATATCGTTTTTTAGACTCTTCAATTAACGAGATAATTTTTTCTTGATCATATGTTTTTAATTCTTCTTTTATCTGTCGATTAGTTTTTTGTTTTGCAGTTCCTTTTGATTTTTCTAATGAAACAACGCCATTAGGCTTTTGTTTGCCTACAAAATTAGAATTAATCAATCTCCCTGTTTTTGTTTGTATCATTTTTGATTTTGGCGCCAATGGCATTCTAAATCCTCTCCATTTAATGTATTAAATTTATAAAAATACATAAGTACATAACATTTAAATGTATTTGGATTATGAGGTGTTGAGATAAAACAGTCTATAGATTAAAAACCAGGAGTTTGAACTAACAGTTAAAACCATTGCGCGCTAGCCGAGCGAAACCGGCTAAGCTCCAGACGCGCTCTTACCCAAAAGTTAAAAGCGCACGATTAGTAATATTTAAATACATTTATAATCTATATAAATTATGCAAATTACAATCATCCCTAAAAAAGATTTGAAATTAGCAGATGATCTTCAACAACAAATTCTTAATCCCACCCATAAAAGAAGATATAGGACTTTCGGATGTATCCATAAAAACTATAACAAAGAACCTTCTTTATTTATTGGTGCATATGATAAAGGAAAATTAATAGGAATTGCCTTTGGTTTCATAAAAAAATCAAAAATATTACTGGGAGAAATGGCAATTTTAGAAAATTACAGAAATAAAGGTATTGGGCAGAAACTTCTATCTTTTTTTGAAAAACAAGCAAAAAAGTTAAATAAAAAGTATATAGAATTAGGTGCTTGGGGTTCTGCTGAAAAATTCTATTTAAAAAATAACTATAAACCCTTGATTTTCGTACAAATATATCATCAAGATGTTCCAAAGAACTATAAACAATTAGAATTTGAGATTATTAAAGAAACTAACTATGCAGATTCAAAAAGACTTTGGATAAAAAAAAAATATAATCCTAAATTAAAAGAAATATTAAAGAAGAAATTTAATGCATATAATGTTATTTATTTATTTAGAAAAGAATTCTGAAGCAGAAATTATTTTTAATAAATCTCTTCTAATATCATCAGCAATTAAATAATTTTTAGATTTCTTATTTATTTTCAAGTTATTTTTTATAGCAATTATTGCAGAATATATTTGTTTACTATTTTTGTGATCATATTCTAAAATTATATTTTTATGTGTAATAATAAAATATATTTTTTTAATATCTTTTCGATATAATATTTTTACAGCCATTCTTATTTCACCAAACAAAAATCAATATCTTCATATATTGATTTATCTAAAAGGTCTAATTGAACTGGACATCTTGCACACTTATCTCTTAATTTACAATTAGGACAACCAATTATTTGTTGTTTTCTCCAATTTTTAAATTCTTTAGAATTCCATACTTTGATTATGTTTTTTGGAAATTTAAGTTTTACTCCAAAATCATTTTTAAATTTAGTATATTCAATCAACGGACAAGGATAAGCTATCTTTTCAGGAGAAATGTGATAATAATGAATTCCTGCACCGCATTCAAATACAAATTTTTTACCATCTATTAATTTAAAATCAGATATATCTAATTCTATGTCATATAAAACACATTGTTTCTTCAATTTATTTAAAAACGATTTATTCGCAAATAATTTATATATTTTATTAGTATCTATATCTAATTTGTTGGTTTCGCCCCTTCCTTTTTTCAATAAGGGGCCAATTACCCATTTTTTCACACCTAAATTAGATAAAAATTTAGGAAATCCCAATAATTGGTTATAATTCTTAGAGTGAACTAATGTACCTACCGTAACAAATATACCTTCATCTGTAAATCGTTTTATTGTTCCTATAGTTTTTTTAAATACAAACTTATTCCTATTAATAGGATCTCTAATATATGTGTGCGAATTTGAAGTAATTCCATCTAAAGAAATCTTAATTGACAGAACCATATTAGACTGTTTTATCTTTTCAAACAAACTATCTGAAAAAATTCCATTAGTTGTTAAGCAGTATGGTAATTTTATCTTATCTAAATAATTTATTAAATTAATAAAATCAGAATATCTTGTGGGTTCTCCACCAGATAAATTAACATATAACACTTCATCTTTTATAAGGTATAACATCTTTTTAAGAAAGTTAAATGGGATATCTGTTTTTTTAAATCCAAAACTGCCATAGCAATGAGAACAACGCAAATTACAATCTGTAGTTATAGATATATGGATATGAAGAGGATTGTCTTTAGGTAACTTTGCTTTAATTATTTCAGAATCCATAATTAATATTGATTATGGCCGCATTCATCTGAATCAAATTTAGAAAGCACCTTAAATTTAATCTCTTTTCCTTTTACTTTTATTTTTTTTGATTCTGTATTAACTGCAATTGCTGCTGTTGATATCATAAAATTACCAAATTACTTTAAGATTAAAAATATTTATAAATAGTAACTATTTTACAAATTTTTGGAATTTACAAAAAAATTAAAAAAATAAGTGCCTGGAGCTTTGAACCGATATTTAATCAGTAAATATCTATAGTTACACGAAAAGAAATCAAGCTCCAGACGCGCTCTTACCCAAAAGTTAAAAGCGCACGGTTTTTAAAAAACAATACACAATTAACCTATCTTTCTATTGTATATTTATATCTACAATTTAGATTTGTTTCAGATATAAAATCTAACAAATCAGGATTAGAATCGTCACAATCTTTTCTTGCATTACAGAAAGCTGGGCAAGTACTTGGTTTCTCTTCAGAGGTTCCCCAGTTACAATAGCCATCGCCATCTTTATCTTCACAATTAATGGCGTTATTAAAACCTGCTGGCCAATATGATTGATCCGTTGGTGGTGTTATCGATCCTTCAAAACTAGCAATACTAATAAATTCATCTGGAGCAACATCGATGTATGCGTACCCATTTTCCCCCCAATCAGTTCCCCAACTGTTTTTAAATATCCAGATAGTATTATTAGATGGATCATATTCTACAATATTATCTAAAGATTTATCACAAGTAATAAAACCAGGAAATAACGAACCATTAATACACTCTCCATTAATTGAAATATTATTTTGTAAGCAAGACGAATTATTAATTTCCACCCATTTTAAATTGTAAGGATCATTAATAAATATTCTTTCGCATTTAAGCGTTTTAATGCCGCTAATTGTTTCAGCAAAAATTATATTGGTATTATTAGTACTATTATTTATTATATTTACGTTGTATGATACATAAATTAAATTGTTTTCATCAGACATTTCACAATTTCCCCACTCAAAAGATGAATTAATACATATTTGATTATACCCTGAATTTTCTATAATTTGCCAATTTTGTTTGATATATCCAACTAATACCATTGCGTGATTCATAGGAGATATTTCTGAAAATAATGGCCCAAATTTTATTATTTTTTCTTTAATTTTTTCCTCATTTAAAGGAAATAGGCCTATAAGATCAGCATTATAATGACGCACATAACTATTTATTTCAGAATTAAGCCAAACCCTGTCATTCCAATTACCACAAATATTATCGTATGAACAGTTTGCTGGATTAATTGAATCTCTTTCAACATATAAATCACAAGATTCATCTGCCACGCCTTCATTGATTATTTTACAACTATGGGCGTGCCTTAGATTACAATCATCAAAACTGTAATTAGAATCTGGATAAGGATATATCCAACAATCTGCAATCATTTGTTCAGATAAATCTAAACCTAAATACTGATTATAATATAAATTAACTTGCGATTCTAAGGTGCCAATTGCAGTAAAAAGCATACAAAGCCCCGCAAAAAATCCTTGATCCTTAACAGGCGTCATCCAGTTTTCTCCATGTCTATTTCTCCAGTCCCAAGAGTCTGGAAGTATGTAATTTGGCTCTGCTTCAGGGGGATTTACTGGCGGTTGTATTGCCGTATTATCTACATTTTTTGGACTATTATTTATTGTGTCTTCTAAAGTAAATATTCTGCCCTTATAATTTAAAAATCCTTGAAGGTTTGGTAGATATTCTGGTATTGTTCCGTCTTCGCTTCTAAATAATTTCTTTTTTTCTTCATAAGATAATTTAGAAACAGAAGTTTCTCCTGCAGTCCAACTACTTTGAGCAGAATTATAGTTTTTTATTTTTGCTTGATTTTGTGATTTTAGTGTTTGTTGTTTATAACTTTTTAGGTCTTTTACTTCTGTAAATGATTTGCTTTCTGAAAGAGTATTGATATTTGAAATTGTTAATGTAGCATCTTCTGTTTGGATTTTAATAAACTTAGGTGTTATTGGTTCTTCAAAAACACAAGTTTCTTCACAGATATCCTCAAAATCTATATTTTTACTATTGTTTGCTAAAAGATTATCCATTTCATAAACTAAATATTCTTTATTTTCAGAGTCTACAAGAATTATTCTTATAAGTCCTGCTTTTGATATTAAAGTCGCGTTACCAGTTACTGATAAAGCAATAATTGGGTTATCTAATTTTAATTCAAACTTTATATTTTCTTTAAAGGTTTGTGAAATTGAAGTGTTGTCTAATGGTTCTTTTGTTGGAATATTAAATTCAGTTAATTTTTGAGAACTTAATAAATTATTTTCATTGGCTGGTTGTTCTAATTTTCCTTCTGAATTCATTATTCTTTTTGCATCACCAGTATTGCTTTTTATTAAAAAAACAGATAGTAAAATTGCAATTAGAAATATAAAAATTATTAAAATTATAAAATAGAGCTTTTTATTTTTTTTTGACATAAATATCACAATCTATTTATGGTTTGAAACAATTTAAATAGCTTGCCAATTTTATTTATGTCAGGAACGGCAATAAAATAAAAGCAAAAGAAATTAAAAGTAATAAGAACAAGCACCTGGAGATTTGAACTGCTTTTTAATCAGTATTTATCAGTAGTTACAATTAGAATTCTGCGCGCTAGCCGAGCGAAACCGGCTAAGCTCCAGACGAGATTTGAACTCGTGACCTCGTCCTTACCA
>JBBABY010000003.1:0-138951 GCA_041657425.1 archaeon
AAGAACGTATTATAAATGATTTGAGAAATATTGGCGTCTGCGTATACGACCGTGATCCATCTTCCGGAAAACAATTATCTTGTTTTGACGAGGATTGCCCACACCACAGTGGGAGTGTAGATGGTATCGCTCAAGGGTTTGAAGAGTCAAAAGAGTGGCATATTTTAGAAATTAAAAGTGCTTCCAACAAATATTTTAATCTCATAAAAAAGCAAGGGGTTCAGAAGATCAAGCCACTCTATTACGCTCAAGTCCAAGATTATATGAGGTGGTTTAAGTTAACAAGAGCCTTCTTTTTCGTTGTAAATAAAGATACAGACGAAATTTTTTCTGAACGAATATACTACGATAAAGATTTTGCAGAAAGACAGGCAGATAAGGCAAAGCGCGTGGTATATTCGTCGATACCATTGGAGAAGTTGGGAGACAAAGAAACATCGTTCTGCTGTAAATTCTGCGACCACGCGGATTTATGCTGGCACGGCGGACTCCCCCTTGTGAGTTGCCGCACCTGCGCTTTCTCTACCCCCGAAGTAGACGGCACGTGGACGTGTGGACGTTTTGAGAAAAGGGTGATTAGTGAGTTTGAACAGAAGCAGGGTTGTGTGGGACACATTTTTATTCCGGAACTTGTGCCGCTTCGGTTAATTGGTGCAGACCCGGAAAAGGGCACTATCGAATACGAAGGGGGTATTATAAATGGCGCTGGGAATGTATTGAGCGTGGATTTGGAAAAGGTTATTAATAAGAAAAATATCTGATATTTAAACTTTTCTATTCTACAAAGTTATAAATACTTTTGAAACAATGGTATTATTATGTGCATCAAAACAACATCCATAAAACACCCAAACACAGATTGTTGCAACAACCCAACATGCGACGTTTCATTAACCCCGCCGTTTCTTGTGCCGGCACGATGTTGGTATTGTGGGAAGTTGTGTAGTGAGTGTGGAAAAATAAACAACAACCATTAAATACTAACGCGTTCTATACATACATATGATAACCTTCCCATTATGCCCGACACAACTTTATGACGGAATAATTATCGGTGTTAATGCAGACACACTCAAAGTAAAATTACCAGATGGTCGTGTTGCAACGGTGAAAATAAAGGGCGATGAGTTTGAAGCGACGTATGAGGGGGAGTATGAATGAGTATAACAAAAGATGAAAATTTAAAAATTCGCCATTTAATGGCAACGATTGAAGCGATGGAAGGAACAAACATTCCTTTCCCTACAGCAAGGAAAATTTTTGAAGTATATAAAGAGTTGAAGGAAATCGTGGGTAATGAAGAAGTGGAAGGGTAATTGTGACAACAGACGATTCTTACGGCAAACAAAAAGTTGATTATCACAAATTTATAAATTGTGTTGTTGTAATAGGATTTTTCATTTTGATTTTGTCAACAATAACATTATGGTGCGCGCTCATTGGTCATTCTGATATAAAACTATTTTGCTGGGGGAGCATTTTTGGAGCGACTTTGATTATTGAAGGAATGCTTGCATCATTTTTTAATATGGGGGATTAATGTCCCACGAATACGCGCGTCGTCAGTTGATGGTGAAGAAGAAAGAGGAACCCATTCTTGACCCTTTAACTGATAAGGAGGAGTTGGAGAATGAGTTTGATAATGAGACCATGTACGAGAATCCGTTTCCGTGAAGGTGATTGTGATGGTAGAAAATAAATTAAAAATTGCGATGATTATAATTTTCACAATTGCCATTATTTTATGTGGATATTATTATCAAAAATCATCTCATGTTATAATGATTGGTAATCAACCCGGTTGGTGTGAAAATAACGGTGATTTTCATGCGTTTATTTATGATGCATATGGGAAGGGAGAATATAAAGGAAATTGGAGTCAAATAAAAAATTTCCTCGTTTACCAACATAATAAATATAGTGTGGATTTTATAATAGACTCACCAACCTTTGGAAGTGGGAGAACCGATGATATACGATATTCGTTGGATGAATATATTATAATGAAAGACAAGCAATGCGGGAATGGAACTCCATTACATTATGGGTTGGATATTTTAGATCCCGGTTTAAACTCTGTTGTTTCTAAACCAACAATCGTTCCAACAATGATGGCTACATATGATTATTTAAATTCACAATTTGGGAAAGTTCTAGTATGACAGATGAATCGTGGGAATGTGGATACAACTTTACTGGCGATTGCACTAATGAAGATTGTGGTTTTTATGGATTACCATGTCCGTTTAAAATGTTAAGTGAATGCTCAGTGCATAATGAGAAGTTAAAATGACCGATCTTCTTATAGTGGGTTTATTATTAATAATTATTCTAATATTAATAACAGTCTATGCACCCGAAATTTTGTTATATGGCATTCTTGCCGTTTGCATTGTCGGTTTAATCGTCTGTATCGTGGTTCTAGGAGCGCAATTTATTCACGACCCCGTTGGGTTCTTGTATAGTGGTCTTGTTACGAACAATCCGTTGTTTGTGTTTCAACAAAATATGATGAATGAATCTGCGAGGATGTTGAATCAAACGATAGTATTAAATACTATTAAAACATAATACTTATAATGACTAAATACAAAAAATGTGAATGTTTAAAAGAAGAGAATTCCGTTGCGCGATGTGATGCTGTTGATAGATTAATGCGCGGCGAATCTGTTTTTTATTGTCCGAAGTCAAGACTTCAATATCATGTCACGGCAACTTGTTGGAAGGTTGATTTTGATTGGGTTGGGTCGTTAAATGGAAGAAGAAATTAAAACAAAGGTTTGTAGTCGGTGTAAGAGGGGATTGCCGTTAACGAAGTTTAGGAGAGAAAAAAGTAGAAAAGATGGATTGCAAATGTGGTGTAAAGATTGCCAAAGTGAATATGGGAGGGAAAGAAATAAAATATTACATCCAACGGAATCAAAAATCCGTGATGTTTTGCGTATTTGTAAACAATGTGGAATTGTATTCGAAGTAAAATATCCATATCAACACCCGCAATATTGTTCTCGTGAGTGTGCATATATCGGAAATAGAAGTAAAATAAAATGTAAATGCTTGACATTCGGAAAAGAATTTGAAGTGTGGACATCTTATATTGTTAGGGGTGGTGGGAAATATTGCTCGGTTGGATGTAAATCGATTGCCAGAAGAAAACGTATAAATCGTGTTTGTCAGCAATGTGGGAAAGAATTTGAAACCACACAATACAAAGTTGATCACGAAAGGGGGAAATTTTGTTCTGATGAATGCAGTCGCAAATTTCGAATCGGGAAAAAATGGTCAGAGGATAAATGTTTAAATTTAAGATATATAAGACGTGGTGAAAATGCATATCAATGGAAGGATGGTGTCACATCATTAAATAATCAAATTAGACATTGCACAAAAATGAGAAAATGGATTCTTTCTATATTTGCCAGAGATAATTACCGAGATTGGTTCAGCGGATGCAAAGGAACACGCAAAAACCCTATTCAAGCACACCATATAATACCTTTCCATACAATAATAGAAAAATATAATATAACGACTTTGGAAGAAGCAGAATCATGCGAAGAATTATGGGATATAAATAATGGAATCACCATGTTGAAGAATTCTCATAAAGCATATCATGATATGTGGGGGTGGTAAAATGGCAATTCTTCGGGATTATCAAAACGAGGCTGTCCAAGCAGTCTGGAACTACTGGGAAAGTGGAAACGGTAGAAACGCTCTGATCGTCTCCCCAACGGGTTCTGGGAAAAGCATTATTTTGGCAGAGATGATTAAACGATTATGTTTGGATAGTTCCGACATTAAAATATTGGTTATTACCGACACCAGAGAATTAATTTCGCAGGATTACAAATCTATAAAAAACCACTACCCAGAATGCAACATTGGAATTTACAGTGCGGGGTTACGTGAGAAAAGTGTTAAGCCAACCGTGATTTGCTGTGGCATTCAGAGTATGTATAATAAAGCATATGATTTCGGTCGTGTGGATGTTGTCATAATTGACGAAGCTCATTTAGTTTCACCCAAATCCACAACAAGATTCCAGAAATTTTTTACACAACTTCGGGTATCATCACCGCATTTTGTGGTCGTTGGTCTAACCGCAACACCATTTAGGCTTTCCGACGGAATGTTAAACGAAGGAGACGATGCTTTATTTGAAGATATTGTGTATGTCTGTGATATGAAGAGATTGATTAAAGAAGGATATTTGGTAAATGTAATTAGCAAAGGCGGATTGGCGAAAATTGATTTAAAGGGAGTGCGCGTTCAAGCGGGAGATTATAATTCTAAAGATCTTGCCTATGCAGCAGATTCGAAGATATTGGTTGAAAAGGCTGTTAATGAAATCGTGGAATATGGTAAGGATAGAAAGTGCTGGTTGATATTTACTTCTGGTATAAAACATTCAGAGCACGTTGCCGAAGAATTAAAAAAGCATAAAATTGATTGCGAGATTGTAACCGGAGATACACCGTCTGAAGAAAGAAATAAAATTGTGGAAAAATATAGAAATGGTAAATTGAGATGTTTGATTAACGTCGGAATCTACACAAAAGGATTGGACGTTCCGGCTATTGATCTTGTGGCGCTTTTAACAAGTACAAAATCAACGGGGCGCTACATCCAGATGGTGGGCCGTTCTATGAGACCTTCCCCGACGACAAACAAGGCAAACGCTATTTTGCTCGATTTTGGAAATAATTGTATTGAACATGGCCCGATTGATTCTATAGATCCAGTAAAGATACATGGAAAAGATATATTTGGGAAACCACCAGCAAAACCGCCTATGCGTGAGTGCGAGCGTTGCCACTGCATTCACCACGCGCGGTTATCTGTTTGTCCGGGGTGTGGGTTTGTTTATCCGAAAGATGAAGACACCGAAGCAAGGCACGGTGCTACCGCGTATTCTGGCCCGGTAATGAGTGATCAAATAAAACCCTACATTATAGATGTAGTTGACACCTACGTTTCCAAACACTCCAAACCGGGAAAAATACCGTCGGTGAAAGTGGAATTTATTGATAGAATGGATCGTGCCTATCCGATTTGGATCTGCCTTGATCACCGGAACTACGCCGCTGAAAAAGCGCGTGCATTGGTTCAACAACTTGGAGGAAAATCAAAATCGGTGGAGGAAGCATTAAAAGAATATCCCAATTGGCGGAAAGTTGAAAAGATCGAAGTCCGACCCGATGGTAAATTTACTAGAGTGACCGGCTTCGTCTTTGCAAAGGGGCAATCGACGCAGCAGAAGTTGGAGGGGTAAAAATGCCAACACCAATACAAGAAGCAAGAGATAGGGGAAAGATGCAAACTTGCGATCCGGTTGTGTTTGAATTTTTTATATCTGGGATTGAGTGTTTTGTATTTTCGCTTATCGTATTACACCTTCTACCAAATAATACGCCATCATTAGCGGCAGCGCCGATTTTATTTTTTGGGATAACAATGCTCGTTATATCTATTATTGCATTGTTATATATGGGATATGTTCGATTTTCTAATTGGTTAATTAAGAGATTGAAGGAGGAAACATGACAAACCTAAACTACATCGAAACCTACGACTGCATTAAAAACCCAGAACCATGCGATCTTATTTGTATGATAAAAAGCATGTGGGCATATGCAGATATTGGTTATTTCAAATACGACAAGAACACGCGTGAACTTGAATTGCACACCGGTGGATGGAGTGGCAACGAAGAAATAATTAGTGCTCTCGAAAAGAATAAAGTGTTTTGGATATTGTATTGGCAAAAGACGGAACGCGGCGGGCATTATTATTTTAATATACCGAAGAGGAAACCATGACAATAAGAGAAACATTAAATGGCGCATCAATTTTTGTATTATGGGCAGTAGTGGCATTATTGATATGGTGGATTCCGAGAAAGGTTTGTGGGGTGGTGTGAGGTATGAAACACACATTTATTTTTATTATAATGTGTATGCTAATTGGCTGCACATTGTTTGGTCTTGTTTTATATTTTACACACGAGCAAGATATGTCATTTAAAACAAATGATATTGTTTATAGTAATTACTGTAATTTTTTATATAATTATTTGGGGGTGGATAAAAATTACAATTTCGCATATCAAAATTATACACATGAGGATTTTACATATATTCCACATTATGTAAAATTTCATATTCGACACGAACAAAAAGGAATAAATGTTTCTATAAAAATGAGTAATGAGTGTTTTCGAAATACACAAGAAATGTATAGTTACACCGATAACAATTCCGAAGTTGATTTCCCTATGATAAGTAGTGCAAAGTATAATATATTAATAGACAATAATAGATGTAGTTATTATATTTATCCGAGTGAGAGTTATTATGATATTTATTGTGGGGTAGAATGAAATGACAACAACACCATACTATGAATACACACAAGAACAACACGACGAAATAGTTATGAACCTTTTAAAGATTCAAATAAATTTGCCCATCAATAAAGCAGAGCGTGAATGCAGGATAATTGACGGCGCGGTTAAAGATATTTATAAAATTTTATATGCGAAGTCCGAACAAAAGGTTTATAATCCTGTAACGGGAAAGTATTATAGTATTTGTAAACGATCTAGCGTGAATAAAAATGCTGGTAATATAAAAGGGATGTGGGGGAAGAAATATAAAAATATTTAACATCATTTCAGAAATTTTAAAGACTGCTCTTTCTATTTTAATTCCATGTTTTGTAATTTATTTAGTAATTGTTGTTGCGCAAACCAATTTGATTATAAATGTTGCGTTTGTTATTTTATTTTGGATTTCTGTATGGTTTGTTTTAAATTATACATGCCCAGAATGGGTTTGTTCTTTAATAGTCTCGTTAGTTGTAACTGATATTGGGTCGTCTATTGTAGAAAATATTTGCAATTATATTCCACACACTCACTACCCGGCGCGAAGTAAACGAAGGAGGTTTACAAGAAGATGAAAAGTAAAACAACAAAACAAGCTACCGAGGCATCGCACCAATACGGCTTCTTGATTTGGTTTCACCAGAAGTTCCCCGGCGTTTTAATTTATCATTGTCCGAATGGAGAAAAACGTTCTATAAAAACCGCTGTGCGCTTAAAGAAGATGGGCGTCGTGGCAGGCATACCAGATTTGTTTGTGCCATCGTGGGCGTTATACATTGAGCTTAAAAGGGAAAAAGGTGGGGTTGTTTCCGAGGCACAGAAAAAGATAATGACATACCTTCAGAGAGTTGGTTATACTTGCTTAGTGTGTCACGGGGCTACAGAGGCGTCTATTAAAGTATTAAAGTTTTTGGAGGAGAGAAATAAATGAATATAATACCCAGTGGAGGTATTTAATGAAGAAAATAATCTATCCCGAAGATTCCGATTACGAAGATTATAAAGACATTTACGACGAGTGTGAACATTGCCACGTGCTTGTCAATTTTGATGCACTGGATGACGAAGATGTTATATATGAAAAACAAGGATACGAAGAATATTGTGGATTTAAAGTGAGCGCGCCCGACGCAGTTGTTGGATTTGTTTGTCCGGAATGTGGAAAAAAGAATAAGTTTTAAAATGAAAGACCACATTTTTATAGACCCACCCGAACCACGAAAAATGCGGATATTAGATTTTTATAAATTGAAGTGGATATGTATTTCTATAATTTTTGTTAGTATCTCCATTATTTTTCAATACATCCAAGACCCGACAACTTTAACCACGATTGGATTTTTTAATAAAGTGATTGTGGAAAATGTTTCACCTGTTATTAGTGTTGCATCATCTTTGATAGCAGCAGTAGTTATTTCTCCAATTGTGGAATTTGAATGGGTGTTAGTAAAAGAGATTTTAAAAAAGTTTTAAAATTAATCACACTCATCCTTCTTCTCGCACGTGGGTGGGGTGTATTTTTGAAGTTCGGGTGGAACACACTCTTTAATTTCTTCAACTTCGAAATTCATAAATTCGCAAAATATACAAGTGACTACAATTGTAAATAGAAAAACCGGGACAAAATATTGATTCCCGATGTTTCGTGCAGTTTCATTAACCGAAAGGCAACCGGCCCCAAGAATAATACTGGCGATACATCCACCAAGCAATGATAATGATATTGGTGTTCCCTCCCATCTTATAATGTGTGTATGATTGCGTGTTTTCCTCATCAAACATTTAACGAAACCTTTTGTCGCCGGTTCACAATCCGGGTTTTTAAAACCAGCAAGTTCTTCCTTTGTGAAGTATGCGACATTTCCATTCTCACCATAAAGCGCGATTGGTTTGTTATTATCTATTCGTTCTTTAAATTTAAGATTGCTCGTTTTTGTAAACTTCTCCATCTCCTCCACGGAAGAGAAATAAGCAGTCGATCCATCTTTGCTGTGTAATGCGATCATAGGTGTTTGTTTTACAAACTTTCCCATTCCGTCGCGTGGTTGTTTTTCTTTTTTGGTCATGATTATCAATATACGTATTAGTCTCAAAACATAATAAACCTTTCCCCTCGCGCGTTTTTAAAATATCTTTCATCTTTTTTACATTTTCATCGTAAGTAGACGAAAAGTATATAAACTAGAAGTGCATACATTGTAGTGTCAATCGATGAAACGATTAGACGTTTTTAGGAGAATTTTAAAATATGACTAATAGTGAAATTGTTGGTAAAGAAGTTATTACGCGTGAGAAAGGATACCTTTATTGTATTACAAAGGATGGAAACGTTGATCGTGTTCCCGCGAAGTCAAACAAGACCGGTTCTAGGAAGACGGTAAGCAAGGAAGCGGTTAAGAAGGAACCCGGTTACTTGTATTTCCTCGGTAAGAGCGGTCGCATTGAGCGGGCTCCGATGAAGAACGCGGGCAAGGCTTAAAATAAATATTTTTTAAATTTCTTTTTTTATAATTATAAATATTCAGACCGTTAGGTATAAATATTTTAAACGCGTAGTATGTTATAGAAAGTTTGGAGTTGTGAAAATGAACACGGAAGGGCAATATGTAATCACAAATGTTCAAATTGAAAAGTTTGGAGACTATGTAGAAGACGACGATAACCACACCGAAGAAAAATATAAAAACGCGCGTGGTCTTGCAGGAACAATTCGTATCAATCCGATATCAGATGAAATCAAGAAAGTAAAGAATAATTTACTTGATAAAATTGATGCTTGTTTGTTAGAGTGTGCATATCTTGATGATAGAATCAGTGGGGAGGGTGGTTGTCCCGGAACTAGAAACGGGGAATATAATTGTGATACCTGCCAATATTTCACCGTTGATGTCTCATGCTTAAAATCAACCATTGAGTCTATGAGAGATGACGCAGAATGAAAGACCACGAAATTATTACACTACAAACACGAAAGCGAATGTATTTAAATCATCTTCAAAAGCACAAGTTGCGCGTCGTGTTTTATGAAGACAAGTTGAAGCGCATTGATGAATTGCTTTCAGGCAAAGCAGTTCCAACACCGTGTGAAATAACTAATTTGCCGTTGGGTTATTTCGGGGATCATGTGGATGTGTGAGAAATGAGCACAAAGAAACGTGACATTTGCCCAGCATGTGGTTACGATCTAGTCATCGTATGTGGAGATGAAGAATATATCGCAAAGACAGGAAGATCGATGGTTAAAGTAAATTTTGGTTGCAACGAATGTGGATATGAATGGAGCGAATCATTGAATTTGGAACAGTATGCCCATTTGAAATTAAAGGGGTTGCTATGAAACTATTCAAATACGCATACGACATTTCATATGATCAAGGTTGCGGAGTTGTGCTTGCAAAGACGAAGGAAACGGCTATTGAGATGATTAAACAAAAACCATATTATGGGGTTAAAGATTTGGAAGTCGAAGAAGTTGATATCAAAGTATCGCAGATAATTGATCATTCATGGAGTGAGTGAGAAATGCAACACTACTGCCCCAACTGTTGGTTTTTCCATGAAATCGTTACTGATAATTTTGGAGGGGATCATCCACCATTGGGTCGATTGACTCCCGATATGTTAGAGAACGAAGATGGAAACGCAAAATATGGGTGTTATTGCCCATCAGCATGGGTCCACGTAATGCCTATGCGCGTTATCGATTTGCAACTACTTCGCGCGGTTGGTTGTCAGTCTTTTATTGTGAGGGAGACATTATGAAACTCCACAACTACATCCAAGTAACGAGTCGTCGTGGCCACTTCAATTTCTGTGATCCTTCACAGGAATCGGTTTCAACCCATATCGCTGTTGTGACACCCGATGGGAAGCAAAAAAGTTATATGAATCTCAATACAGATTATGAGATTTATTATACCGATGCTATGGATCTTTTACCAGAAATAGATGCGAGTTTGAAAAGATCTTTTTCAACATCGCGCGCAGAAGAAATCGCATTCCGTGATTATCTTTCGGAGAATGGCGATGATCTGTATATTGGTAATATGCAGCAGGAAAAAATAAAATTGGAGAAGCAAAAAGAGAAAATCGACAAGAGGCTTTTAGAAATTAATAATTTCTTGTCTGGGCAAGGATGGTTTGAAAAGGGAATGTGGGTGGAGCCTTAAATGATTCCGCTTCATTTTTGTGTTGAAATGGAATGCAAATATCTTGGAATGGCCGTAGAAACACATTCATTTTTCTCCAAAGATGTTAAGAAAAATCAACGTAGATGTTTATGTAGAGGGAAAGGAAAATCTACATTGCCACGTTATATTTCATGCGAAGAATGCCCAACTTATCAAGAAGGATTAAAATTGCTTCACTCTAAAATAGAAAAATAAATTGTTTTCAAACCCCCAACACCTGCATAATCGTCTTACCCTTCAACAACTCATTCTTCTTTTGTATCGCTCTCCTCAACCAATATTTCTCCGACACATTACAATAATGACAAATAGAATTTTGGTCTTTCTGCAATCTATCAGAGATCTTTCCATGTCGCGCTGCCAACTCTAGATATGTATTCTCATACAACGACCCAACCTTCTCCGTCAACCCGCGCACCATACAACAAAAGAACACGTTGCCATTGGGCAGGAGTTGATAAGCAGGTGATTCTAGGAAGTTGCAAAGTCTACGCCCTTTTTTTAATTCGGCCCGACCGCGCGCCATATCCTCGCACTTATTGGAAATAAACCCCCACCCCATGTTCATATATTCGAGATGCTTAACATTCATTTCAATAATGGAGCGTGCTTCAAAGTAATCTTGTGTTTGTGGGATTTTGGCATTACCATAAGCGTCGGGGAGGTGAAGGACAAATTTGTCGATGGGAATATCAATTAACCTACAAGCATTAGTTGGTGTCAATCCGGTTAGTGTGCTAAATATAGAAATGGGGTGTCCTTTGTGATGTGCCCACATAATCATATCTGTTGTCTGTGGATTAAGGAATGGTTCGCATAGACCAGAAAAGAAAATGGGTAGATTTTGTGGAACCGTTTTCATAAAGTTTTTGAACTGGTCAAGTGTCATTAAAGGATTACCTTTGTAATTTTTAATAATCGTTTCCTGTGGACAATATTTTAGGCAGTTGATTGAGCAACCGATTTTGGTTGTGATCTCGAAGTAGGAGGGTGGTAGGATCATTTTATCCCCTCATTATATATCTGTATATTTTCATACGGTTCGCCATCGTCTTTGATATCCACGACTCTCCCCTGTGTTCTATCATATTTCACCCATTTTTTAGATGATGTGTTGTAAACTTGGAAATATATATCGTAGTTCGTTTTCATCTCTTCCTCACCAAATCAAACCCCGTTACTTCTTCAACGATACAAACTCCCAAATTCTTCAAATGATACGGCAGCAAATCCCACGCACCCCTTTTAATAAGAATTTTTACAATGCCCCACGATTGATTAATATTGCCCGTTGTTGCAGTCAACCCGCTTTCGTTCCAACGATAGTGAGATAAAACTTCTGGGAATAATCTACCTTTATATTTTCGCAAACGCAAAGACAAATCTCCATCATCAGTGTGTTTTAAAGATTCATCAAACACATACCCATATTCAGATTTTATTTTATCTAATGTTTCTTTTTTAAATAATATTCCTCCAATTCCCCCAATCTCGTTGTGTGTACCGGGCATCTCCATAATAATTTGTTCCTTATTATCTTTATGCATTTTTTGGCAATGCACACACCAATCCAAATCTGAATTGATATAGTTTTCCATTGCCATAACCATTCTTTCCAAGTTTTGTGGTTCCCACCAATCATCAGCATCTAGGAAAGTAACATATTTACCAGAACATTCATTAAACCCCTTATTGCGCGCGGTCGCACAATTAGATTTTTTATCTTCCCGTATAATACGGATTTTTGGATTTGGATCATCTACATTAATGCATTTCCATATTTCATCCAATGTATTATCTGTGCATGGTGCGAGAACAATAAAACATTCCCAGTTTGTGTAAGTTTGGTTGATAACGGATTGTAGGCATTCTCCGATGTATTTTCCAGAATTATAAGCAGGAATGACAATACTTACGAGTGGAAGATTGTCATTATATTTTTTGCAATTAAATTCTCGCAACAATTCAAAATATAGTGGTGTTGGTTTTACTATTGGGTTCCAAAATACGCGGTTCATTTTAATCCTCCAATTTATCCATGAATTTATTAATAAAATATCCAATCGCTCCACCACAACCAAATCCGGTTATCATTCCATAAGAAATGATTATCATTTGACATCCCATTATATATGCCCACATATGATAAATAGGTTGCGTTTCACTTGCAAATTCTATAATTTTTAATATTCCTAATATTCCTCCCATAAGTGATATTATTAAAAATGGAGCGATTTTTATTACATTATTCCAATTATATAAAAAGGATATATATTTTTTTGAAAACAATAATATATATATCGAGATTCCAACGAATATTCCAAATAATATTCCCATAATATGTGGAAATATTAAACATTTAACCATGGGCCAAAATTCTATAAATTCTTCCATTTTATTTCCTCTCCTTCAACTCTCTTAATATAGTCACGACTTCCTTCCAATCCTTATTCAAATCCGCTGAATTTTTCATAAATAAATATTGATAATCGGATCGTATTAAAACTCTCCCTGATATTACAACTCCGATAAATCCTATTATTGGAATAATTATATAAATAAGAATGGCAGCATTGCCATATATCCCAAATTTTTCACAAGCCAACATAGCAAATGTTTCAAACGTCACGATTGGAAAAACATATTGATATATGTTCCACGCGGTCTGAAACTCGGTTTGTCGATCTGCAATATATTTTAAAATTGACAATGGAATTTTTATGGTCATCAAATCCCCATCCAATTTTTAATCCGTCGCATTCTTTTAAATCCCAATAACTTTACAGCGAGTCTCCCCAATTGAATATATCGTGTGCCCATTTCAAATCTTCCATTACATTCGGGGTTATTACAAATTACCCCCACGCTGAATTGCGCATGTGGTCGTTTAGTTGTTTTATAAGTTTGCATCTTCCCACAATGGGGGCATTTTACAAAGATTTCATCATTGGTTATTTTTGTTGGAACAGATACGGGAATTGCTGTGTATTTTAAAGTGAACACTTCATTTTTCAACGTGTCAAAATCTTCATCTGATAAATTTGTGAGATTACATACGTTATCATAATTATAATCCGTGCTTGTCAATTTATTAATAAATTCTATTTCATCTTTTATGATTCCATTTTGTAAAGCATGTTTATAAATAGCGGTCCCGGGAAACGGAATAATAAAGCCCATAAATAAACCACCTCGTGAAAGATGTGGGTGTTCTCGAATGAATTGTAAAGTAGTGCGTGCGGTGGAAAGTGTTTCTGCATTATCTCCAAAGATGAACCCCCCTTGCGGAACAAGATTTCTTTCTGCGATCATTCCAAGCGTGGTTTCAATCTGCGCGGGTGTTATGTGTTTTCGCATTGAATCGAGAACTTTTTGGTTGTAACTTTCGAGACCTAATCCGATAACTACATTCCCACAGGATTTCATGGCATCAAGAAGTTCTGCGTCCGCGCAATCAACGCGCAGATTGCAATACATTTCAATTCGCCACGGAATGGTTTTCTGATATTCTTTAAATTGTCGGCAGAATTCAAGTGCGCGCGCTTTATCGTATGAAAACAATTCGTCAAGAAATGTGAAGAAGTTAATGTGGTATTTTTCAACAACGTATTTGATTTCTGACATTATATTTTCTGCGGAACGGTAGCGGTATTTTGGGCCGGTTGTGTGGTAGCAAAATGTGCAATTATGAACAAGAACGTCGTTGGCATAGAACCAATTATATCCCGGCACTTCTAAACAATACGTATTATGTAACCCATCTAGTGGTTCAACGCTTTTAACTACGTGATTTACATCTGGTTGCCCGGGTATACGGGATTTTGTTGTTCTTCCACAACCACCTTTCCACATCGGATTTTTATTCCCCGTTTTGGATGCTTTATAATTCATTCTGGATTCTATAGAGCGAACTTTACCACGTTGTTCTTTTCCGCGTTGCACAAAAAATTCGTGTGGTAGATTTTTTGCGGGATTATTATCTTTCATACGTTGTGATAGTTCTGGATGGTAAGTTGGGATATGTTTATGATTGTCGGTAAGTGTTAAATTTTTTTCAACATTATTTATTTGATTATGATCATTGTGATGAACCCTTTCGTATTGTGAGAGTTTCCTTCCAATCATAGATTCCATTATTAAAGTGTGCTGATATCGATGCTTTTTCCTTCCCCATATTATAATCGTGTAACCAGTGGTGCTCAATTTATAATGAACAGCACGAACACTATCACCGGGTCTCAAAAATTGTGCTTCCGTTTCATACTCTCTCAACGGGACATATTGGTTTGAGTTTAAAAATTTTACAAATTTGTGATCTGGTGTACAGTCAATATATCCCCCCTCTTTAAATGAAACTCTAACGAGATTTTTATTTTCTCCGGTTTTAGCAACTATTGAGGACTGTGCATATAATACATCTTTTGTAATTGGATCTCGTGTAAGAACTTTTGGGGTCTGCCCAACGAGATCTTTTATTTTAATGTTGCCATTTGTGGTTGCAATTAAAGTGTCTCCTGATAAACAATTTGCCGAACAACCGCGCGCTGAAACCAACATATACGGGCGCGGTGGATAATCTCGTGGATATTGATTCCAACCGCCAAGTTCTTGGTGTTTCAAGTATTCGGAATAACCGAATAGTTCAAGATCGGGAAACGGGAGTGCATCTAGGTTTTTGATTTGGGGGCGTGGTTGTGTTTTAGTAAACGTTGGAATAGGCCATGTTGTTGAATAAATAATACCTTTAACATTTTCCACAGATTGCCCCTTCTCAATAGTTTGTATCAACTCTAATGCTGTTTCTTCACCCTCAAAAATAATCCCGTAATGTGGATTAATAAGTTTCATCATTAGTTCGGGGTTAGACGAAATGATACCTCCACCACAGACGGTTATTGTATTGGGAGATGCTTCGTGTACATATTTTATTATATCGCGCACAGCGGGATACATTATGGAAATTGTGCCGGTGAATACGAAATCATAGTGAGTGTCAGTAATAGTTTTTTGTACAATGTTTTTAACCAATCCGGGTGTGTGATTAAGGTTTAATGCCGAGACATCACATCCATTGTGTTTGAGATAAGAAGCGATGTAGGGCATTCCCACGGGCATTAAGTAATCATAGTCAATACCGGTTTCGTTTTCATTGTAGACAGTTCCGAAACCTTTATTAAATCTAGGTAAGATAAAAAGGATTTTCATATTCCAAACCACCATCCCGGTCTATCACATGCAAATGTGGAATAGAGTGGATCAGAAAGTGTTGCATTTACACATTTTTGAAATTCACCCACTTGTGTTAAATGAATAACTGTGCCATGTATAAATATTGCCAATATTATTACTATAACACTTAAAAATATTGTTAATTTATAACCATCTTTCATTCTTTCTCCTCCTTACATTCAATCAACTTAATATCCGGTTTTTCTTTTTCAATTTGTTGCAATGATTGTTGAGCATATAACATTGAATTTTTGTTGGCACAAATATCATCCAATCGTGGGGGAATATCAACACCATACTTTCTGAAATCCAGAGAATAAAACTTTTCATATGCCCCACGTGCTTCTTCAAACGTTCCAGCCATTACGAGAGCGCGGATTGATGATTCACATACATCACGCAACATTTTTGCCGGCACTTCGAGGTCAATATTTGCTTTGATGTATTCTACAATTTCATATTCAAATTGTGATGTAATCGGAATTCCATAAAAGTTCGCACCTTCGCATCGTCCATATTCATTTGATTTTCCACCGAGTTCAACCACTTGTTCTACTCTCAATTTTTCACTATTTAAAATATCTTCTATCTCGTGCATTCTTTGTTTAATTTCTTTTTGTTTCCGTTCCAGTTGTTCTTTTTCGAGTATGAGAGTATCCCATCCTTTTCGTTTAAGCACATTACTACGAGCAATTCCCCAGAAATCTTTTATCTGACTGATAAAGCGTTGATTGATTGCTTTCAAATCCTGCGTTAGTATTTTTTCAAATCCTTCGCGCTCCCGTTCGGTTAGTTTTGGCATTTCAACAACCTCCTGTAAACTTCCATATACTGTTTCGCAATATTCTCCGGTAAATATTTCAATGCTGTTTCCCTCCCTCCTTTTCCAAGTTGCTCTTTTAATGCATCACCACAAATTAAAATCTTAAATGCTAGTTCTTCGTGGTTTCCGTTTTTTACCAACAATCCATCAACACCATCTTTTATTATACTTTCCGAACCGCCCGACCGGGTTGCTATTACTGGTGTTCCTGTAGCCATCGCTTCAAGAATGGTTATACCCTCTGATTCTTCATATGAAGGTGAAATATATATTGATGCATTAGAATATTCTTTCATTAATAATGTATCGCTTACTTTTCCAACAAAATTCACATTGTCAATTAAATCCAAATCGGAAATGAGTTTCATTATATCTGCGCAATATATAGGACTTCGTATCGAACCAACGACATTCAATTTTATATAAGGCATTTGTTTTTTAACTATATAAAGTGATCGGATAAGAACGTCTAATCCTTTTCGTTTTTCAATCCCCCCAACATATAATAATAGATTTGGTATTGTGTATTTTGTTGTAACATCCATAAAACATGGATCAACCGGGTTGGAAATGACATCTACATGTATCGCATAGTTTCCATATTGTGTTTTCGATATGCATTTTCTCATTTCTCTTTCTACATAATAAGAAACGGCAACAACGTTTTCCATTTTTTCAAAGATGTGTGATTCCATTTTACAACAACTTATACGATGCCACGCGCCTTTTAGACCAGACCAATATTTTGATTCATTGTGTGACACTCCGTGAACAGTTATAAGAACAGGACATTTTTTATATGCAATTGCTGGGTATCCATATTCCCAGCTTGAACCATTGGCGTGGATTAAATCTGGTTTTATTTTATTTATTTCATGCAATATCAATTGCTTGGAAAGGAATTTTGGAACCAAGATTGGTTTGTTTCTTAAAGGAAAATGGATATAATGGATTGCAAGATTTTTGTTGATTGACACAAAAGATTTATCAATTCCATCCGTGATTGTCAATACGTGAAAGTCATATTCTGGGCACAATTTTGATAATGCATTGGCAGTTAAATAAACTGACCGCATTATTCCGCCGGTTATTGTTTCATTGGGTAGTGGGTAGTCTCCGAGTATAAGAATACGTGTCATATTAATTCCTTGATGAGTTGTTTCACCGATTCTTGTTTTCTTTCACGGCTGAAATAACGTGCGCGCTCACGCGCTTTTGAACCGTCCATAGTCATTGCTTTATTAATTGCATTAATAGTTGCTGTAACATCTCCATAAGGCACGATAATACCCGTGTCTTCTACAATCCACGGCAAAGCACCTTTATCGCTAACAACAGGCACACAACCATATGCCATTGCCTCTACAAGTGAGATACCAAATGTTTCATCGCGTGAAAGTTGGCAATAGACTTTGGCGCGTTTCAAATAGTCCTCGTATTCTTTTCGTGGGAGATGTTCTAATATTTTTGTGTTATAAAGAATATTTTTTGATGCTTCTTGAAATATTGAAATTCCTTTATAAGCATACGCATGTTTCGAACACACGGCGGTTACAGCAAGATCTTCTTTTTGTGGAAGTGGTATATCACAAGTTTCCGTATCAACCCAATTCGGAATTGTGATTATATGAGCCATTGTGTGGGTTAAGTAATAATTTTCAAAATAATAATCGTCTTCGGGCAATGCAAATGTATTATCCATCAATTTTATTCCTATACCAACTTTTAATGTTTTAACATTGTATACGGGGGAAGGAACAATAATTTCTGTTGCATTTCTTATAATCCATCTTGAAACATATCCACGGATTGGTTTAAGTTGATTTCCATAATTAATTTCAGATATTCCAGAAACTTCAAATCCACCGACATTCACAGCTGTGGGTATATTAAATATTTTTGCAATAATAACTAATGGTAGTGCCGGGCAATCTGCAAACCAAACCCAGACGAGATTTGATTTTCTAATATTTAAAACTTGTTGAAAACATTTAAATAGATAAAGCGGAAAATCCATTTTTTTGATCGGGGTGTTAAAAATAAAAACATCGTGATCTTCCTTTAAAAGTTCTGCATCTCCTTGTATAAAAGGACTGCGCATATCTCCGGCGAAAAAGATTTTTGTCATTTAATATCCTCTAATAAAATCTTTAACTATATTCCACATTACCATTATTTTTTCATCGAGAATTCTATAATGAATTAAAAACGATGTTTCTGGTTTTTCCAGATTGTTCCTTTTTAAAAATTCTCGTAAATTTTCCATTACTTTTATAACGTTTTGGTGATAAGCAACAAAGGAATAGTTACTTCGTTTTTGTATACTATTTTCTGAAATAGTATATTCAAACAAAGGTGTCGGGTCGTAATAAATTTGTGTTGTTGCTACAAATCTTATTGAGAAATCATAGTCTTCACAAAGTGGGAGCAGGTTGTATAGACCTGTTTTTTCCAATAAACTTCTGCGAATTACACATGACGATGTTACAACGAAATCCCCTATTATTTCCTGTGGAAGCATGTCGGGTTCATTTGTAATATTTCTTTTAATATATAAATCTTTTCCTATGTTCCCGTTACTGCAAACCAATCCTAATTTTGGGTCTATTAATAATCTTGATATCTGCGATGCTAATTTTTCTGGATACCAAACATCATCATCATCTAAAAAGGCAATGTATTTTCCATTTGAAACTTTAATGCCCATGTTTCTGGATATGGCTGGATATGATGTTGTAGGTATATGAAGAAAATGGACATTTGGATAATTATCGGAAATTTCGTTGGTTGCCCATGTGTCATCTACAACAATAATTTCATAATCTGTAAAAGTCTGATCTAGGACACTTTGGATTGCTCGTTTTAAAGATAGGTTGCGGTTGTGAGTTGGAATGATAACAGAAACGAGAGGAGGCATATTGTAATAAGATAGGACGCGTTAATATAAAAAGGTTGTGGTGGGTTATTTGCCTTCACGAATACGTTTTCTTCCAAGTTCACAATATTCAGGATTGAGTTCTATACCAATATAATCACGATTATGGAGTTTACAAGCGACACCGGTTGCTGATGAGCCGGAGAAGGGATCGAGAATTGCGGCGGGAACTGGTATGTTATTTGTGCAATTACAAGATGGTTGCCAATCTATGGTTTCAGTAATTTGAGCAACATGACCACCAGTGCGTTCTAATCCCTGCGCATTACCGGGATTGAGTTTTTGCTTCTGATCATCAGAACCAATGGTGGGGCGAGTTATATATGATTCTTTTTTCGCAACTCTAACCCACGGCGCTCCACAATGTGGGCAAACGCCTTTTTCTGATGTTCCCGCGAGAATTAGGGGTTCTACAAGCCTTATCGGATATGCGGCAAAATGTGAACCTTTATACGGTTTCGGATTTACCACAAGAGCCATTGGTTCACCATCTTCATTGTGAAGAAGTCCTTGCCATGTCTTGAAGAAGAAATCGGAATCCCGCATGTAACGAAGGCCATAACCATTAGGTTCATAGCGAGCGTTAAATCCTGTGTAAGTTTCATTCCCTGTGTTATCTTGCTTTTTAAATTGCCCCCCATCTGGATACTTGGAGTTTGTGTTTACGCATTGACGAATAACACCGCGCGGTCTTTTATCTTTGTTGTAAGATTCTGATGAAAGTTGCATTGTTGCTATGTAGTCATAGTAATATTTCTGTGATTTTGAGAATAAGAATATGTGTTCAATGGAAGAGCCGGGGCGATCTGTTACAGATGATGGAAGTGAATTTCTTTTTACCCAAGGAATATCAGAACGGAGATACCAACCCCCCTTACTTGCTTTTAACCACTCTTCATCCAAATCTTCAATTGTTCTTTTAGTATGTTTTGGAACGTCATTCCAAGTATCATAATCTCGAAGCAACGAAGTTTTGATTTTTTCTACTGTATACATTGTCTGTGGTGATGAGGCACCATCGGAGCGCATAGAAAATGCTAAAGCCCACGGGATACCAATAAGGTCTTTGGGTTTCATTCCCATAAGTTTTGACTTATCTACATTCCCGGATTTAGAGTGACCTTCAAGATTTCTTCCTTTAAGAATATCTGATCCACCGTTGAACGATCCGCATTTAGAAGCACAATAACTATCCCCAATATTCATCCAGAAAACACCGTCGCTTCTTAAAATCCTTTTTAATTCATGAAAGATAGTTGTTAGGTGTTTAACAAACAATTCAGGTGTAGGCTCTTGTCCCAGTTCACCTTTCCACGCTCCACACTTTGAACAAATATCACTTCGCAAATTCTCACGGTGCGTATTCCCTTCATGTTGCATTGGACCCGGTTTTGTATCAGATGATCTATATCCCGGTGGATGAACTTCCCCCCATTCATGTTGGCAGTTTGGATCTCCATCCCATATTTGTGGTTCGGTATTGTACGAACGCAATCCATAATATGGACTTGACGTTACCGCACAATGCACTGACTCACTATCCATCCTTTTCAAAACTGTTAAAGCGTCGCCTTGGATAATCATTCAACAACCTCAAATAAATCGGTGTATTCGGAATCAAACAACTCATAATCATCTCCAATCGATATTTTTAAATCCCCGAATTCTTTAGTGAGAAATCCAATTTCCCTTTCGTGATTTTCAAGCCAATGTGCTTTTTGGGATGCGAGGTATGCTACTGCTTCATCACCACCAAAACAATTTTTTAAAAATCGTTGAGCAAAATGATTTCCAGCATTTTCTATTATTTTTATTCTAATCAATTCTTCACATCCTGATACGGAATAGTATCTGCTTTCTGTGAAAGTGCAAGTTTAATATATAATTTTCTTTGTTCTCTATACCAGTCAGAATCAGAGCCTTTAAAGTTTTGGCTTTGAGGAAGCGCGCGGTATTCTTTTATTTCACCACTCAATTTGGCGCGCAGTGTGTAGAACCAAACGGGATCATATTTGTAACATAGTTTGTCGGCCCAACAAAGTTTGGATGGAATTGTGTTTCGTGCTCTTGCAAAATGCCGAGAATGATATAAACATAAATTTCTATAATGCCGCCATTCTGTATCGGTTTTTGTATCGAGATATTTTGCTGCAAAACTCGCTGCCCACACCGGATGATTTTCTCCCTCTGTGCCATCCATATTTGGGCATCCCCAATATCCCAAATCGTGGATGAAGATACAAACAAATTCTTTCCATGATGGCCACGATTTATAGAGTTCTTTCCATGCGAGTGTAACAGTTAGTGGATGCCAAAATATTTGATGTACGCCCCACAACAGAGATTTTGTTCCAGTTTTCATTTTTATTTCTCCTTACAAATTTGCTTCGCCGTCTTCGTTTTTATAAATCGTTCTATTGTTTCTGCACTATCTATACTTATATGCGCGTATTAAATTTTCCCACTTCACAATAGTTACATTCTTTTGTAGGGAGTTGGATGCATTGATCACAGAATTTGCTGCCTTCTGCTGCGTTGCGAGTGCATTTTTTATGAGCACATTTTGTAATATCCGATATTTTCGGCTCCGCATTGACATCAAAATATCGCGCCTGATATAACACTTCTTCCATCTGTTTAAATGCTTTTTGGCACTTTGTCAGAAGGACTTCTGCATTTTCCATGTTGTACCCGTCTTTACAACATTCTTTTGCCCATGAGTCTTCGGTATTATCTCTTTTATATTTTTCCGGATCGGATTTTATCTCGTTGATGCAATTTGCCATTTCTGTTAATACGGACTCCACCCGAACAAGATCTCTCAATAATTCTTGAACTGGGTTTGATGTGTCTTTTGGAGCATATAAATTGATGTGACTTTCGTTTTCTCCATTATATTGAATTTTGTCAATAACTATATGCTCAGATAAAACATCAAATGGAATATCAAATGTAACCTGATACAACATTGAACGTTCGAGATCTTCAAGAATTTGGTTTCGGTTCTTTCGCTTGAACTGCTCAAAAAATCCCCGACTTGATGTGTTATTAAACCATATGTTTCGTGTTATTGCTTCTTTGTATGTTGGGGTAACACGATCAAATTGGTTTCCGTGGTTACAATCGTATGATACTGCCGGAGAATGATCATCATATTGTAGCGGGATATGTTGCATTAAGTCTTTTGTTTTTTCTCCGTTAATTACCCCCCACTTTTCAAACGTTTTGTGTTCTTCTTTGCAAAACCCATTGTGATCACCATATTCTTTTTCGGCGATGTTGTCAAAAGGTGTAGTAAAATACATACTGTATTTCAGGAACCCGGGTTTTTGAATGCGGGAGTTGAAATAATATCCATATTGAACTTCTCCAAATAACAGATGCAATAATCCTATTGTTGCATCTACATCTTCGTAATTTGAGCATCGTTTAATTCCATTATACATGATTGTTACCTTTCATAGTAAATAGTATACGTTCTAATAGTTATTAAATGTTGTTACTCTTTATTCGTAAACCTCTTCAAACACTCGCTCATATTCCATTGCCCACAAACAAGATTATCATCCGTCTCGCTGTTATCAAGATCACAAGTCATATTTGTATGACACGAACTTTCTTTTGTTTTCTTATGTTCGCAAGTCGCACAACACGTAAATGCTATAAACTTAATCATTTTTTCTCCTTTTTTGAAACCATTTGAATTGGCGTTAAAAGATCGTTTATATGTTTAATTATATTTTCAGAATTCATAAGTTCTCTTCTAATAATAAATAATGCATCTGTAGATAATTGAACACGGTTATCATCAACTTCATCAGGTATCATTGCTGGAATAAATCTATTGTTCCACGCTTCGATTGCTTGTTGTTCGGATTCGCACCAACAATGAGGATAGAGATTTCTCCCCCTCGCATAGCAATCTTTACAAAAAACATGATATGCATAAATTCGGTTGTTATCATCTTCTGCCAGATCTGGCACTATTTCTAGATCGTTACTTCCACAAAATGGACATGGTAATAGTTTTTCATTTTTGTCAATCATTTCCAACCACCGTATCAACCAAGTGCAAAATCGACAACCATTCCGGCACATCAATATTTACACTACCCGCATATCCCTTTTCAATCGCTTCTTCTATTTCTTTTCTAAAAAGATTTCTTCTACTCTGTGGCATATGATCCCAGTTTGCTTTTATGATATCAGCGATAGTGCTGACAACATAAGTTTGACGACCGAGAGCGTATCGAAACGCACAAAATAAGAGAATGTCTTGGTTACAATCTTCGAAGTTGATGTAGATTTCTCCGGTTCTATGGCACGGTAGTGGGGGTGTTAGTTTTTGATTAACCATCACGAACACCTACTTTTGCCACAATTCGTACAAATCCTGCATCCGCCTTCCATCACATAATGCGGCGCGTCACAACATTTTTCTTCTGTTGCTTCAACCTTTATACTTTTGGGCATTAACATTTTTATCGCATCGTCCAAACATTTTCCTGTAATATCCGCGCACGATTTACCACACGATAATTTGTTCTGCATCGCCGTCATGCACTTTACTTTAGAGAATTGTTTTACATAGTTCTCTGCTGGTGTCCCCCATTCCAATCCTGCCGAAATAGAACGCCCCATTGCTGCCATATTTGCCTGACACCCACCAACACCATCACCTTCCACAAAGATCATTGTTGGTTCCTCTTTGTCGTGGCCAATGATAACATAGAATTTCCCGCATCCACTATGGACTTTGTAAATTACAGCGGGGGTTTTGGATTCGTAGAAAGCATTTTCAGTTTCGATCCAATCTACGATACTTTCAACAACCACGGGTTTCTTAAGTGCCAACACTTCATTCTCACGGCTACCATTGCGATAGATTGTAAGACCTTTACAACCACTCTTCCACGCGTCAATAATGATCTGTTTGATTTCTTCTTTAGTAGCAGAGTTTGGAAGGTTGATTGTTTTTGAAATGGACATATCCACATTCTTTTGGAATGTGGCCTGCATTTTTACGTGCATTGATGAAGGGATGTCCATTGCGTTTTGGTAGAGGAGTTTGAAAGAATCTGGTAAAAATTCTATATCGCGAATCGTCCCCTTTTCATGGCAGTGTCTAATAATGGCTTGTCTCGTTCCATCCAACGTATCATATTTTACGCCATCCACGGTTACGAAGAATCCTACTTTGCCATTAAGATCAGTCATTAGATTTTTCAACGCTTCTTCAAACAACGGATGCACAATATAATGTTCGCCCAACGTGTCATGCCGCGTATATACCCAATTAAATGCGGGTTCGATACCTGATGAAGCACCCGCAATAATACTAATTGTTCCCGTTGGTGCAATCGAAGTCAATGAAGCATTTAACCTGTTCTGTTTGATATTCGGATTCTTACCCAATGACTCTGACACTTCATGTGCGCGCTCATTAATAAATTTCATAATTTCTTCGGCAATATCAAGTGCCTTCTGACTATTATAAGGAATCCCCATTTTAATCAACGCGTCGTGGAATCCCATAACACCGAGACCGATCTTGCGCGTTCGCTTGGATGCAAAGTCAATTTCTTGGAGTGGGTATTTGTTTTTGTCGATTACATTATTGAGGAATATAACCGCTGTGTCTATTGTGGCTTTGAGTTTGTCGTAGTCAATTGCATTGTCTTTTATGTGGTGGGAAAGGTTGATGCTACCCAAGTTGCAGCTCCCCCATGATTCTAATAGAGCCTCCCCGCCAAGAGGTTTTTTGTTACAGCAACGATGCTTCGTTGCAGGTGTGATCATTTCTGTCACACTCTCATATTCTCATATGAGATCGGACTATATCATCGATGTCGCGTCTATAGTCTCTGAACCTTCATCTTATTGATAAGATGCTTGGCTGCTGATTGCCCAATCATTTCTATTTTTAAAACGTTCACGTTTATCATTTCTGATTGCGTTGTAGTTAGAGATGCTTAAGGGTGTTCCAGCAATTTACGCGATTTTAAATCCACACGGAGTTTAATGGATTTGTATTGAGTTCTCCATATTCGGGAGCCGGGTTATACTTTTCGATTGTATCTTTGAACAGAATTCCCGGCTCTCCGTTATTGTAAATTCCGTTCACAATCAAGTTCATGATTTCGGGTGTGGGATTCTTCATGAATTCATCTGTGAGTTTGACAGAGATATTAAAGTTAGAGAGTTTTCCTTCTGTCTGTTTACATGTCACAAAGTTTTTGATTTCTGGATGCGCAATATCAAGGCATCCCATCATAGCTCCCCGGCGACGGCCTCCTTGCTTGACAACCTCTGTCATTGTGTTAAAAACTTCCATAAATGAAACCACACCGGAGGAAACACCGTTGCGTTTTCCAACTTTGCTTCCAGCGGGTCGGAGTTTTGAGAAATTGAATCCGACCCCGCCCCCACGAGCGAAGATTTTTGCTGCATTTTTGTTAGCATCAAAAATACTTTCAATTGTATCTTCTACCGGCAAAAAGAAACACGCTGACAAGGCGGGGTTAGAAGTTCCGGCATTCATCAGGGTTGGTGAGTTGGGCAAAAAATCTTTATCTACAAGAATTTTCTTGAACTGATGATATTGTTCGTCGTTGCTTGAAATGAATCGCGCTACACGTTCACAAACATCGGGATAACTATTTTCTCCATCGACGCAATATCGTTCTTTAATGAGTTTATCTTCGTAAGTTTCCATTTGGGTCTCCCAAAAATTTATGTTCTGATAACTATACAGAATTGCGTTTACACGCGTGATATAGTTATGTTTTATTTATATTTAAAGGTTTGTTATGTAAATTTATGTTTCAATCTCACCTTTCAACAATGCAATAATATCACAAAGATACAAATCTTCGTGGTCATCCATTGCTTCAAAGTGTTTGATAAGATTACTTAAGTGTTTAGTGGGATTTTTAATAAAGGAAGAGTGTGAAGCGCAACCAATTGTTTCTGTAATATTATACATTTTATCACGTTGTATTGAGAACCCCAAAAAATTATTATGATTGATATCAAATAACAGTTTGTTTGTTTCAGATGGGCAATCTGTAGATGCGTAATTACAACACGTCTCGCATCGATATTGGTTTTTGGTGTTTTCGGTCATGGTTTCTCTTTATTTAGATATTTAATAAACTCACAAAATTTGATAATTTTATTTAAACGCTCCGATACGGTTTCAAATTCATTTCGAATGCATCGGTTTTCTTTTAATGCTGTTTCAAGTCTCCCCTTTATCCAATATAAATCGGTTAAAGTTTCGTTTAACTCATAAAAATCATCTTCCGTTCCACAGCAATCATAATCCGGTGGGTGGCATTGGGTTTTATCTTTTGGGTCGATCCACATGCAAGTTTCACATTGATGATAATTTTTATCAGTGAATTTAACGATATTATTTTGTTTATAATGACTACAGTTGTTGGTCATGGTTGCTCCTTATGACGGAGGGATTCTTCACAGGACCGGACATGTGCAATAACTCTGTTTCCAGAATCTCGCAATCCTTCGTATGCAATCTTTTCAATTTCCTCCAGAAGATACCCGCATTCTTTTTGGAGCGTTTCTACTGTACGCTGCGTATAGTCGTAACTTCCCCATTCCCCGGCCGGGATCCAGTCGTATCCTTTTGCGAGAGATTGTATTTTTGCCAACGCCTCTGCAAGACCGGATTGATCTTTTGAGATGACATCGCGGATTAGTGCTAGATTTTCTTCCAGCACTTTCTCCCGGGCTGCCTGCTCTATCGCGGTAATTCCGGCACCGCACACCCCAGAACTTTCATACGCAAGTTCGTGGATGCAACCACGCCCGACTAAATATATGGGACATTTCTGGCAGAGGGGCGTGGGAAAAAGTCTTTTTGCGGCTCCCTCTAGCGGGGCGATGACTGGGTGGGAACGAGCTTCCGTCTTATTCGACCACCAAAAACAATGCCCACAGGTTGCATCTTTGGGGCACATGTCCTTGGGCGGTTTTGTGCAATCGTATCCCTTCGGCTGCTTGTCTGTTGTCATGGTGCAAAACCTTTACCCTTGCGTTTCTCTCTTTCATCATAGCAATGAGACCCTGCAACACAGGATAGACATTTCACGCTGTTCATTTGATATCTGCTGAAGCAGGAAATGTTTTGGCTGGTTGTAGATCCTCCATTTAGGACCGGGTAATCGTCAGTCATATACGTTCTATATACGCCATCAATCTATTTAAATCCTTCTACACAACCATTAAATACAATCGCGTTCTATCTAATTGTGATATTATGGCAACAAAAGACGAACTCAAAAACATGCTTGTAAGCCTTGTGAACTTAAAAGTTTCAGAAGAGGACATCACGGAAATTGATATTACTCTTAAAACAAAGATGAGTTCTATTACTCTTGTGGAGAGGTATGAAGGAAAAAATAAAGATATTCCATCCTGTTATAATGTAGAACACGATAATACCGAGCCAAACATTCTTGAAATAGAAGCGTGTAGAAAGTGCAGTTTTGTAGACTGTAAGACTAAATGTAAAGAGAATCCAATAGTAAAAGAACCCGTTGTAGAACCAATTGCACCCCCAGTTGTTAAGGAAAGAAGGAAGCGCACACCGAAAGTAACTGCTCCTGTGGAAGTTGTTGAAACACCCGTTACACCTCCGGTCGTAGAAACCGAGAAATCTTCGGTTTCTACATTTCCAGATGCACTTTCTGTTGCAGCAACACAGCCAACAGGTACGGTTTCTTCATCCCCGGTTGCTTCTTCTAAACCAACCGGCATCGCGCGCATTGTAAAACTCGTTACGTTCTTCTGTAAGGGACAAAATATTAATCCCTCCGACATCACGATCAATCTGTTAAAGGAAAAGGCGTTTGATATTATCGAAGGATACGAAGATTCTGTTGTGCAGATTGCTATTGATGAGTTTAAGAAGGTGAATGGGAAATGATTCCGTTTGATGTCGATCCGATGGGGTATTATTTGGTAGGTATATGTGCTATTTTTGCCGTGTTGTCAATTATTATTTTTATTTTTGACAATACTAACACCAAAGCATTTTTTGAAGTATTTGCTTGTTTATTCGCAATATTATCTTGTATTTGTGCAGTAATATTTATTATTGGTGGTTCTACATACACCGATACAATAACAATATGCAAACATATTCAAAATAGTGATATGACTGTTATTGATACCAATGAAAATGTGTATTATATCTGTGATATAGTTACAAAATTTAAAGTGGCAGATAATGAAACGGTCAAAGTAAAAATTAAAGAAGAATTGGGTTATAAATGGATTTATTCTATCGATGCCCCAATTTCGTGCGGCAACCAAACTTGTGGGGTGTCACCATGACCACAACTCCAGAATCCATCGCCCGAAACCTTATCCGATTCTTTATTTTAATCGTTCTTGAAGCCGGTATCTTCTCCGGCATCGCTGCAACACTTCTCATAGGGGATTTAGTGCGTGCACTTGTAATCGTTCTTGCGATTATAACAGCAGTCGCGTGTGGGTGGATTGTGTGGAAACAGAAAACAAATTATATTGGAAACGAAGTTATTGAAAGTGCCGCGCGCAGCATTGCAAAGATATTTTTAATGATTGTATTTGTTGCAGGTATCATTCTTGGTATCGCAGTTGAATTGCTCACTGGATTGAATGTTGTTACTTTGGTAGCAGTTTTATTTGGTGCGCTGTTGGTAATGGGTGTGTGGTTGTTTAAGGAAATGTTGTTGGGGAAATGGTGGAAGTGAAATGATAACCAAAGTAACAATATTTGGGGTCGTTTTATTGATCGGGGGAATCGTATTAACACCAATCGCTTTTATGATGTATTTTTCAATGATGGGGCATCTTCCAGCATCGAGCGATTTTGTATTAAATCTTATTAATAATATAAAATCGGCATCAACAATAAGCGGTTGCGGGATTGGTATATTCTTCATGTTGGTTGGGGCGACTCTTGTTTATTATGAAAATGCAAAAATGGTTGGGGTTAATATTAAATGACAATAGAAATTACACTTCTTCCGATTTCATGTAGGACATTACACAAAATAAAGAAATTTTTATGTAATTTATCTGCCAACTTATTTGTATGGTCTATATTAATATTTGGATCTTTGATGTTATTTATTCCGCGAGATGTAACATTATGGCTTAATAACAGACGAATAATGCCACTCACAGAAATGGATGTTCTTTCAGAACGTATTGGAGGGGGTCTTATTATTGTCGGAGCGATAGTTTTAATGGCTATCATATACGGCATTAAAATTTCGTGGTGCAAAAAGGAGAAATCGAAATGACTACTTACACAAAAGAAGAATGGGATTCGCGTAAGATTACTTACGATGGATTTATGTCTGCCATTTTAGACATCTTGTTTATGGCATTATATTTACTTGGAGGAATGGCATTTTTAATTTATGCCTCTACCAATGTAACACCTTATTATCTCACGTGGGGTTATTTAGCAGTTGGGATATTTTTAACAGTTAACGCAATTGTTGTTAAGTTTTTTCATTTGCTGCAACCCCGAGATTGGTATGAAACGGAGATTACTATGATGAAAAAGAAAGTATAGACGAAACCCTTAAATAGAATACGCGTATATATACTAAACATAATCTTTTTAATTCGAGGTTGTATAATTGTCAAAACACAATACCTATTATTTAAAGTTGTATAGTCACGGTGATTTCTAATGAGTCACGGTCTGGAAAATCCATTAACCGTTAAGGCGAGAAATGCCAGACGGAATCGTTCTGCGCAACGTTCTGTGCAGGGTAATATTTATGAAAAAGAACATCCGGATCGTGCTGCCGAATATCGTAGAAGATATAAAGCAAAGAAAGGATCTTTCGCGCAGCAACTTATAAATGCGCGCGCGCCGTTGGTGTTTACTGCTGGCGATATTTGTCTCGCGTGCGATTTTCACATACCGTGCCACGATGAATCTCTTATTGATTATATGATTGGTGTTTGTAAAGATTTAAATATTAGGAAACTCGCAATCGACGGAGACTTCTTGGATTGTGATAACCTTAGTATTTTCACTAGTGTTACAGAGTCAAACCGAAGTGTGTCTATTACATGGAAGGCTGAAAAAGATGAAGGTCGAAAAATAATGACCCGCCTTCTTGAATGGTTTGAAGAAATTTATATTTGTTCTGGAAACCACGAGAATCGTATTATTGCACTTACTGGTGGGAAAGAAGGGTTTAAAGATATAGTATTAGCGATGATGCCGAGAAACATTACCATATCTGATTATGAAAGACGTGTTCATTCTACTACAGATGATTTTATGATTTTGAATCACAATTGTGTGGATGAAAATGGAAATGATCGGATTCAAGAATGGATGCTTTGCCACCCGAAAAACTTTAGTATTTTGCCTTTGAGAGTAGCGCGCGCGTTGTGTGCAAAATTCGGAAAGAATATTCATATGGCGCATGGTCACAATTTATTGCAGGGGCGTGATATAAGTGGGAGATTTATATGTATAGAAGGTGGGGGATTGTTTGATAGAGAGGCGTTGGAATATACTTGTAAAACGACCACACACCCGGTAATGAGAAGTGGGTTTTTCATTTTGAAGAACGGAGAGGCGTTGAAATTTGAGGGGAGGTCGTGAATGAAAATCCCATTATTTATATTAATATTAATGCTGGTATGTATATTATCAATGGCAATCGCAGTATATTTGCGCCATCCATTTCTTATGATTATTGCAATGCCAATTATGATGGTTGCTTCTATAATGATGCCGGATAAATATATGAACACGAATGTTTTTGTTGGTGCGTAGATGAAAACCCTCTACATCTCCGGCCCTTTCAGTCTCATACCCGACGGTTATGATGAACTCCACGGAACAGAAATCAATATTATTGAAGCGTCACGTTATGCGCTTGCTGCTGTCTATAAAGGGTGGGCACCATTCACACCGCATAAAAATACATCTGGGTTTCAACATGTTGTAGATATTGGTTATGATACGTGGATGAATATTTGTTTGGCATTTGTGGAGAAATGTGATGCCATTCTTCTACTGCCCGGATGGGAAAAAGTCAAGGAGCGACGATGGAACGAGAATTGGCGATTGCATTAGGTAAGAAGATTCTTACTCCAAAAAATGTTGATGATATATCGAATGTAGAAGAAGTGTTTGATGAGGGGTAAATAATATGAGCGACGACGACGACTCAATATTTATACTACGATGCATAATGATAATGTTTGCAGTTATTATATTGTGTGTTTTGTTTAACCAATTTGTTTTTCACATCACGCCACCGCAGCCCGAACCAACATCTCAATTAATTACAAAAAATATCGTTTTCACTAATAAAGAAGTTGTTGGTATATTTAATGGTTTTGGTTGTATGGGTGTAACAATGGAATTGTTTGATGAAAACGGTAATGGTTATTATTATTTGTCGCAACCATTTAATATCAAAATTATAAATATTGGAGATAATTATACAATCCAATATTATTGCAACAAAAATGATGATAGGCAAATATACTCGTTTACAGATAATACACCACAATTATCAGATCGTGCTAAATGTGAACATATTAATGGAACTTGTCAATGACCAAAGAATTTAACCCCACCATCGCATTTATAATTTCTTTTTTTGATGGTTTACTCGCAGGTGGAATTGGTGGCTGTGTGGGTGCAATTGTGGGAAGTATTATTGCTAGTATGTTATTTGGGGCTTGTTTCGGATTGGTAATGCTTGTGTTAGATTTTAAATATTCTTTTGATGAAATTTAATCGCGGTTTTCGCCTTTTACTTGACGACCCCAGATTTTGATCCCACTATAATATTCTCCACGTTGCTTTTTACCAAGCGCGCCAACGTTGGGTTCTGGTCGATTGAATGTTCTAGAGAATTGATTTTTGATATCAAGAGACATATTTATAGTATTGGATGTTTGTGTATTTAAAGGTTTCTACTATACCAATACTTTTATATCCTTTAAACGCGTATATATTAACAACATGAAAGAAGAGTTGTTAGGAACGGGAATTTTAATTTCTTTATTATCTGCCGTTTTTGCAGGATGTCTTGGGGGAGTCACGGGCATTATTATTCATTCATTTATTGCTGGTATCCTTTTAGCAATTACAGTCGGAACATTAATGTTATTTGTAGAGGGGTCTCCTATCTATGCCTGATCTCTGCTTAACTCAAGCCGAATACTCCTTCCATAACAACTCTCCTGTCATTAACATCTTCGGTCGTGACTCCTCCGGTGTTTCTCATCGTGTGGATGTGGTTGGTTTCAAACCTTATTTTTTTGTTCCCGCATCAGAATCCCCCAAAGCAACACCACCCTCCGAAGTTGATTCAAATGAATATTTTTCCATTCTCCATGAACCTTTGGTGAAAGTCATTACTCAAAAACCCGGTGACATTTTTGAATCGCGCGAGAAGTTTTCTAAACACTATGAAGCGGATATTTTATACACATTGAGGTTTCTGATTGATACAAAAATAAAATCTGGTTTCTCTTATACACAATCACCATGCACGATTGACGACATATTATTCAAAGATTTAAACTATCCCGCGCGCGTTTGTATTGTGGATATTGAATGTTCTGATGAACGCGGGTTCCCGGATGCAACGAAAGATCCAATTTTTTGCATTACTTGTCATGATAGTTTTACAAATCGTTATATTACATTTGTTGTCGCTACTTCACCTCTTATAGAAACACCTAAAGAGAACGGGTGCTTTGATCCCGCTCACCACGACGTTATAACATACACGGATGAAAAATCTCTTCTTGTGGATTTTTGTGAATATATCAAATCCACAGATCCGGATATTATTACGGGGTGGAACTGCGTTCCAGAAGATACAATGGTTGACACAAAAAACGGTCTTATACCAATTAAGGCATTAATACCGGGTATTGTTTTAAACACAGGTGGAAAAGTTGTATCCGTTTATAATACGGGGGTTAAGAATACAACTCGTATAAGAACATCTATTGGATGGGATTTTATTGTTGGGGAAGATCATCGAATGTTAGTTTCTCAAATTCCACAAGATCGTCATTATGTGTGGGAACATTGCGAAAACTATGAACCAACATACGAAATTTCTAAAAATATAACTTCTGATAGTATATTGCATATTCCAATACGGCAGTATGAAAATAATATTGGTCTCGGGCTTGATCCTTTTAATTGTTACAGGGCTGGACTTATTTATTCCGATGGCGCCAGACCAGATAAGTGGAGATTTAGATTTTACAATAAAAATATAAACCTCATTAATAGATGTTGCGGGGAAAACCATAGATGGTTTACAAAAGGTGTCTGGTGTTCTAATATATTGCAGCGAGATCTAAAAGGGGCAGAACATCTCATTCTGGTTGGTGATAAGAAACAACTCAATTTTGGTTTATTATCTCGTCTATCTGTAGAAGAGTTCGGGGCTTTTTTAGCTGGATGGTATGATGGCGATGGGTATTCAGATGTCTTTTGTATAGGAGATCATACTATTAATATTCGGCATTTTCAGTTATTTGCAGGATTTGGTGCGATAACTTCATCTACATGTAATATAAATTTACGGATCTTATGTATAACCCAAAAACTATTAGAGTGTATGAAAAAGTTTTTGCAGAAGAAAATAAAAAATAAAATCCATATAATTAAGAGAAAACGAGTTACTAGGAAAGATCATTTCAGATTTAATTTTAATAGAAATCTAACTAATATGTATCTGCGGGTAAAAAATGTAAGTAACGACGTGCCTAAAAATTGCTACGATATTGAAACGACAGAACATAATTTTTCGATTGGTTGCGTTGTACATAATTGTAATGAATTTGATATACCTTACATTCTGGGTCGTATGGATGTATTAGGTATCCCGCGCGATGCGTGGTCGCGGTTGCCTAGTGGAAACACCGGGCGCATAGAAATCAAAGGTCGTCAACTTTTTGATTTATTATCCGGGTATAAAAGAATGCATTTGGGTGAACAACCTTCTTATCGCCTTGATGCAATAGCATTAGAAGAATTGGGGAAACAAAAAATCCATCACAATGGAAAGGTTTTCGATTTATGGAAAGAAGATCCTACCAATCTGGTTTACTATAACTTCACTGATGTGGAATTATGTGTAGGTATTAATGCAAAAGACGAAACTGTTGAATTCCACAGGTATGTTGCTCATTATGCCGGGTGTCCTCTGGAAAAGACAACAAATAGTATGCCTATTATTGATATGTTGGTTTTGAGAGAAGCAAAAGAAAATGGGTTTATTTTACCTTCAAAGGCAAATTCTATAAATACACAAGAATCGTTTGAAGGGGCTACGGTTATTGCTCCCATGCGCGGAGTGCAAGAAAACGTTGCTGTTTTGGATGCTAAATCATTGTATCCAATGTCGATGATGACTATTAATGCATCTCCAGAAACCAAAGATCCAAAAGGAGAACTGCGCGCTCCTAATGGTGTCAGATTTAAAAAAGAACCCGATGGATTGGTTAGAAAGATTCAGGCGAAATTTTTACGTGAACGAGATGAGATGAAAAAGGAACGGAATAAGTATCCTTTTGATTCTCGTGAGTATAAACTTTTAAATATGAAACAGGACGTGGTTAAGGTTTGCATGAATTCTTATTATGGGGTTTCGGCAAATCCGATGTTCCGTCTTAATGACCGTGACGTGGGTTCGGCTATTACATCAGTAGGGCGCGCGCTTTTGGAGCACAACAAAAAACTTGTAGAACACGAAGAATATAAAATTGTTTTTGGTGATACCGATTCGGTTGGTATAAAGATACCAAAAAGTATTGGGAAAGAAGGAACTATGTTTATTGCGAAGGAACTTGAAACGCTTCTTAATAACTCATATCCACAGTTTGCAAAAGAAACATTAAATGCCGATGTTCAATATTTCTCCGTGAAATTTGAAAAATTATACCAGAGATTTTTTAGCGGCGGGAAGAAGAAGCGATACGCTGGACTCCTTATTTGGAAGGAAGGTGTAGACGCGCATAAAATTGATATTGTGGGTTTTGAAACCAAGCGGTCGGATTCCCCCAAGGTCACACGTGACGCAATGAAAACACTTATCGAGATGGTTCTTGAGGGCAAACCTTATGAAGAAATCAGAACTACTATTTCGGATGTTATACGTAAATACCGCGCGGGTAAATATAGTCTCGACGATGTAGGAATTCCCGGCGGCATTGGTAAACCATTGGAAGAATATGATATCCAAGATGCGCAGGTGCGCGCGGCGGTGTATTCTAACACTTATCTGGGAACGAATTTTGGTAAGGGGTCAAAACCGAAACGTTTATATATTAAGAATGTTACTTCAAAATATCCGCGCACGGATGTAGTTTGTTTTGAGTATGCGGATCAAATAGATAGAAACATTTTTATAGTTGATGTTGATACAATGTTAGAGAAGACTTTAAAGACTCCGTTATCACGGATTATGGAACCGTTGAATTTCAACTGGTGCGAGTTTGACCCGGCGACTCCGACGTTGGGGAAGTGGGGTTTTTAGAAAGGTTTAAATATTAAAACTATTGGTGGTATATAAATTAGTTGTATAGTAAATTTTTATAGTATATAAAGTTAACCTATATATTTCCGAACCAACATTTTAAATAGAAACAACACCTATATTCTATGACTGGTGGATACCCGAGCGGTCAAAGGGGCCGGATTCAAAATCCGGTGTTTAGTGCTTCGAGGGTTCAAATCCCTCTCCACCAATTGTAGAAATATTTAAATACTATTACAACATACACTATTATATATCATGACAGTAAATATAAACGTATCAACATCTATTCTATCATTGCGTTTACTGTCCAGTTTGACGCTTCTCACCACATCGTGAGGGTGTTTTGTATTGGTTTCATCTTGCTGCCTTGGGCGAGTCTGGTTTATGCCGCAATTCTGCTAAAGTTGCTTTCCTGATCGGAAACGAAAGTTCAAATCTTTCAGGCAGCGTCGCCGGATAAGCATCTGTTGGTTTGGTGCATTCGATCTGTAATCGAAAGGGCGGGAGTTCAATTCTCTCATCCGGCTCATATTATTGCCAACGTGGGGAGTGCGGTGCGCTAAACGGTCCTGAAAACCGTCGCCCTTAACAGGGTTGCAGGTTCAATTCCTGTCGTTGGCGTCCTCTTACATAGGGGAAAGTATAAATGATTTGAAAACATATAAGTTATGTGTGAATGGGACAGCACGGTTGACTCCACTGGATCGAGGTTCCAGACAAGGAAACGACGCAAGTTCAAATCTTGCTTCACACATCGCGTCCGTGGCGAAACGGTTGAACGCAACAGTCTTAAACACTGTGACGAAGCGAAACATTTCAGGTTCAAATCCTGACGGACGCATCCCATTGTGGGAAATCGAGAGTGATTGGAACAGAAGCCGACTTCACCGGATTTAGACTCCGTACAAGGAAACATCGCCGGCGCGCATCCGGCATCACTCATTTGGGTCTGTGTATCCAGAACGGCTATGGAACCGTCTCAAACACGGTCTATGTGTAAGCCGGTTCAACTCCGGCCAGACCTATTAAAAATCCCCCTTCCATACACCAACATTAACACAGTGGTTATGTTTGGTGTACATAAAGAGGAATTAAAAAAGATTAATAAATTTCTAAACTATTTTAATTTACGTCTTTATCTTCATCCTTTGCTTCTTTTTTCTGCGTCGCTCTCGGATACAGGTCAGAAAAGTACTTGTGGATATCAAAGGAATCCGGAAGGAGCTTATCTTCAATGAGAAGCACAATAAGTTCATTCAATGCTTCTGCATAAATAGGTGCTTCTGCGGTGCGCACGGCACTATTCAAGGCAGAAATCAATCTTTCTTTCTTCTGTACATATTTCATTGCTTTCTTCATTTCATCTTCGGTATAAGTTTCAGTCATATTTATCAATTTCCTCCAGTTTTTTAGTTCTTCTCTTAATTGATTCTTCTGCAACGGTCGCTAGGTTAAGACCGCGCGCGCGTCCGGCTTCGGCGATTTTTCTATCAATTTTAACAACAGCATCGCGTGTCATGATTTACACATATGTTCCGTTTGGAAACATATGTATATAGTAAACACCAACTAATATATATACCTTTGCATTAGACTTAAGAAGCGAGAGAGGTGCATTTTACATGTTTGAGAAAGTTACGACTTACCTCAAGGACGCATATCATAAGGGTATGGAGCTCGTTCACGACTCCGAAGCAATCGGGGAGGCAACTCTCGCCGGTATCGGGATGGTCGTGGGCGGGGCGATCTTCATCGTCATCGGTATCTTCATGGTAGGCACACTTTTCAACAGTTTGCCCATCTTGACAGGTATTATGAATACGACTATGAGCAACGCACAGAGCAATGTGTCTCTCGCGTTTACCTTCCTCGGTATTGCACTGTTCCTCCTTGGAGCCATTGTTTTACTTCTGGAATTCATACCCGTCATTCGGATATTTGTCGGAGGCGAACGCCAGTGAGCCCGGTTTGACAAATGGAGACCAAATCTCCATTTTTTCAAACTTATAAAAATTACTTCTTTTTAAAATATTCTTTTGGTAATATTTGCAACCCATATTTTTGGTGATGATTCATATGGGATTCTTTGAACATTGTTATACCATTATCTATATCCCACAATTCTTCACACTTTAATGAATCTTCTATTGTTTTAATATTATATTTTTGTATTATTATTGATAACGGTTTAATATGGTGTACTTCTAAATTGTGGTTCCCTATAATACCAGTAAAACAATCGCAGAAGTTATCACGTTTCATGACATTATATCTCCATATATACATTTCCGGAAGTGCTCTTATTGCTTTTTCTAATGTTGATATACCACCCTTCCAATTATGATTATGTTCACCACTCATATTTTTTCTTGCTTCCATTGATTTGGGTTTATTTTTAAGTGCTTTACTAATTTTTTCTCCGGTTCCATTAGGCATACTCTGTCCTTTATTCCACGCTTCTTGTCCTGCGTGAGCAATACTCATAAGATTTCGTGTGTGTTGTGAAGCGGTTTTCCCTAGATGTGCAAGTCTGTTCTTTTCTGTAGATTCTGAAGTTATATGTGGGATTTGACCCTTGTGTGATTCTGACAAATGTTGTTTGTGCGATTCTGTTAAGGGAATATTTTTCTTTTTTGCACTCATTTTATCTTTTGCAGATTGAGTATGCGGGATACCAAGATTCCAAGGAATGCGCCCTTTCATAGATTTGCTTAAATTTTCACAATGCTCCTTTGTAAATGGTTTCTTCGGTTTATTTTTCTGCGATTTACTCATTTTATCCCGCGATGATTGTGAAGGATGCTTATCAGTATGTGCTTCACGATTCTTTCTTATCCATTCATTATATTTTGCGGGGTCTTTTGGTGGCGGCATTTGTTTTTTCACACTTTAAATTTTGTAGCCACTGCTCCATATCCACATTGGTTGCATTTTGCAGCAGGGGTGTATTTTCCATCAATACTCTTTTTAGTTCCATTCTTTTTTATATTATTAGAACCACACTTTGGGCATTTCATATCTACCGAAACATGTTCTGTATGTTTCCCAAACATCGGGTTATTTTCTCCCATTTTAGATTTACTTATATTTTCGCAATGTTCTTTAGTTCGTAGAGGTTTTGGTTTATTTTTTAAAGCGGCACTAATTTTTTTACCAGTTTCATTAGGCATTTTCTCTCCTTTATTCCACGGTTCTATACCTTTATGCGATTCGCTCATTTTAACGAGAGTGTCTTTTTCTGGATGTTTATTCATATGAGAATTTCTTTGTCTCTCCAACCAAAGCGCGTGTTTTATAGGGTCTTTTGGTGCTACCATTTATTCATCTCTCGATTTTGTTTTTGTCGCATCTAATCTTTCGAGAAAACAGCTTTCAACTGCTTCACCACATTCAACTTCACAAAGTTCTTCAAATGGGCAATTAACATCTTTAAATGCGGGGGAATTATTTGCTAAATTAAAGATAATAAAAAATGCCCTCTTAAGTTCGTCTTTTGTTACAGGTTTCATCTTGGTCATAATTTTCCCTCAATCCATAATCACATTCTTGCACTTAAGACACATATACCCAACAGGTGTCCACGTTCTTCCATCGTTCTTTTCGGTGCGGATATATAACCGCTTCATTTTCCCATGAGAAGACTCGTTGTTGGTTTGCTTTGAGTTGCAAATCATATTATATGGTATACACTATTAGTATTTAAATGTATCTGTTAGTATGGTAGAATAAAATAGATACTTATTTAAAGATAGAATGTATATATTAATATAATGTCATTCAATTATGTTGTATATAAATTAACCTTCCCAAACGGAAAAATATATGTTGGTATTGATACCCAAAAAGATGGGCATCATATTAACTACTTTGGTTCGTGGTCTAATGAACTTGTAGAAAAAGATTTTACTGATGAACAACTTTGCGACTTTACAATAAGAAAAGAAATACTTTTTGAATCTACTGATAAGGAAGAAGTGAGAAGAAAAGAAGGCAAATACATTCGAGAGTTGCATTCAAACGAAACGGAAATTGGTTATAATCAAACTTGTAAAAAGAGGAAATAAAAAATTAATCCTTCTCCATCCTCCCCCCACATTCATCACAAATACACGGAGACTCATAAAATACCCGGCAATCACAACCCCACATCATCTTCTCGAAATATGAGATCGTTCCAGCCGTGTCATACTCTGGAAAATGCGCTGTAAGGATATTCCGTGAAATGCGAAGTGTAGAATCACAATCATTGATGAACGTGGGATCGTTATCAAGCCGCGCGTCGCGCACATGCAGGTGTTCAAAAAGCAGTCCCTTAAACTTATCAAAGTCTTCTGGTGAGACATCTGGTGTTAAGATTTGCATGTAAATAGATAGGAGGGGGAAGTATTTAAGTATGTTGGATGGCGGTTGGAAAAGATATTTTTTATTATACTGTAATTGTTATTCCGGGCATGCGGTATAAGAGGCACATGCAGCACACAATTAATTGCGATAAAATACCCATTACTATTGGGTGGTTATTTTTGTTTAACAGCGCATAACCAAAAACGCCCACTATTGTAAACGATGCGGTCAACAGTATAAACATTTGTGCATAAATCATCTTTCACTTCACTCCTTGTATTATAATACTAGAACATGTAGGTATATATAAGTTTCGAAAAGAGAGATTAACATTTAATTCCTATAAGAATTCACAATCTTTAATTTATCAGTTATATTTCTTAAATCATTTCCAAGTTCTGGACTATGCGGCCCCTTTACTCTCCATTCATAACCATACCCCAGAGATACCCCACCCCTCATATTTTGTAAGAGATAGATCAATTTTTGACATTGTGTATGATTGTTATCATTTTCTATATTTATTTCTTCAACTCCTAGTAATCCGAGAGTTCTAATAAGAATCAATTCTTTATCTGTGAACTTTGTTGTGGGCATTAATAATCATTCCAATACGGAGGACCGCGCATTTTTGGCGAATCTTCATTTCTAGGCGCACACTTCCCGATCCCGTGGTTATTTTCACAATTCGGTTCACTACAATGTTCCAAAGAACCATTAGTTTCACAATCCCACGAAGTGACATGATACCGCGCGCCTTCTTTAATTATATGCTTTGCCATCGGTTTGCCGCAGCAGATACCGGCGTCCGTAGATTTAATAATTGTCATGGATACTCCCCTTCAAAACACATATAATTATTTTCAGCATTAACACAGAACGGTTCGGCCGGATACTTGCTACTTACCGATATTCCAATTCCATCAATTTGTCTTAAGGTGGCTATCCATTTCATTGCTGTCTCCGTGTTGTTTAATTCCGGGTGGTCATAATGTAGATCCGAAAATAATCTATTAAGCAACAAACAAATGTATTGTCGCTCTTTAATTGAATGATTAATATAGTGTGGCATTTTTAAACCCCCTCTAAAAACCTCTCATAATCACTCTTCGAAAACCCATCCGTGATATTAATGTGCTCCCATTTGACATTCAATCCATAGAGACCACCTATTTTGTAGTATGAAGTAACGATGCCATAGTCACCGATATTAATATCAGCGAATGGCGCGAGTGCCTTGACGTGATGATTGATTTTTGTTTTTGCTTCGGGTAGGGTGAAGTAGGTTTTGGACATTAAGATTCCTCATCATAAGGTGTATTATTTAATTCAAGATATCTTGTAATTATTTCGTCGGATTGACTCAATCGTCCAAAATAATGATGCCGGCCTTTATAAATATAACCTTCGTCTCCGCTATAATTGTGTTGATCGATCATTGTTTCAAACAATTTCTTATCGGGTATTTCATCTTTGTCAACTACGAAAGATGATGAAGAACTATTACTAACGAAACCAAATCTAATTTTCATTATCCATTCCTCCACGATGCTTCCAATGTTTCTACCGCGTGCGGTTTAATTTTGAAATTATTGCAAATAATATCACATCCGGTTTGCGCGCGCTGTAGGAATTGTCGCCTTGTTTCATCCATTTCGATCTTGTCGTAACTTATACCGATATAATAACCACAATCATCGAATGGGCAATGCTTTTCAAAATCTTTGAGTTCTGCGTGTTTCTTTTGCATATGTTCAAGCCAATCATAATCATCTTCAAATTCTTTCGGGATTTCACCAATAATGATCCCTGCAATAAGGAATGAAGACGATGAACTGTTACTCACAAATCCAAGTCGTGTTTTCATTCAATCATCCCATTTTACTATATTATCATCAATACCAATCATGGATAAAAATTCTCTCATGTCGAAGTTATCCATGCTGGTAAATCCATATACAAAGAGTTCATCTTCGTGTATATTCCACACATCATATTTATCACAGCCGCTTCTTTTGAAATATAAATTGGTTTCGTGATTTTTAATAGCATCGATTTGCAATTCATTCAAAAATTGTTTACTTATAATGAATGAACTGCTACTCGAATTTGAGATGAAACCGTGTCGTGTTTTCATGATACACCTCAATGATTTGAAATTATAATACAAGGAATCATCTTCCAATGATCCCCGTGTTCCATTTGACACATGAAATCCCCATCGTTATCCGAATATGATATATCATAGAGAATAAACCTTTCATCCATTTCACGAACGAGAGATTGCACCATCAGAGTGTTCCACGTTCTACCGGCAGATTTCATTTTCTTTATAACTTTTTCGCGCTCATCGGGTTCAAAATTATATCCGTGGTTGTGCGGGTCGCAACAAGTATCTACAAATTTATATGTAAACATTGATGTATCTGGTTGTGTTCCGCCCTTCGTGTAAGAAACGAGATATTTTTCTACCTTATTCAACTCACATAGCTCTTTAAGATGAACATCATCCCATACACGCTTAAGACATTCACGGTATGTATAGGGATAGTTGGGTTCTGTGATATTAAGATCGATTTTTGTTTCGTCGCGTGTAAAGAGTCCTTCCCAATTAAATAATCCCTTTTCGCACCATTCTTCGAATGTTTTGCATTCGGGATCGATGCCTACGATGAATGAGCTGCTTGACGAGTTTGAAACAAACCCACTTCTAGTCTTCATGATTTTTTACCTCCAAATTCAAGATTAAATAATGGGCAATTTCTACACCCGTTTTTATCTTTGTTCCCGATAACCGATGATCGGAAACGGTTAAATTGTTCATTGTTCCATACATCTGTAGTAAAGTCGTTGATATTAAGCATATCGATTCCGGTGTATCCACATTCGTTTTCGCTAAACGAGCATGGATATGCTTTTCCTTCAACATTAATATACATGCTGAATAACGTAGATTCACACGGTTCAATGCTTTCTACGTGTTCGGGCATAAGAGCCATCACTTTTGGTGCGCTGCACGAGTCAAACCCAAATCTCACGTTGTTGGATTTTAATACGTTCATAAGTTCTTTGTAATGTGCTTCAGAAACCGAGTGTAGGCTGTTTCTATCACCTTTTGGTTTCAACCACAGGAATACTACAGCGTTAAGATAACGGGCGAGCAATGGGTCATTGCGAGCCTTGTGCACGATGTTCATACACTTATCAAATGTCTCTTCTGATAAGAGGCAGTGGATGTTGACCTGTGATAATCCACGATTGCCAAGTTCGGTGATTGCAGTGCGGCATGTTTCGTAATCATACAGGGAAACGGCAACAGCGCCACATAGAGAAGACAATTTTTCATAATCTGTAGGGGTCATACGGGAACCGTTGATCGTGATGTTTGGAATAACACCATTGTTCCGACAATGTTGCATAATGGAATATAGATCCGGATTAGTAAGTATATATTCTTTTTTATATTCGTATATATTTTGTTCTTTCATGTATTCATTTTCACCAATAATTTCCCATTCCCCATTCATAATTTTTTCCTCCTATTAATACACGGTGGTCTCATAACAACATGTCTTTTCTTTAAAACATTATTTACTTTTTTCTTGCCAATATTTAGAACCTTTGCAATTTTAAAAATACCATATATTTTATATAAATTTACTATTTCATCTTCCAATTCACTCGTCAAATGAATGGAATTGGCATTACTTATTTCCATTTTTGTTTTTTCCGAATGTGTTTTTCCGAAAAATGAATTTTTTTCTCCAACTCTTTTTTTACCGCAGTTGGATATTATTTGTTTCTGTGAATCTGGTAAATGTTTACCATACATATGATTTTTATCGCCCTTGTGACTTTCCCCCATTTTTAATCTTGTTGTTTCTGATGGGAAAACACCAAGTTTTCCAGACCCACCCAATGCTATATTATATCCAACATTTAAATTTGTAGAATTAAAATGTGTAATCCAGTATTGTTCTTTTTCATTTAATTCTTCTTGTGTTTTACAATATTCCAAAATCTCCTTTTTAAAATTATGTTTACCGTATTTTCCCACAGCGTTTTTTATTAAAATGCCCGAACCCAAATATAGTGGTCTGTTTTTGGTGTCTTGACCAATATATATTTTATTATTAATCAAATTTGTTATTTTATAAATAATCATTTCCTTCTCCTAAAGTATACAATGTTATTTATTGATCCTATTCCAAATGCCACCTGCGTAATTGTGTTAGGTAATTTGGAGAACACTGTTTTAAACGTCTTCAAATCCATGTAAGTTCCATCACACGTATTTGACTTATAGCAGAATTTGCATCCGTGGTTACAGATTGTTGAAATTTCAATATCTGCGATTTCGGGTGAAGGCGCGCATTCGGGGTCGTCATCAAATGTTGCGCCCCACCGTGAAAATGCGCCGTTGATTTTATTGAAGATGAAATTGTAATTCGGAGAGATCGCTGATTTTGTTGTTGATGTGTCGATTACTTGCATATTACTCACCATCCATCTCCCCCTTTGCTTCCTCTTCCTTCTTTATCTCTTTCACAAAGTAATCACGCAGCGTCTTTGTGAAATCATAATCGGCAACCATTAGATCGATTGATTTGATGAAGTCAATGATAGATTGATCATCGAGGACGCAGATTTCTTCTACGAGGTCGTCAAGGGCAATTTCGCTGTGGATTGAGAGTTTTTGAATGGGCATGGTTAATCGCCTTTCCTCCACAACTCATATTTATCATATTCATCATCTACTACTTCCTCAATTTCCTCTATGGGAAGTTCTCTCGAAGGAGTAATTACAACTTCAAATACAGAAAACTCTTCTTCCGGAGCATCCTGATATTTCTTTTTACACCATTCGTTACAAATTTCACTCTTGCTCCCATATCGGACTGGAATGTTCGATCCTTTCCTTGCAAGAACATATTTTGTGTCTTTCGTGCTCATTTCTTTTCACCAACTTTTTGTTATACACTACTACGCGTTCTGATAATATAAATGTTTCTACTTGCTTCTCCAATCGTGATCCAAGTAGGATTCGGGAACCCAGATTTTGCTTCCATCGGGAAGTTCTAACTGCACATCACCGAAAAATATGTTGAGCATTTTAGCGGGGTTGCCGTTGTCGTAGGTGACGGGGATGAAGTTTGTTTCTGTGGTCATTTACACCCACTTTCGTAATGTTGTTCTAGCCATTACTTTCCCATCTTCTGTGTAGAATGACCCGCGAGAACCGAAGTGTGTATCTGGAATCCATCCATCTGGGCAAATATTACGAACCATTTTCCCAGCGAGTTGTTCCAATCCGCTATCATAAGTATGTACTCCCACCGGTAGTTCAAAAGTGAATGGGCGCAGTTCCATTTTCTTACCAACACGATCAAGATTCTGCACCTTTGCAGTTTGAACTTCGGTATTACATAATCTATTCATCGTAGCATTGACGAATTGTTCTCTCGTCATTGTCATCTGAAGAAACTTGGTGCTAGATGATTTATCTTCTACGGTGATATTGATCACATCATCGTATCCAGCGATAATACTTATCTGTGCTTCAATACTTTTTGTTTCCATCGTCTTTCACCTTTTGTTAAAACATACTACGCGTCCTATCAATATAAACATATCTACGAAACATTTATAAGTAAATACCAACTAATAGAAACATTAATATGTCAAAAGATTTTTACAACGATTCTGTTATCCAGTTGAAGAAGCCAATCAATATAACTATTCCGGATAAACATGCAATATCAACTTTACGAAGTGCGGCCCGTTTGGAGATCGAATATAGTCAAAGTGCTTATAATGAGTACTTATCAGAAAAAAATCGAGCTTTGAAACTTCCTAAAGGCGATTCCCTCCGCAACGAACTCCTATGGGATTCCCGCGTGGCTCTGGATTTCTATAAGATTCGCAAGGCGCGCGCATCCAAGATGTTGGTGGAAGCGGAGAAATTAGAAAAATCGTTAAGAGGTAATAAGTAATGGTAGATAATATTACTGCTATCGTTGGTGATATCAACAATACAATAAGTGGATCTTTGAATATTAGTGGTGGTTATCCTTCTTTAAACAGTGGGGTTTATCCGTCATTTGACAATATTAATCAAACTGTTATTTTAAATCAAACATATTTGAGTGGCCAGCAAGGAGCAATCCCGATGCCCATGTTCCTTTTACTTGCTGGAGTTGCATTTATACTTTTAATCCTTGCTTTTAAAGAACCATTACGTATTGAAGGTAATATTAATGTATCAAAAGTTGGTTTGTCGCTTTGTGGTACTATAATGGGTATCGCTGGAGCACTTACTTCATTTACAATTGTGGAAAACATGGGGTCTTCAGTAGCGACATATGGGACTTATACTGTAAGCATTTCATCATATATTATATGGAATTCGGTGTATTTCACGGGGGCTTTAATTACGTCAAGTGTATTATGTTTTGTAATGCTGGTATATACTTTAATTCAACCCGAAACACTTACGACACCAGAAAAACGAGACTATAAAAGCAATGTTACTGGAGATGGCGATAAGAAATGAAAATTTTTGAAATGTTTATAATTGTTGTAATAATCGCTGTTGGGATGTTTGGTCTTATTTATATTGGGGGTAATACAACGACTTCTCCTCTTAATGTTACAAGCACATTTGGGGAGAAGGCAATTCAGCCTCAAATATTAGTGGTAAATACAACAAACACTACGAATCCGGGTGCCCCGATTACTTTTGCAAACATCAGTGCAGAGAATAACACAAATACATCTTATAGTAATGTACAACTCATTGCCAATGCTGAAACACAAGGTGCTGGTGCAGGGATTATTATAGTTGCTGCCTGTGTAGTAATATTGTTGATATTTGCAGCAGTTGTAACAATGCGCGGTCAATATGGTCGTGGAAAATACAGGACGTGAAAAATGAAAAAAATGTTAATGATATTGGTAATAATGGGTTTATTGGTTTGTAGTGTTAATGCATGGACGATAGAAGATAAAGAAAATCGTGTATCAGGTACAGTTGATTTCTATGGTGATGGACATGGAATTCTAAATGTAACCGGGTATCCAGTTATTGATTTCTCGTGGTATCAAAGTGGTGATATAATAAGAGCGAACTATCTATTTTACGGGATAGATGTTTATTATAATGCAATTACGGATGAGTTGTATAGTCCGGAAATTGCGAATGTGACTTTAAAAAGAGATTAGAATTCCGGATAAACCATCCGAACCTTATCCATTTTCTCACTATATTCACGGAATACCCCCGAGCATTTCTTTGCATGTTTGTTCATACATTCATAGACTTCATTCATTGATTCTGTTGCTTTTTTGTAAGACATCTCTTTACTTTCCTAGGGACTTCACTTGTCCCCAAATACAATGGGCACGATTAGTATTTATACCTTTTGAATACGCGTTCTGGTATAAGTATCTATACCAAATGCTTTTATAGAATGGGAACATATTTTATACTATGGTTATATCGATTTTTTCTAAAGAGGAAGAAACCACAATGCGTTTCCAGTTAATTTTCGGTTTGGTCGGATTAGCGGTGGCAATGGTCGGATTTTGGGGAGCATCACAATTTAATACTGTGGATTTAAGATATGGTTTTCTTTTTGCATGTGTGTTAGTGGCGATTACTTGGCTGAAAGAGTCTTTGTTTATGCTTGCTGACGTAGCAATAAACATTATGAAGAATCGTGAGAATTAATAACCACAACTCTTTTATACAAACACGTCCTATACACTACTATATGCCAGAAATCATTGGACGATTTACAATCTGTAATGGGGAGATAGATACCCCACCCGGTTTTGAAGGAGAATATATTCTTGAAACCACAAAGAATGGTTCTTTTATTTACCGACCTGTCAAAGAGATTATTGAAAATGGGGTATCCTTTGTTGTTTGGGATGACATTAATCCAGATGTAACAGCATCATTCTTAAGTGAAGCACAAGCGGTTGATTATAAGAATAAGATGGAGAAGTTCTTTAAGAAACCATTCCATATGAAGAAGATGTTTCCAAGCGCGGAGAAGAATGGGAAGTTAGTATGATCATCGTTGCCAACATCGGCTATCTCCCGGGCATCGTTCTCAAAGAACTATCCGCCGGTCGTAAATGCGAAATTATTGGCGGCGTTTGTCTTTCTATTGATAACCACGAAGATTACGACCGTAAGAAAGATAAACTTGTTGGAAAGTTCGGTGAAGTTGTCGCGCGCAAATCTAATGGTGTTGTTTTAATTGCCACGCGTTCACCACCACCGTGGGCAGAGAAAAAGATTGATGAAGTTATATGGGATTGCGAGGAGATGTTAAGATGGGACGTGCCAAAAGAACAGAGATAAGCCAATTGCCGGTTGAAGAAAAACAACCTGTTAAAGATTTACCATTAGAAACGTGTAGTATGTTCATGGAGAAATGTAAACATTGCTCACGCGAACACGCATTTAGACCCTACACTAAAATCGTGAAAGACACGACGGGTTTGTTTAAACCTGTGGGCATCGGCAATATGAACGTGGATTTGGGTCTCTACTGCAACGATGCTGGTGAGTGGGTAGATCGGATGTCATTTTGTCCAGTTAAATGGGATAAGGCAAATTATGCTGATGTGATGAAGGAGTATAATGCGAAACAAGAGAAAGAGCGCGTGAAGGAAGAGAGGAAGAAAGCGAGGGAAAAAGCAAAGAAAGTGGTGATAAAGAAGATTATTAAAAAACCGGTGAAGAAAGTTGTTGCAAAGAAGAAACCTGTGAAGGGTGTGACGAAACGAAAACTTTAAATAAAGCAATCCTTCTTATATTTATAGTTGTTGGTGCTTTACTTCGTGTTTATAATATTGGGTTTCAAAATTTTTGGACGGAAGAAGAGTATAGTTTAAATATGAGTAGTTTACCAATTGTTGATTTAGTATTTAAATCTTTCGTAACGGATTTCAACCCACCCCTTTATTATATATTTGCCCACTTGTCATTACTATTAACGAATGGATATGACGTGGCAATTCGTTACCCGTCGATAATCTGTGGAATTTTATTAATTCCCACAATGTTCTATTTGGGGAAACAATATAAAGATGAATTAACCGGACTGTATTGTGCAGGAATAACCACAATATTAGTTCCCACGATTTATTATTCTCAATTCGGGCGCGCATACGCGATGTCTTTATTATGCTTTGCGGTCGCGCTTATTCTATATCTGCGGATAAAAGATGATGATAACCACACCGATACCCGTGTTCTTTTCTGGATCATGGTAGTAGTTAATTTATACGTTCACTTGTTTGCTTTAACCCCACTATCTTTGATGTGCCTAGACTTGTTGTCATTTAACAAAAAAAACTGGTTGTGTGGAATTGGTGCAACAATATGTAGTTTGCCCCTTGTAGGTATGCTAGTGAGCGTTTTAAGCACACGGACGCACGCTGCGTTTAATTATGGCGCGTCAATGATCCAAATGGTAGTGTTGACACCAATGGAATTTTTTAACACACTATTTTTAAATATTATTTTGTTAGCAGGTGTAGGCGCGTGGTTATATAAAAGCAAAGTAAAATGGAACTTGATAATAATAACAGTGATTACGCTAATTGTAGGGGTTGTGGCGTCTGCTTACACGCCATTCTTCCCGAGATATTATATGACGGTTTCGCTGATCATTATATTAATGGCATCTGTGGGCATTGTTTCACTAACCGAAATACTTAATAAAAAAGTAGGTAAAAATTTGGATTACGTTATTTTAGTTATGATATTTATTGTATTTATATGGATGGAATGGCCGAATCTGGTGAGTCATTATTTTGTTCAACAATATGTCGATTAATAACTTTCATTTCAATTTGAATCAATTTCCATTCTTTATTATTGAATTTCAAAAGAATAGCGTGGTCATATCCTTCAACTGTTGCATCTCGTTTTGCTGCAACAGATTTTTGTCCGTTTATAGTGACATCAATAAGCCACCATCTATCATTTTGCTTTGCAAGATAATCCCAATATGGTGGGAACGAGCATAAATTATTTAAGTTGTGAATTTCCGAAAACCCCATTCCATGCAAAACAGATTCTGCTTCTTTTTCTGCTGTCCGCCATTCCTTTGACATTGCTGATATTTGATTTTCATAGGGGGTGATATCTTTGAGATAAGCAATACATCTCTCTTTTGTTACACCTAGTTCAGATATAATTTGTGGATATGTTGCTCCACCTTCTCTCATTTCGATCATGCGATTTTTAATTTCTGGTGTAATACGAACCATACCTAACTATTAGGTTGGGTAAGTATATAAATATTTCGGTTTCTTTAATATTGATATAATAATTTTTATAAAAGAGTATTTAAAAGTTTAAATCACATTTAAAAAAAGTAATTATCTCCTCATCCCTCCTAACATCCCACCAACCAATCCAAGACCTAACCCGAGAACAGCAAGATTTCCAACAGTTCTCATGGTGCTATCTAGACCGTCGCGTTCTCTTACATACACGACGCGTGTTTTTGGTGTTTGTGGTTTTCGTTTTGTTGTAGTTTTGCGGGGCATGATTATTACTTCCTCCGTTTTGAATGAATTGGTTTTCTCGGTTTCCAACCGGGTTCCGCCCACGCGGGGTTATGAATCCACACAGATGATTTACCATTTGCAAGTTTCTTTATCTTTACTTCCATTCCATATTTACGCATTAATTCTGCTTCATCTTTTGCATATGCTAGTGAAATATTTACTTCTCGCGGTTCCCATAATTTACCATCAATCTTCTTCATCTTACTTTCTCCGGTAATAAATCAACCACTCATTATGATGTGGTTCTTTCACAACTCTCACCAGATAACCACGATTCCTCATATGATCGGCAACTTCGTCTGCTCCCGATTTGGTCATGATTTCTTCGTGGTATAATCGATAAACCTTGTCGTCAAAACGCTTGGTTCTCTTGTGCGGCTTTTCGCCGGGTTCTTTTTCGTTAAATGCACTGTGAGTTTTCATGATTTCATCCTCAATCTTTATTTCTTTCGTTTTGCAATCCAAATTTCGTATCCTTTTAATGCGGGGGTTGTAGAATCTATTGATTTTACTAGAAACCCCATTTCTTCTAATTCAACCGTATATTTGTTCACTTCTGTTTTTGTAAAGACATGTGAAAATTGTGAATAAATCCGATTCCCAAATTTCTTTGTTGTCATATTAATCCCTATTCCCTCTCCTTCTTCCACACAAATTGATGTTGAGTCCTGCGCAAACTTTTCGTGAATAATGTTGTAAATCATTATTTATGGTATGTTCGCGCGGTGCTTCTTGATTTCGATCTCGAATAATTATAATGCGGTCACCCATCTCATTTCACCTTACCCCTTACAGCCACACAGAAAGGATGAGCGCCATACAAACGATTTTCCTTAATGCGTGGAAATAGGATAACTTCTTTGTAAGTATTAGTCTTGCGTAACTTATTAATAAACTTTTCGGCATCTTGCTTCTTGGAATACATGCGAATTATAGTAAAGATTTTATTACCGATCTTTTGTCTGATGCCGGGGTGGGCTTCCAAATAATTTGACATTAACTTCTCTTCACTCCTCTCCATTTACCATCTTTATAATGAAGCATCATTATTAATTTATGTCCAGACTTCTTGCATTTGGAATAATATTTCGTTGCCTCCGCCTTTGTGGGAAATATTTTTGCTTTTTTTCCTTCTGATACAACAGACCATTTTGACATTTAATCACCTTCAATAATAGTAATCACTTTATCCGCCCACACGCGATCAGAATCCTTTTCCTTATTTGTAAGTTTATTATATGGCGTCTCAATTTGTTCTTTCCAACGTTTAATATTTTCAGGAGTTAAATTATTGAGCATGTATTTTGTCCAATGCGCCCATTGCTGATGTTCTAGATCAGATAATTTTTCGCGTGTGGATTTAGAGATTTTCATTATATCACTTCTTCCCCATAGATGAAAAAGACATTGTTGCAAATACTTTTCCACCTGCGTTCAAACTTGGAGGAAACTCAACTCTTTCGCACCCATGTTTTCTGGCAATGGAAATCGCGCGTGTTGCTTCTTCTTTTGTCAGATATCGATAAGGAGGAGTGCGGTTTTTGGAAAGAAAAGAAATATATCCACGATAACCATGACCAGCACAACTTTGTTCAGTTTTATAACCCTTCTTATTTAATTCCAACACCAATGATTTTATTTCGGGATCGATTGGTACAGATTTTGAACCATAATGTCTCATGTTGCCCTCTTCCCCATCCGGCCAAAATCTACGTCTGAACTCCATCGTGCGCTGTCGCTCCAATGTCGGAGGTGTTTTTCCGCCCTCTCCCTTGCATTCTTCATATTCATCGCGCCTTCGGGTGGTTGAACAACAGTATGATTTCCCGCCCCCGGGTGACTATGAATAATAAGGTATTTCGGACGCACTTCCATGTTTAATCTTATAGCAACAAAAACATTTGGATTCTTCTTATGGGTATATATAGTTTTCGCTTTGTTTTCATTCCAGTTTGGGTATTGGGTCATGATCTACCTCTTCATATCTTTTACATATTCAAGAAACGTTAAATATGCAAATTTCTTTCCATCTTCCGTTGATTTAAATCCTTGAATATTACGAAAAGAAAAAACACCCATTAAATCATCAGAAGTTATAAGAGGACTGTGACCACCTTTTTGTTTCCAAAACATATTAAAGGCGTCTTTGGTGTTTGTGTAAACTTTTTGTGTTTGCCCCCCGTTTGCCTTGTTATAAATCACAATATATTTCATTCTCTACCACCAATCTTCCCTCTTGCTAACGTCTCCCAAATACTGAAGGGTTTAAGATATGTCTTCTGATCGGTTGCTACTCTCACTTTCGGTTCGCCTTTTAAATGGAGACGGAGAAGTTCGGACATGATTATACTATGGGTTCCATATGTTCAATCATACCATCAACACTTCGCTTTTGCACAATAGAACTACTTACACGTGACATGCCTTCATAAGCAGCAAATTTTTGTTTTGCTTGTTTTACAGAAGTTGCGATGACAGGCCGAAAATGCGAAGTGCCAATAAATCCAATATAGAAAATTTTCGGTTCACCGGTTTGTGGTTTTGGCATAATAAATCACCACGGAACAGTATGTCTTTTATCAATAGTTGACGTGCCGAAAGTTGCCATACATTCATATTTAAAAGATTTCATAGCGTCTTTCTTATTTCCGTAAAGCATTCCAATACTTTTCCCATTTTTCTTTACTTCGTATCCTGTATATGTCACACCGGGTTTCTGCGCATCTTTTACAGTAACGTGTTCAAATGTAACGGTTCCATAACCTTTCTTTGTTTTGGTTTTGAGGACGGTCATGATATCTCACTTGTTAGCACGGTCAGCATTCAACAGCGCAACCGCACGCTTCTTCATAAGAGGGGTAACTTTGACCATTTTATCCCCAGTGGAAGTCGGATTGTGCGCTACGGAACCCAAAGGAGTGTCCACAATTGCTTGCAGGAATGTCAGAGGAATCTTTTCTGTGGTCGATACACCGAGCTGCTTGTGGAATACACCTTTACCAGCTCGCTTAAAGGCTTGCTGCATCCAGAGGTTTTGTTTTGTCATGTTCATCATCACCTTCTAAAATACACACCATAGTTTTCAGGTGTAACATCATCTTTTTTAATATTATGTTTAGTAACAACAGATTTGAAACCCGCTTCTTCAACTCTTATTTTTGCGCGGGTTGCATCATATTCTGTGGAATACTTTTCATAAACCATTAATGTTCCAATGCCTGCTACTTGTATTGTTTTCGGGTATCCTTTAACAATAATGGATTTGGGCATGGTGTTTATCTTTAATGATTAATTATTTTTTTCTAATAAGCAACATTTCCCAACCGGGAGATTGACTTTCTTTTCCTTTTACGATTCTTGCTAGATACCCAGATTCGCGATACTCTTCTGCCATCTTCCCCAATTTACCTTTTTCATTAGAAGAATATACAGCAGTGAAATTCTTTCCGTCAATTTTCTTAATAAGATCCATTTTCTTGTTTAGTTTGTTCAATTTGTTTAATACCATTTTATTTCCTCCTTTATAATAATCCCAGATAGTCTGGCTACTCTCTATTCCCACCCCGCCCACCAAGGATATGTACCTTCCCCAATGGATTTTTTGACATCATAGTATTCTCACCATCGGGTTGAAGGGCAACTCTATCAGTTCCCCCACCCGCTTCCTTTGCACGGCTCATAAGGCCAAAGATATCGACTTTCATCTCAATCCCTGTTTCCACCTTTACCGGCAATGTTCCTAAATCTTCCAAGCAGTCCATTAGAAAGCATGCTTTCTCCACCAGAACCCGGAATACTATCTTGGCGTTCCTTCGTGTATCCAGCAGTGCGATCCATCATCCCTTTTAAATCCGGTCTTGTAATGCTCATAAAGTTCTAACTTTCCCGAGGATTTTACTTGTTTCCTCTTTGGTTTTACCCCATGCATTATTTGCATCAAGCGGTTGCCCATGATGCTTATTATGGAGTATCACTTGATCAGTTGTATGCTCCATGTTCTTAAACCTTTTGGTTAGTTTTTCATTTTCTTCTTCTGCTACATCGAATAGGTGTTTCATTTTTTCATCCTCCCATAAATTAGATATCCACCATGATCTTCTCTGCCATCAACAGAGCAAATCATAACTCCTTGTTCTCCAAGACGTTTCTTTTCAATAGAAACTGCTCGCTTATGTGGAACAACTTCTATAAATTCATATCTATGACCACGATATTCATGTGTTGCTGGATAAGGAATTGGTTTTTTAGATTTCATTTCCTCTCCACCATCTTCTTCGTCTCTTTCTCCACACGCTCTACAACATCAGAAACAATCTTTTTCATTGATTCTGCACTAGACATCTTTTTGTGTGCTTCACAATGCGACTTTGAAACGTCTTTGTGTAAAGTGTTATATTTTAATACATCAATAGGATTGGTTTTTTCCAATCCGCTGATTATGAGTTCTTTCATTTCACTTCTCCCTCACATGTGCAGGAACATTATCCGCACCAACCGGATTGATATTACCAGTTGATGGGTGGAACTTAAAGAAAGCCCTGTTGCCCCCAGCGTGTGTTATAACAATATAGTTGTCTCCCGTTTCACTATCATATCTCGTTCCATACTTATCACCACGGAAGAATTTCATTGTCTCGCGGTCGAAGAAATGACCACTTGATCGATTCTTCATTTCCTGTAATGTATATCTACGTGTTTTGCCGGTCATGATTTACCAATCCCTCACATGAGCAATTTCATTAAGATGTTTTCTATCCCACGCAATAAATATTCGTGGGCCGTGTCCAGCACGGTTTTTAGCGGTGTACATTGTACCCGATGTGCCATCGGTCAACTTGAGATCTTTAACCCCAAGATATCTTGCGATTTCTTTAATTGTGTGTTTTTGTGTTTTGCCGGTCATTTTTTTAATCCCCCCAACTATCTGGAATTACCAGATAGTTCATTAATATCGTTCTCCTTTTGGTGTATAACACCATTCTCCGGCTTTGTTTCTCCAAACTTCCCTACCATCATTAATTATAACACCTTGATCATTAGACCAACGATATATCTGATGGCGCTTTGTCCCTTTGGAAGTTTTATGTCCAAGTCTATTAACAACCCATATTTGTGCTGTAACTTTCTTAAGTTTTGTCATTTCTTACACCTCAATATTTCTTATCCACACGCCACCCTTTGGCGACTTGCACAACTTTAGCACCCATACCGAGAGATCTTGCTTGTTTTGCAATCTCCTGTGCTGTTGATTTTAAGTGGTGAATTGTTCCACCTTTTGAATATCCGCCATATATAGTTTAATCCCCTCTTACCTTTGTTGGTTCTCCACCAACCATTCTCCACTGCTCATATCCACGATATGTTGGAGCATCGTAGCGCATAATGAGAATGCTTCGCTTCCTTCCGGTTCTTAATTCGGTCTTTGCACGGTCCACCGCCGTGGATTTCTTTTCAAAGAAGGCGTTTCCACCGTCTTCGCGAATTCCTTCTATCATATACTTCTTAATCACGGAATCATCCCCTCTCCTTGCTTCTTAACCACAGTGTGTAATAATACACCGGGCTGTTAATTCCAATGTCTCTTTTCTTTTCAATTCTTACAAGCATGTTTCTAGACGCTCTCATTTCTTTCGCTGCCTGCTCTGCTTCACGCTTGTTTGGAAAGTCGCGATATGGTCCGCGATATTGTTTCCCATCAAATACTTTAATCTTCACGGAATCATCCTCCTAACACGCTCGCTGTCTTTTACTACGCGGGCATTTGCTTTATGATAATTTTCATTTGTTTCATCTGCATATCGCTGTGCTCGCCATTTATCTTCAGTAGTCCAATCAGTGGCAAGACGTTTGCCCCGATTGTTAGTCATTGTTACACGATATTTTGTCATTTTATACTCCTTTGATTTTATCCTTAATAAATTCTTTCACATAATCTGGAATGTTTTCCGACGACCACGAAATCCTACCGCTTTTCATAAGCAGGAATTGATATTTCAGATCATCTTTAGCAATCCACCCTTCTATATAAGCGCGCTCGTGTGTTGACTTTGGAACTTTTACTATCTCAACTTTCCAGTTTTTGACTTTGTAATCGTGTACAGTGGTCATTTTACATTCCACCCATATCCTTTTGCAAATGCAGTTTTCACTTTATTCTTTATATAAGTTGGGATAGAACCGGGATAATCATAAGCAATCTTTTTGTTGTATGGATACATAATTGCATAATCAACAAATGCTTTGGTTCTACTTTCTATACGAATTTCATGATGTCTTTCGTTTGCCCATGATAGAATCCACTGATCATTCTTAAAAATTTGTGTGGCCATTCTTAAACCCTCGCTCCTTTAGCAACAAACACTCCATATCGAAGTCGCCCTGCTTCCGGACCAAGATCCACAACAATAGCAAGTGTCATATTGTTTGGATACGTGCGCCCCGCTTGTGTTCCCAAGTCACGCGCTGACGCTTTTGCAGTCTGCACGTTTTCATATGCATCATAAATCGAATAAATGTGACCACGGAATGCATATCGCGTGGTGTCTGGTGATTTTGCTCTGTGGATCATTTTAGTTCACCATATATTTATTAGCAAGTCTGTTTCTTGCAGCAGCAACTTCATTTGCTTGATCTTTATTCATAATGTCGATGGCTTTAACATATTTACCACGGATCTTTCCACCGTTTACATGCCAACGATCAAGTTTCTTTGATTTCGTTACTTTAAATTTTGCCATTATGCCTTCTCCCTCCTCTGAATCATCCTATGTGAATACTTCTTTTCATTGTCACGATAATCTTTAAGTCTTTCTTTTGCTTCACGGTAATTTTCTGTGGAAATAAGATCGTCCCATCCATATCCATAATTACCCTGCACTACATAAAGATATTCGTATTTGTTGTGTGCTGCTTGTAGGGTCATTGCTTTCTCATAGGAACTTTAACAAGTGACTTTTCCGACCACGTTAAGTATTGTCCTTGTGGACCATGCACCTTATAGTGCCAACCAAGATGTCCTTCAAATCTATAATCGATGTGTCCAATTTTCCCAATATAATATGACAATTCCTTTACTTTGACAACATCCCCTATTTTATATTTAGGTTTTCTTACATTTCTCCCATTGTAGTACATTTTTAAATCACCACAATCCTCCCGCCTCTAGAAGAGGTGGGAACTAATGTAATTTTGTTGTTCTCAAGATCTTTACGAATTTCTGATTGCCCTACAGATACAGGTACAGGATCTTCCATGTCTCCAAGAATCTTCACTTTGTAAGGAAGTGTGCGACCACCTACACGACGGCCCTTTGGGACGGTCATTGTGAGGTTGCCACCAGCGCGGGAGTAGCGGCCTATTTCTATACTCATTTCCTAATCCTCTTCACAATCTTTTTCTTCGCTGCATCCACACGCAAAATCTCACGTGCTTCTGGTTTTGTCATCCCACCCATTATTAATGCGCCTTCATCGCTCATTTTGAGTGTTGCTTTTGCAATTTTAACTTGGTGGTTCCAAAATACATCGGGCATGATTACTTCCTCCACCCACGATAAACCACGTATTCTTTTCCAACTTTCTTTATAAAGCTGTACCAACCGTTCTTTTTTAAGTATTCTTTTTCACGCGTTGCTTCTGCTTTTCTAGAAACAATTGCACCGCGCTGATATTCAATATTTCCTTTTATAATTTTTAACGGGCCGTAATTTGTGGTCATGATTATTCACTCCCTCTCCAATAAACATGATATTTATCATATCCATGAAACGTTTGATGGACAACTCTTGCCATCAGTCCTTTATATTTGAGATTTTTTACCCAATTTTTCGCGTCCTGTTTATTATTAGCAGGGTTATTATAATAGTAATAATGACCATCAATTAATTTGCGTTTGGGCATTCCATATGCTTCTTGCTCGGACATAATTATTTTCTCCTCGTATAAACATTATAAAATCCGGGTCGCTCTTTTTCTATACGCGTATAGTAACCTTCGTCTTCATACTTCTTTTGCCAGTTGCGCGCGCTCTTTAAACTGCGCACAGTGTGCTTCTTTCGAAAAAGCATACCGCCAAAGCGTTCAAATTTCTCTGTGTCAGGCATTGTTATTTTCTCCGTATATAAATATCTACAACCATAAATCCATTTTCATCTCGCGTATTTACTGCGCGAACAAGCCATCCTTGCTGCTTAAGTTTCGCTACTTCAATTTCGATTTGGTTCCCACGATGAATAGCCATGCGGTCTTGAAGTTTGAATGTTTTCCCACTAAATTGGCGTGTCTTTTTAACAGTGTATCTTTTATCAAATGACATGATTATTTACCTCCTTTAAATTGTAAGTATATATTTCTGGGTTGGTGTCAACTTTCGCTTATGAGATTGACTTCTCTTTATAGATTTTAATGTTCGATTTGCCCCTCTACCTGTAGCAATATTTCTACCAATGTGAGGGTTGCTTCTCTGTGATGGTTTGTGTGATTGTCTTATCATTTTTCAACCTCTCTCAATTTATCTCACAAAAGGAGACATTTTGATATATAAATCTACACTCTCATTATATTTAAACGTTTGCTTTAAGAAGAGAATTTATAAAAAAGATATCTTATTTTATATTTTTATTTTGAGAGAGTGTGTGGTGAAAACATGCCAAGAAGCACATACCTTGTTCCTTCGGGAACACTCACCTTCAGGATTTAGAAGGATCATCGCCGGGATAAATATTTAATGGGTGAATGAATCACAACCTTTTAAATCCGATTTTTTGAAATCACATTTGGCATTTTTACAATATTCACAGATTGGAACAATCATTCCGGGTAGATACCCTCTCCAAACACCATCCTTTTTATCGTATCCAAATCGTGGTTTAATCATTATAATTACCAAATTAAATTGTTGTCACCAATTCATATGGTGGTATGATTATCCCCATTGCACACATATGTGGTAAATCATCAATTTTATGTGTTTTAAAAATACATTCTCTTAATGATCCACAACTATTACACTTCCAAATATATGTGTATCTCATATCTTCCATATTATAACCTCAATTTTTAATCCTTACTCGAAATCCATCAAAGATTTCGATCATCCTTATATCATATAAGAAATCTTCAAATGGTTTGGGGTCTGTTTCATCTGGCAACATAGATTTTTCTTTTGCAATATCTAGATATCTAAACCACTTTCCAATATTCTCATTTGTTACTTCATCTTCCGGTGGTTCAAATTCAATTTTGTGGTTCATCAACATTGTAACACCAAATTGAAGCGTTCGCATGGTTGCTGCTTTGCTTTTCATAGGGTCTTTTACTGTTGCGTGTTTTATTGCGTCGTTAAGTTGTGAATGTGCCATTCCATTGATTGACGCATAAGATGATTTGGAAAGATTGTTAATTGCAATTTCGCGGAGTTTTACTAGCCATTCGCTATTCTTATGAACGATTGGTGAACAAACACTCCATATTGCATTCACATTGCCTTTCTTAAGCAGATAAACAAGATGCCCAATTTCCATATATTGTGCATCAATTTCTTTACCTTCGTAAATGTAAGATTTTGCTGCGCGTGTCTTTTCAAATGTGCTGGTTCGTAAATACTCCAATGATGGTTGCTGAAATACATGAAACAAATCATAATCCGAATCTGGTTTATTCATCCCCCACATGCGGGAACCTACTTCGGTGGTGAAAAGGTAATAGACGGTCATGGTTTAATCCCAATAATGACTTGGTTTCCCATTCACCCACTCGTGTCTATGCGCTTCATCCCATGTTACTTCAACGGTCACGCGATTATCATCTCGATAATATCTGTCGTTGTAGTAATAATATCGGGTGTTACTCCAATAGTGCGAGATTATGTTTACATAATCTGTTTTATACACAATGGATGAAAACGGTGTGTAAGTTGAAACAACGTGAAACTGCACACGATCTCCTACATTTAATTCATCATAATACGAATATGGAACATTGAAAGTGCGATCATCTTCTCTTATATTTATCTGGCAAAATCCGCCGCTGGTTGTCATGGAATCTACGGTTACAACATTTGTAAGATATGAAGTGGGTTCTGGTGTTGGAGTGGGTGTAACTGTTACAACTATTGGAGTAGTTGTGGTATTCACATGCCCATAATTGTATCCTGCATATGCGACAGATGCCGCTAAAAGCAGGATTGCAATGACCAAGATTGGTGTTGTACATTTTGATGTGTCGATTAACATTTCTTTTTCACCACTTTGTTATTCTTATATACGTTATATTACTATTTATACCTTTTTACACTTCAATATACTTCCCATGATTATGGTCATCGTTTGGAGCAATATACGCCACTTCTAATTCTGGATATCCTTTAACAATATTTCCATGTTCTACTTCTGCCGTATAAGTACATCTTTTAACTTGCTTTCCCCATGCACCGCGACTTTCGAAATACAAAATATTGCCAGATGTTGTAATAACTTCGAGATTTGTCAAATCCACAGACCTTACAGTATATGTAATCATGTTGGGTAAAGAATATGGATAAATTGTGGGTGTTGGTGTAGGAGTAGCAACAGTTTGATAAATAACCACGGGCTGCTGGGGATTCATCCGATCCATCACAATACCAGCCCCACACGCCAATATGAACCCCGCTATTAGGGTTATAGCAATAATGTATAAGGCTTTCAGAAGTTCTTCTTGCATAAAAGAGTATTGTGGGTAATTGTATTTATAATTAATGCCACAATTTTTTAAATTCGTTGATTTGTGATTGATCTCTCTTGAAATAAATATGCGCACTCAAACTTGTAATTTCCATCCACCCAAATTCGACACCACCCAATTTATCAACTACCATTTTCTGTAAGATCATTAAAGCATATGCATTGCTCCCCCACGCGCTTAACATATCATTAGACCTAAATAACGCGTGCATGTTGAGTTTATTATTTCTAATAAAAAACAACAAATGATTTAAACACGGGGGATCTTCTGCCATTTCGAATCCCGCCGGTTCAAACAAACTTACAACTGCGCGCCTTGTTGTAGGTGTTTCGGTGAGTTTCCTTACAACATATTCAATCTGGTCGGTTCCATCTCCTTTCCCGTTTCCATAAGGCCAGTCTATACGTATCAATTTGTTATTTTTATCATATACTTTAAATGGAGTCCCTTCTGGGTAATCAAAGATAAGATTTGAGTATAAATAAGAAAAATCTGGTTTTCCTTCTTTATCCACAAATGGGCGAGGTGTCATAACTTGCCGCGCATACATCTCTAATGCTTTTGCACCAAACTTAAATGCGGGAGAAGAAAAAGGAGGAATATTGGGTTTGTTTATGTGGATATTTACAGGCTCGGGGTATTCAAATATAGATTCTCCATCTTCCGTAACAATATCGTTATAATCGCCGGTCATAATTAACTTAACAACTGCTTCGTGCGCGTCAGCAATATTATCAGTAATTATCGTGTGCATTTCTCACCATTTTAATAAGTTCTCTATCTAATTCATCTGCTCCCATATTATTAATGCCACCAATAGTATGAAGTGCATCTATTTCATCCATCATACACGAAATGAATTTGGCGCATCGTGGGCCGTCACAAAAATAAGCGGAATTGCGGGATGGGCAATTCTTTTTTTCGTAGAGTGTCGTGAGTTTCATATTTCCTCATTCCTTTTATTTACTTTCTCGATAATTCTATAATCATTAGCATAAACCCTTCTGGGTTTCTCATCACCAAATTGCACTATAATCTTTTGGTGGTGATTACCTACTTGGTTTACAATACCACGGACTGTTCCTATAGGGTGAAGCACGGAGGGATTGCCGGAAGCGTATTGTATGCGGTCACCGGGTTCAAAAGTTTGTTCTTCCATTACAGACCCCTACAATTTATATCAATTTCATACACTATCCATCCAAATATATATGAAAGAACCCCCATACCTATCGTAAGTGGATGTGAATTTGCTATACCAAAAACCAATCCAATTCCCGATGTAACAAAAAATAATGTTGCTGCAAATTTAAGTGCATTATTATCTAAAAATCTTAATACTTGCTCGTGTGGATATAAAGTTTCATCAATCATCAAATCATCACCAATAACATAAATGTCATAATGCCAACCATGATACCGTTAAACATTATAAATCGTTTATCACTCTCGATCATTTAAACACCTCCGGATTATCTTTCAACACTTGAAATAATTGTGTCGCTAATGTTTGTATTGCACGGTGTTCTAATTTGAGTTCATTCTCTTCATTAATAACTTCAATAACTTCATGCAAAAGAGTTGCAAGAGACATATCTTGTGATAATGTATCATCTATATGAATAGATGCAGATTCAAAAACAGTTTTGCCATAAGATTCGGAAATTTTGTAATCCACGGGTGTTATTTTATATCTCACTCCACCAATTTTAATGTCGTCTGGCATCATAGAAGTTTCAACCCTCCGACAACCTTGTTAATCTTTTCATCTTCGTCCGGGCCTATTGCAATGCAAGTAAGGGTATTTGGTTCTATCTGGGTGAAACCCAAATCAATAACTTCATGAACTTGGAGATTATTTAAAACAGCAGTTTCTTTAATACGTTCCAACGTTGGCAGATCGGGCACTTTAAGAATAATTTTTTTCTGCCCATCATTCCACCATTTATATGTGGTTTCGGTATTATTCAATCCCGATCTATACGCCATTACAGAAGCATGACCAACTTGCCCTGCGATTTTACCACAAGACATATCTAAATCTTTACGAACAATAATAGCAAGTTTCATAAAAAGCATTATAGTATATATTCTAAAAGTATTTAATGGTTTGGTTGGATGTAAGAATTATATCCCCCACCAATAACTAGATTTCCATTATAATCTACGGGTCGCCCAGTATATGTTTGATTCAGCATCTTCTTCAATAGATTATTCTGCTCATTAATAAGTTCGTTCTGCTTCTCCATAAGAATAGTCTGACGGCGAAGTTCTAAAAATGCAAGATACTGAGACGATGGATTATCTTTCCCAAATCCAGAATATGAGCCAGCGATATGTGTCCAATCAATAGATGTTTGAATTCCAAGATTATAATACTCCTGTGGATATGTCACATTCTCCGCACATACATGCGGAATAAAAACAGCAATCATCAATGCGATAATCAAAATAGGTAAAGATCTCATTTCAACAACTCCGGTTTATTCTTCCTCATCCAGTTTATAAAATAAGTTTGTTCCTCTTCCGTCATTGGTGAAACATGACCGTTAAGTGTGATCATCACACATCCTTTATTATTCACACATCTTTCTATTACGATCATGCCATTCTCCGGTATTTACCGAGTCCAATTCTTTCAAGGTTCAATTCTTCCATGTATGGATTAATGTAACGTCCCGCAGAAAAAGGACTTGAAAGATTACATCTATTTGCTACATCCTGTGAAGTAAATTCATCTCCCATACCATAGGTTTCGAGAAATGCGAGAACTCGCTTTCTACGACCAGCACGTTTTTGGGTACTTGTTTGTTTTGACATTACTTCTTCCTTTCCCATTCCTTCGGTGTAATAATTTTCTTCATCCACACGCTGCATCGCGTAGTTCCAACTTGTTTATAATTTGTCGAAGCTGGGTTGTTGCAAATTCCATTACTCTTCCGCGCACCACAGTTGTGGCAGCCGTCATTTTCTGTCATCATTTATGTAGTCTCCTATAACCTCTGCATCCAAATATCATTTTTACAAATCTTCCCCATTTCCCAGTGTATCCATACATATGAAAACACCCTTCGGGGTCTAGAGATTCTTGCCGCTCTGCACAATCATCGTCACATGGGGAGATCATTTTTAATTCACCGGATCCCACTTACTATCAAAATGCCCGATTCTTACCATTGTGGGCAATCCACCAATAGTCACAATACCTCCGATATCTGTGGATTTGATTTCTTTCCCATCCAATGCAAGAACACGCTTGTTATTTTCATCGATTACATATCCTTCTTCATCAACATCCTTACTAAAAAGGTAGAGAAGTTCGTTTGTTGATTCTTTGTCAACTGTTGTTACTGGGTCAATCATTTTATCATATCCGTATATGCGTTTATACTATAAATAAACATAGTATTGATGCTCCCAAACATGCTAATGCGCCAATTACCGAGTTACCAGTAAAGATAAATGCCGCAAGTCCTGCTACTTGACCAACAATTATACATTTTATAATAGTTGGCATCGCGTCGGTTTTTTGTTCACCACTACAATCTTCCCCTTCACAAACATACCCTTTAAGAAGTTCATAAGAACCGCCTTTTTTACACTTGTATTTAATAACTTGCGGATTTTGTGCACATTCGGTGCAGTTGCCACAATTTGTGTGAATTGGTGTGGTCATGGGATCACTTGGATACATGGCAGTATTGGAATATATGGAATGATGCCAAATATAAACATCGAAAATCCAACAATGGCGAAGATGATAGACACAGTAAACAAAACAACATTAGAAATATTGCATTCGGGAACATCGGTAAATATGTATTTTGCAAAATAAAATGACGGGATAAATACAATCGCCCCAACAACCACCAACATCCACGAGGCAATGGTGATGCAGGTCATAATTACGCACTCCCGTGTAATGAAACAACAGAAGGTGTTTCATAGATTGCTGGTTCTTTCCCGAGAGTTTCTTTATAAATGTAAAGCGAATCTTTCTTTAATACCTCATCTGCTTCTTCGCGGTTGTGCGCCAATACAACAATTATTCCGTCGCCGTAATCAGTTAATACGTCTTCGTCCCGCACGAACATTTTTAGTTGTTCTACCATTTTTCAACACTCCTTTGTTACACTACTATTGTCTCCAAAGTATTTATACTTTATTAATCGCGTTCTACATTCCGGGCATCGGAACGCAAGAATATGGATGTTCATCTCGGTCATTTCAGCATGTCTTTCATCAGATATGTCGCCGTATCTTTCCAAGTATGAATTGAGAAGAATGATGTCATCTCCAGTAGGGTTCGCGTATTTCCAATCAAGATCACGTCTCGTATATTCTTCCACACATTCACAAATTCTTTTGTTGGTTAGTAATAGATCTATACAACCATGATCCAAATATCCCTTTATAGAATTACCTTTTCGCATGGAAGGTAACAAGAGATTATTAAATTCGGCGAGCACAGAATTGAGGTGTTTATTACAAAGACATTGTGGGTTGATACCCGGGAATAAATTAACCATAATATCAGATGGGTTATGCTAGTATTTATAGATTTTTACACGCGTCCTAGAAAACTATAAATACTTTTGAGTTTCATATAGTAGTGTAGCAAAAATTACAGGGGTGAAAAGAAAACATGACCGAACTTTATGTATGCAAAGAATGCACGATGAATTGCCACTTGCGACAAGACAGTGAAATGGAGAAACAGTTTCCAACAGTTTGCCCGCATGGGATGCTAGCACATTATGTAAAACCACCTTGGAAATTGGTTGTTAAGAAAGAAAAGTCTCAATCTGCATCATATCTCAAAATGCAGGGTGTTGAGATTATTGGGAGGAAATAAGATGACATTGCATAGTTATATGGTTCATGTTCCAGTTAACACATCCGGAAACGAAACTATGATTGAAGGTGTGAGAAGAAGGTTGAAAGAAATGAGCGAAGCAGATGATGTTCAACTTGTGAATACTCTTGATATATTTAAGAAGGTATGAATTATGGACTACGGAGACTTATGTGGTAACGAATTCCGCGATGACGAGCCAGAACTGAATAACCAGCTCGTCTTTGTGGAAGATGCAGAAGAATCGTCAGGTGAACTTATGGAACTGCTGGATAGGTATGAGTGATGAAAATAAATATGGTATCAATTTGCAAACACACGGGATTTGAAAGACTTCCTTCCGGAAATGGTCTTACTCTTTCATCGTGTTGTCATAAAGATTCTGGTTCTTCTCTCCCGGTAATCTGCGAAATTGAGAACCAAAGTAAATGCAAATGTTATGAAAAGGAGTATTAACCATGAAACTCAAAATCCATTTCGAATTTAGTAAAATCGACTTCACCAAAGAAGAAATCGTACAAGTGCTTGAATGTGCGGCTGCGCATGTTCTACATAATGAAAATGCAGGCACTATCATGATTGGTGGAAAAGATTGTGTGCATTGGGAATTGATGCCAAAGTTGTTTGAGGAGTAAGATTTATGACTGAAAACCCACAAACATTTATAATTAATCTAACAGTTGAAGCGGAGAATGAAATTTATCCTGATGAAATTGTTAAAGATCTTAAAATGTATTATATGCGGTATAAACTTGATGGATTCACAATAAATGCCACAGATGTAAAACCCGTATCTTGCGACATTAAAAAACGCGCAAAATTACGGGAACCGCCATCTGACTACATTGACCCAGATGTATATCCGGGTTGTGATGAACCACCGTATCCGGATTAAGTGATGATAATGACCCAAAAATACGAAATCATAATCAAAAAACACGACAAAGAATACCATTGCTACATCAAAGGATACTCAGAACTTTCCGCAGATGGCAATACGCGCGCGAGTGCGCTGGGGAATCTTTTACTTTTAAATCAAGACAAATTTAACATTGAAAGGATCACTACTATAGAAGAGAATAAACCAGAACCGAAGAAAAAGTCTGTTGGAAAGTTACCGAATACTGGTTTGGGGTCTTCGCTACCGGGAAGGTGGTAAAAGATGACATTAAGCGTCAAATCCAGACTTGAAGCGAGAATAAAATATAGACATCATATGCCGTTCTCTAAATTAATAAATATTATCAAATCTATCGATTGGTATACCACGTATATTCAAAATAAAAATAGCGTGACGCTCGTAAATTATTTAAATCCACAAAAATATCCAAAAGAAATTGTGGTTATTAAAATTACAGAAAAAGATAATCAAATTTGGAATTGGGTTAAAGGTAACATCACAGCAACAATTGTAGAAATCGAGGAATTTTAAAATGGACACCATAACAGAATTCCCACAACGATGCGACCACCCACTTGAATTCGTAGAATTGCTATATGCAACACAAACACAATCTTCTGGTGGTGCATGGAGCGCGCAGGCTATTGTAAAATGTCACAAATGCGGAGCACAATTTCATATGGGTTCTGATTATAATGGTGGATATTTCAGACATAATAATGAAATTGTTGCGTTCCCGCAAATAACAAGATTGCCAAGACCTATTTAATCCGATACATTATTAACCTTTTAAAACAAACACACTATTATGAAAACACCTGAAAAAGACGAATCTAAAAAATGTTTACAGATTCGCAAAAGATGTAAGTGTGGCGAATATGTTTCTTCTGAGGATATTCGTTTTTGTGAAAAGATGGTATCAAAATATCCAGAATGGTATACAAAAAGCGAAGATGAAGTGTTTAATGATACCATTCCGTTTGGTTCTAATGTGAGAATGAAAGACGGGAAACTTGTGTATTTAAAATGACTCAATTTTGCATCGCTGATATCCACGGCCGCGCACCTGCTCTCATCGACGTATTAGACAAATCCAACTTCGATTTCAATAATGACCAACTTATTGTTCTCGGAGACATTGTTGACGGATACCCGTGGACGCGCGAGTGTTTTGATATTTTAAATAGTATAAAAAACAAAATAGTCTGCGCCGCGAATCACGATGCGTGGGCACTTAATTGGTTCCAAACCGGCCAAGAACTTCCCATTTGGGTTCACCAAGGGGGGTATGCAACCATGCGGTCGTATGATTTCGATCACCGCAATGTTCCACAAGAGCATATTGACCTTATCAAGAACGCGCATACTTACTATATTGATCCACGAAATAACATCTACTGCCACGGAGGTTTTAACCCGAAAGTAGATATTTCTAATCAAACCCAAGAATTTATTACATGGGATCGCACCCTGTGTAAATACGCGCATGACAGGTGGATTCAAAAGAATCCCGCTACTATCAAACCTTATAATCACATATTTCTAGGGCATACAAGCACAATGATGTTTCATTCCACGCGCCCATTAATTATGGGCAATGTGATTATGATGGATACTGGAGGAGGAGATATTGGAAAATTGAGTATAATGAACACGGAGACGTTAGAATGGTGGCAAAGTGATAAAAAATCCTCTGTGAAAAGTGACTATCTTGCGTGGGAAAAAGGAAAGTATTAAGTGTAAATAAAACAAAGGAGTAGTTATGAAAGTTTTTGGAGAAATTGATTTATCCGGTATCAAGAAAATCGTGATCAACCGGACTGTTGTTTGGGAACGTAAAGAAGAAAATGGGGTTCTTGTTTGGGTTAAAACTGCTGGTGGTAAAGGTTACGATGCCACGTGCCCGCTTATCTATCATCCACATGAAATGATGATGGTTGTAAACGAACTTCTCGCGCGCCCGAAGAAGAAAATGCTTCCGTGTGGTGATGTAATTGTTGTTGGCACAGCATATCACGCGTGGCCTGCGGGCGAGGCGTTGAATGTGTGTAGGAAGGAGGATTGAATTATGGATCTGACCGAAGCAACTACAAAAGATCTCGTAGATGAACTTGTTAAAAGAAAATCGTCGGTGAAATGTGTATCTATAAACGAAATGCAATCAGCATTTTGTTCCGTGTATAGTAAACAATTTGGATCTTTGATGGATTATATTGATGTTCCCACCGGCCCTGCTAGTATTCTGGTGGTTAAAGAATGACTGACGATCAATATATCGAAGTAAATCTTGAAGATTACAACAACAAGACAAAACTTATTAAAGAACAGCGTGTTGAAATTGAAGATCTTAAGAAAAAGATCGCGCATCTTGAAAAAAGAGATTCACCAAGATTTTAACTTTTTTTACTTTGCCTACGCGCATATTGTGGGTTTTAGAACGGGTGATAAAAACTAATTTTGAATGTTTAATTCTACCTACGCGCGTATTAGGATTTCATTCTACGCGTATAATAATAAAGAATACCCTACTCTTTTTAGTTGTTGATTTTTCCATAAATAAAACTGACCGACCGAAATATTTTTATACTTATATATCTAATAGTAGGGTATGAAGAATATTTATGGTTATGTCAGGGTTTCAACCAGATCCCAAAATTATGATTTGCAAGTTGAAGGTATACAAGCATTTTGTAAAATGCGAGAATACAATCTTGTAAAAGTTTTTGCAGACAAGGCAACTGGAAAAGATATGGATCGTGAACAATATCAAAAAATGATTGAAATGCTCATCGATTTAAAAAATCCACAGTCTATAGATGCAGTTGTTGTTACCAAACTCGACCGTGTTGGGAGAAATGTTAATGATTTGGTTGGGTTTGTAAAAAAACTTGAAACCAATCATATTGATTTTGCTACAACATTGGAAAGCGTAGATACGACAACCTCACAGGGGAGATTATTTTTTCATTTTATAGCTGCTATTGCAGAATATGAAAGAGAATTGATTAACGAGAGAACTGAAGCCGGATTAAAAAAATATATGGCGAATGGGGGAAGAATGGGGAAACCTAAAATTAAAATCAATATGGATGAAGTAAATGAACTATTAAGACTTGAAATCCCCAAAACCGTTATAGCAAGAAAACTTAAAATCAGCTTGCCCACACTATATGACAGAATAAATGAGGAGAAGGCGGAAGCGTTGAATGCACAAAGGAAGAAGGATATCGAAACATCGGAATCAGTAAAGGGCAATTGAATATAATGGACGACGGCACCGGATTCATTTATATTGTAGAATTAACCGAAAGATCAAATATTTATAAAGTTGGTTCTACAAATAATATGTATAACAGATTACAAACATTGAGGCGAACACATACTTTGGGTGATGAAAACACTAAAAACGGGGGAATATATTTAAAATTCCTATCATTTGCTAGGGATAAATCAAAAATTGAACGTCTTGTACATAGTGTGTTTCATGAATATTCATATTGTGAACAATTAAAAACAGACGTGTGGAGTTTGAGAGGAGATGAATTATATGAACTTGCGGGTGATAAAGAATATGAAGATTTGAAACGCTTTATTATTGAAAATGGCGGAGATGACACCCATAAGTTGGTCTACGAACAATTGAATCAAATACCCAAAAAATATGGTGGGTTAAAATAATACATAAACTCTCCCATTTTATAATAATATGAATACTCTAACCAAAGGCACGGAATCCATCACATTCCAACACAATTTTTCAAAAATAGTGTATCTCGCCCATCTCTTCGGTTGCGGAAAGAGGAGTTATTTCTTAACCCCACGTTCAATCTAAAACCAATTAAGATTACAATGCAAATAACACATTATAAACATAATTATTAAAATTGAATTGGGGATGACTACCCACATCAATTCATCAACCTTATTTGTTTCAGGGTATAAGAAATCTCCTTCACATGGCACATCCATTTATAAACGCCTCTATGAATCTATTTATTTGCTTCTCTCCAACTCCAAAAACCACTTCGGGCAACAATCCGGATATGGAATCTTTGGTCTCCGTTTAATACAGAATGCTTTGAAATCATTATATTTGAATATACCCGGCTGATTACACCATGCCGAAAAATCCATATATGTTTTTGTGTTTTCTGATTGCCAGCAGGTCAAATCGCGCATAAAATATGGCAAAACCTTATGTTCCTTGCACCACAGAATACGATAATACACGTCGTTAATTATATCCATATCTGGATGACAATAGAGGAAGAACTTTATTTTCCAAGGTTGCGGGATATATTTTTTAACTATTGCTAATTTCTCTTCTATCAACTTTTGATCTTTAATATTATCGAAGGCGAATATATATTCTCCGATGTAATTAAGTTCCGATAACAATTTTGCATTTTCTTCATTGATAAGTCTTATATCCAACCCTTGATTAAACTGGCATGGAAACTGCAAATTTACAAGTTCTCGCAAGAATTTCTTATGATCTATTAGACCCAAGAAGTTATTATCCAAAAACTTCATTTTCTTATAATTATAGTCAGGATCAATCAATGAAACAACAGTTTGTATCTCACGATGAACATCCCCCTCTTTTTGCGGAACTACGCAGAAATAGCAATTTCTAAAGCATCCACGCGATATGAATCCATAAAACGTGTCGTTGTCTGGATAAATTGAATAATCCGGTTTGCATTTATCCACTTCTCGTGGAAGTTTTTTCTTTATATCAAATCCAGTTCCACCGCAATCAACTTTACAATCACCATTAATAATTTTTAAATGCTTCGGCGTTGTATCAAAAATAGAACTTATAAATGCCTTATCATACCCATTACAATCAACTTGCTTTTCTTTTGGTTTCCCGTAGACGGGTATTCCAAGTTTCGCCAATGTTACAGAATCACCATTCTTTTGAAAATATGTAGATAACCGCATTAACGCAAGGTTTGGAATATTGCTATCGCAATCAACTAATAATATTTTACTCAAACGATTCACCTAGTTATGTATATGCTGTCATAGTATTTAAAGATCGCGATCACTTTTTCTTCCTCATCTTCCTTACCATCTTTCCAGTAAACATCTGGGCTGAATATACCGAAAACCCGATTCTACACACAAGACATTCGCGCATATCATCCTCTTTCGGTCGGAACAAAATGATATTCGCCGCTCCACAAGTAGGACATTTTACTACTAGTCCGTCACACTTTGAAACATCCTTGTGTTCTGAATTCTGTTTTGGGCATCGACATTCATATTCGTATTCCATCTACTCCACCCCGAAATCTAACAACTGCTCATGGAGTTGCTGGTTTTCTCCTTCTAATTCCTGAATACGTGCAAGAAATTTCTTCTTCTCATCGCGCAGATTTTGAAGTTCCATCATCGCTTCATGAATTGCTTGTGCATTTGATACCATCTTTCACATTCACTCCTTGTATAATACTACTACGCGTTCTATCTATTTATACTTATCTCATCCCCCCACGAATCATACCCATTTCTCTTCTCCCTTGCAAAAAGTTCTATCTTTGGGTTTAAATTTGCAACGGCGGGTTCAATCAATTGAAAAAATTCTTCCGGCTTTTGAGAATGATTTCTCACTTTAGATTGAATGAAGTTTGGTTTTTGTAGACGAAATGCTTTAACATTTCCTCTTACACCCACGAGACATTCTTCAACTTGACCACGGAACCAATATCCCATTCCGAGAGACATTATCTTACGCCAATAAATTTTTGTCTTATACTTAAATCCCCACGCTTTCATAACTTCAAATGTATAATCAGCAAGTGGTGTGGTTCCCCATAAGAATAAAACACAATTCTTTTCACAAATTGTGGATATAGGAAGTGAACAAATTTCTTCCAATGACATCGTAGGATATTTCGCACTAGAACCGGATTTCATAGATCTGCCCGTGTTTTTATTACGATATTGCCAAGGTGGATCTGCAACAATCACACTATACTTTTTATCTGGAAATGGTATCATTTCTTCCCCTTTCTCGCTTTCCGTGCCTCGTCTGCACACTTATGCTTACAATAAATCGCCCCATCCTTATTCTGTGCCCTTCGGCGTTTTGCGTCGCTTGCTTGTATCTTAAACCTCTTGTGGCAGTGTGAACAGAAGATCCAGATCATAACTCCTCCCACACAACCAACTCAAATTTCCGTCTCGCACTTCTCAAATTCTCTTTCATACTTTCCGGTGTCTCTGGCGAATTAAGATATTTATCAATAATTTTAATCACGTTTGCAGAACCAGATGCCGATAGTATTTCATTACTAAATTTTAATATAAAAATCTCTTCGTCCATGCTATTCATTATTATACAATAGACTCAAAACTATTTATAGATTTCTAAAACGTGTTTAAAAAAATTATTGATAGTTGAAAACTTCCATCCACACAATCCTGCTACGATCAGTGTCAATTTCGACATCAACAAGACCATTTGCATGAGCTGGAGCTATAACAGTCAGTTCCGTGGGACTAACGATGGTAAATATTGTTGGAACGCCACCAAATGATGCATTTGTAATGGCGTCAAGATCTGTGCCCGTAATACTTACTGATGAACCAGCATTACCATATTTCGGTGTAATATTGGTAACGCGCGGAATAATCATCTTGTAGTAAGTGAATGAATTGTCCAATTTGACAATATTGTTATCGTTATTAATAGTAACATTAATAACACCATCTGATTGTGGGGGTGGAATCGGTGCAGTCATATAAGTGGAATTCACAAATGTTGCAACGACTTCGGTGTTGTTAAACGTTACATTATTCACGCTGGAATTTACAAATCCATCGCCGTTGATTTTCATAAGACCTCCAAAACGTGAAGGGCAACTTGACGGTACGATACTGGTAACATTCATTGCTAATGAAGCAGGAATTACCAGAAGAATAGCTAAAAGAATAAATAGGATTTTGCTTTTCATATAAATGTATAGGGGTTTAATGTATTTAAAGGTTTTGGTTTATAACATATTCCCGGCCCAAATAGCGTAAAACCCGGATACTGTAAATACCAAATACATAATAATCAATGCCGCATAGCTCAATCCTCCATCCCACCACTTATTATGACCGCCAATAGCCCATACAAGCAGTATAGGGTTTGATATCATCCACACGAGAATAGCAAGGTTATGATTGAGCCAAATTGAGTTTATTAAAGTTCCGGTAATACCTATTGCAGAACCTATAATAGATAATACAGAACCGATAGTCTTTTCATTCATTTTATACCAAGTAATATATTTCGGATACGCTGTTCTTTTCTTAACATTTCACAATTAACCTTTTTAGTGTATTCGGGATCATGTTTAAGCATCATGATATCAATCTGCTCTAACATAATACGCACATCTGCTTCTTCTTCTGCGATGGAGGCGATACGAGACTTCAGATTTTCTTTGTCGGTTTCTCTCTTGTACTTTGAAATCGCCTTGATCAATTCCGAACATTCTTCAATAGCAATATCAAGTTGTTTCGATTCACCATATTTTTGTATCATTTGTTCTAGGAGTTTTTGGGAGATCATTAAAAATCCTCCACTCTGAAGTAACAGCGCAGGAATGGGAGGGCGACAGTAAATGCATAAATGATATTAATTATTACAGAAATTAACATGCTCGTTAATCCCAAAAAAATATTGGCGCCAAATTCTTTTTGAGTGCTCGCCAATGGTAATGTGAACAGCCAAATCGCCCAAATGATGGTGGGAAGAAGTATAATTACCCCCTCTATAAAAATATTAAATGCAGTGCAAGTATTCGCCTTCACTTGTTTCTTAAAACATTCACTTGGTGTGGTCATAAGAAATTCTCCAAAACATCTATTGATTCTGTTAGTTCTTTAACCCTTTTATCCTGACACGTATTCATATAATCAAACAACTTAACTTCACTATCTTCCATATCATCAGTCTTAAATTTTATCCGTGCGCGTTCTAAATAACATTTGAGAATGCGAATTGCATATTTTCCATCTGGCGTTGCGTCTACGTGAAAATCTCGTGTATTCGTTGTTAATTCTGGTATTGTGGACATTTTGAAATCACCCATACTTAAAAATATAATCTTTCTTCTTCGGAACCAATGAAGGAGCACTTCTTTCTAATTTCCTCTTCTTACTAATGATAAAAAGTCGTATTGGGAACAAGATAATACGCACGATAAGCATACTAACCGGAATATAAACATTAATTATTCCGAATATACATGCTACAAATCCCACAATTGTTCCAATAGTCAATCCAATTTCGGGGAACTTTAATCCCCAAAGTATCCAATTTACAATGTCGTATTGTTTTTTGGTTGTTAACATTTAATCACATTCCTCTAAATAATCATCATCTGTTGTTGAATAACCAACCTTTTCGAGATTCAATACAGATTCTTTACCACAATCTGGACATGATAATACGATATCAATATTAGCATCAGAAAAACTAAAACTCTCCTCACGATCCACTTCTTTTGCTTTGTATTTTCCACAGTATGGGCACTTCATTTCTCCATTTCCCCCTTTACAATCTCCCCAATAACCCCCAACCCGGCGTCAAGTTCCTGCGCATCGTGCATATCACATTCTTTTTTCTTCTCGCGTATTGCATCTTGTACATATTTTGACTCAAACAATGCTTCACCCAAGACATCACCATAAGTCACCCATCTTTCATCTTTATTGAGTGTCTTCATCTCATCTTCGAATTTCACTATCATATCATCAAAATCCTTTACAGATTCCGGACAATCATTTTTGAACTGGCACTCCCAATATTGTTCCTGCACATCATATCCAAACTTTGTTGCCAAATCCTGTTCATTAATATCAAAAAGATGATACCACTTGTTACTTTCATTCATCACTAATACAAAACCCGAAATTTCAAACCACTTACTGGCATCTTTCATTGAATCTACCATCTCGCGGTCTGCAATTAATTCTATCATATCCTTCATATTGTCGGACACTAATATAACAGTGTATTCATCTCTTTCTCCGCACTTGTACCTTATAGTATACTTATACAATTTGATTATTTCCGCTTCAACCATTGTAACCCCTCGCGCGGATCGTTTCAATTGGCACTACATAAGATTCTTCTTTCCGTGATTCGTTCCATACAATGATCATAGCAAATTCTCCATCAATATCTTTAATTTCCCCAGCCTGTTCGAGCCGGTTTTTAGGAATCCAGCAGGGGCGGTTAGGCCCGACCCGCCACCATATTGGCTGCTTTTTGTGAAAATCAACCATGCGTATAGTAGATAGGTGCGCATTGTATTTAATGGTTTTCCTTCGGTCTTCCTTTTCGCGCGCGGGTCAAAGATAAGTCGCATGAGTATATTAAAATTGATATATAATGTATGTGTATACACAAACTTTAAATACTAAAAGTGACGATAGATTTATATGTTAGTAGATAAAATTAAAACTGACTTCGAAGTGAGCAATAGTCTCAATGCCGAATCTTCTCCAAAAACCACCTATACATTTTTGTTATTTGGGTTAGAAAGAGAGTTCTTTGGTCAGATAATCAGCGGTGCATCAACAGATATACAAATATCAGATGGGTTTGCTTGTATAGTTGCCTTTTGTCCAGATAAGCCTATTAGAGAAAAGATATGGGCAGATTTTACAGGCATGAAAAAGGGGGGAACACCCACAAGGGAGGCTGCTATCCTTTCACTTGGTTCACTTACTGATTACCTAGCAGAATGCTTAGACCTTACAGAGAGCTCTATGGGAGGGTTCTTGTGAGGATAGACAAAGCTGAATATAACTTCCTTCCACTCGGGCCGGCCAATGGTAGTGCTGTAAAGCGATTTGCCATAGAAGTTCAAAACTACATTGAGAGTGAGAAACCAATACCCCCGAGCGCACTTGGTAGATATATTGCAGAAAGAATTACTGATGAGAAAGACAGGCAGGATTTTATCGGCGCGGTAGCTGGTGATAGAGGTTCGGGTAAGAGCTACACTTGCTTGTGGATACTCTGGCGCACATCAGTAGAAATATCAAAACTCCTTGGTGGCGACCCATTAGATTACTTTGACCCACGTGAGAATGTTCTTTCATTAGATGATGCCCAATCAGTATCAGAACTACTTGCAAGGAAGTCAAAGAATAAATTCCAATGCCTGCTTATAGATGATAACACAGCACTTGGCGCACATGATTGGAATACAAAAACCAGTAAGAATGCAGTAAAGATATTTACAACTATGAGAACAATGCGCAATTGTATTTTTCTAAACGCGCCGCAAATTAAAGGAATCGATAATTCTATTCGTGATTATGTTCAAATATCTTTTTGGGTTACAAAATCATGCCATGCAGCAGGATTTAATATCATACGTGGTAACTCCAAACAAATGAGTGCGAGCGGGAAATCTTATCTTCACAGATTAAATTTCAACAATAATGTTCTTGACTTGTGGGCATCATTTAAACCCCCGGAACATATTCTCGAATATTATGATCAGGCTCGGGAAGAATCTGCAAAACGCCTCGCAGAGTTAATTTCTGAAACCGGAGAAAGTGTGAGAAAGAGGGATTATACAGACGGAAAATCTCTTGTAGAAAGACGCACGGAAAAACTTATAGAAGAAAAAGGAAGAGATATTCAAGAAATTATAGATAGGAATCCCAAAATATCACAACGCGAATTTGCTTCGGAACTTTGTATTCATCCGGATATTTTAGGACGGATTCTAGGAAAAATGAATATACGACGCATTGAAGGTAAATATGAGGTGGTAGAAAATGTCAGGTGAAAAAATTGATAAGGAATCAGAATTATTAAAATATAGTGAAAAATTGGTAGAAATCCAAAAGGACGGAGAAGAACATTCATATAAAGAATTTTTTGAAATTCTGGATAAAATCAAAAAATTGATAGATCCAAATTTTACGGCAATACCACCGGATTTGAAAAAAAGTATAGGTATGGCTACTGTTACAGCAGTTGCAGCACCGGATCCAGAGCAAAGGGTTGATATATGCCGGGCAGGATTGACACTTTTAAGAACAGCGGTTATTTTAGCAGGGGGGCCACAAAAGAAGGAATACTTGGATAAAATATTGGATCACGAAAAAGCAATTTCTGCTGAATTAAAAAGAATTTCCCCGGATCCGGAGTCAGAGCACGTTACACTTTTTGACGTTGTGTGGCGCGCAACTTCGTTCTTGGTGTTGATGTCCTTTACTGGATATGGTGAGATAAATTCTGCTGGGTTTTCATGGGATGGGGGGAAGTGATACAACATGACTATGCGCGACCTGTTTAAAGATGATGACGAAATACAAGATGACTATAATGCAGACCCGGAACAACCACAGATAACGGATGGTGGTGAGGAAGAGCAACCACAAGATAATGGTATGTATGACGATGGCACGGGCACCATTCCAAACAACGATATATCCATGATATCCAAGGATTTTAAATATATTGATAGATTCGTGACTGTAAAGGGAATGCCCGGACCAGCCCGTAATACTAATGAAGAAAGCAATTTTATCTTAAATGACTCGTTTGCCGAACAATTGGTGATAAATTTTTTATCAGATGCAGACCAGCGAAAGATCTGGAGGAACCTATGCGATATAATCGATGAGAGCGAGGGAAGTGGTAATGCTAAAGTTGCACAATCCGATGCGAAACTATTGGCTTCGCGTATATTAATGAAACGCAGTTCTACAGAAAACGCATTGTCACTCAATGAAAGAGCCGCGCATATTACACAGGTAAATAAATCTAATATAACTACTAAAACGAATCAAATTCGGCCTGCTAGTAGTGGCGGGTGGCTCTCGCGGTTATTTGGTCATTAAAATTTTTGCAAATATTTATAAACTATAAACACCAATACATATATAGAAAGCGTATATAAAAATGCCTAAAGTTACTCGTATTTGTTTGATTTGCGGAAAGGAATTTCAAATAACTAATAGTATCGCATCTAAAGGAGGGGGTAAATATTGTTCTCGCGAATGTAATGATAAATCAAAAATAAAAGAAAAAATTGAAAAGGTATGCCCTATATGTGGGAAAAAATTTGATGTTCGTGCAAGTGAAATATCTAGAGGTGGGGGCAAATATTGTTCTATAGACTGCTATAATAAATCACGAGCAATGAAACGAATTAAAAAAATATGCCCGATTTGTGGAAAAGAATTTGAAACGTTTCTTTCATATGTAGAAAATGATAAAGGCAAATATTGTTCATTAAAATGTAGTATCGAATCTAAAAAACAAAGAATAAAAAGAATATGCCCAACTTGTGGCAATGAATTTGAAACCACCGAATCTTCAATCTTAAATGGGAGGGGGAAATATTGTTCTCGGAAATGTGTAAATAATATACCAACTACAAAAGTGAATAAGATTTGTATTGTTTGTGGTAATAAATTTGAAGTGTATCCTTATAGATCCGAATCGGCACTTTATTGTTCGTATGATTGTTATCACAAAGATTCATCAATACGTTTTATCGGAGAAAACAATCCAAATTGGACGGGTGGAACCAAAGAATATTGTGAAAAATTTAACAATCCTTTTAAAAGAAGGGTCTTGGCATTCTGGTATGAAAATAATCAAAATATATGTCCCGTATGCGAAGAACCAATAATAGAGGAAACTCCGCATTGCCATCACTCATATTATGATAAAAAATCGTGTTGTTTGACGACTTCCGATGGAAAATATTTTTGCAATCTTGGGATAAAAAATAATGAAAAAACATTTGAAATAATTGGAGATCCAAACAAATTTGTCCCTCTTCATTGTAGTTGTCATGGTAAAACAAACAACAAAAAAGAACGTAAATATTATGCGCGCAAATTTGAAACGATTATAAATGAAAAATTTGGGGGAAAATCTTATTTTACAGAAGAAGAATATAAAGAATTTTTAATCTATCATCCAGAATGGAAAATACCATATAAACATAATAAAAAAATTATTTCACCGGCGTGTGCGCCAGTATTTTCATCACAAACATGAGTGCACTTATACCTATACACGCTACAAAAACAATAATTCCAGCCCACGTCATGTTTAGTCCTCCCGATGCCGCTCTAGCCGCTAGGGTTTCAGCCAACTGGCGTAAAAAACCTCCCCATGCAGCCGGATTGCGTGAACTAGAATAAGAATTGTCAATTCGCACCCACGGAACATCGACGTAAAGTTTTACATTGACTGGCGTAGGTATCTTTCCTTCGTCCATATACTTCCACGCTTTCGCCAACGAGTGAATTTGATCATCGGGAGACAAATCGTTATGTATATCACATTCCTTCGCTATAGCAGCCCTTTCCGGTGATACGTCTTTCGTCCAACCGTTAGCATCCAACAAAATGGACGAAGGAACAGACCCGATATTAACAACGGGCTTTGTTTCCCACGATCCCTGCAAAAATTTAGCAAAATCCGTAGATTGATCTACCGGTTTCAATTTTTTACTTATACCAGTCAAAAATTTGTATTTATGTTCAACAAGAGCATTATAACGGTCTTTTTCAAAAACAAGACATGCACCAGCCTCGGATTTCAAAATAAAATTTAAATTTAAATCCGTCTTAAATATCACATCGCTGTGACTTGTCATAGCAACATATAATCCGTGGAAAGGAGCCATCATATCCCATCGAAGATGCGCCCAATACGCCCACGCAACAAAATACATTAAGAGAGCAACCGGAATAAAAAATACATATAATGGCGTACCCCAAAATGCTGTATTAAATATTCCACCAAAAAATGGCTGATCTACTAATGACCATTTCATTAATGAAATTATTCCGAAAATTACAAGTATACCAATTACTCCGACTATCAGAATAATCTTTTCCGGCGTCAAAAATTTCTCAACCGGTTTTTCTTTTTCGGAAATTTGATCTGTATCTTCAGTCATTCATATCACCTACTCGCCAAATACGATGCACCCAAAATGATCAGCCCACCCAATACCAAAATCATCGCCACACCATTTCTATCCCAGAACGACAAATCCGGTATGTTATCTGCTGCCAAATCCCGTGCCTTTTTCAAAAGCAACCCACCGAATAATGAGGGGGAACGATTTTTTGGCATAAACTTATCAGAATCATATGGATCATAGAAACAATAACATGGTATTTTTATTCCATCTGGCCATATTCTTTCTAATATAGGACGGAGTTTAACATAATCGTCAAAATCCCGTATTGTATCTGGTATCAACCCTTCGCGCGCTGCCGTAATGAAATCACATTCGCTGCCATCGGGTCTATTAAATGTAAGCAGTTTCGTTTCCTGCGACGCGCGTTTCATATTCTGCTGATCGCCAAATCGTCCATGAATAAAGTCGTCACAGACTTTGCATAGTGCAATATCGGAAACGGGATCTACAACTTCGTCGATAGAATCTTTTGTAATCGCTGCTGGCAAACCCCCCAATTTACCCACTGCTGAAGATGAGCCCATGTGCCACATATCGGTTCTTAACAAATCATTGAAATATAATATCCCTTCTGAATGATAAGTAAGTAAACGAATAAACCATTTCCGTGACTTGGTAAACACAATTGTCTGTTGAACATTAGACCCGGAAGCCATCAAAGCGTCTTTATATCCATAACAAGGTGCAAGCGCACCGCATTTCCTCCACCACCCGAGATTATACCAAACCCAATATGCGCCAATAATAAACGCCAATATTGCCCACAGTGGAATGGTATTTAACCAAAATAACTGTATGCTGTGAAACGGCGCAATATCAAGCACCGGATTTAACACCGGGGCCACCGTGGGTATAGGTGTCGCTGTTGCAACAGGTGTAACAACTACAACTTGGGGTGCCTGTGTGATGTTTGTAACAATTATATTAGTAAGAGGACCAGTTGCCACGCTCATTGATTGCCTCCTTTCGAAGTAATATCATAAATTATCTTTTGACCATCCAACAAGACTTTCGCTTCCTGTTGTGGTTTAATATTTAATCTTTTTACAATTCTGTGAGGAATAGACACCATAAAACTAGAATCTTTTTGGTGTTGAATCGAAATAGTGCTTATAAACTCTTCCATTATGTATTTGTAGATATTTAAAAGTATTTATATCTTTGTGTTAGTTTCCGAAAAGTTTATAAACAATGAGAGAATATATTTGAATATAAGAGGTGTTAAAAATGTATAAACATTCACACGAAGCGATTAAAGAAGAGTATAATGAACTTAATAAGTGCGCAAAAGCCCGCTCTGGTATTTACACAATAAAGGGTAAGGAATTGCTTAAAGAAGACCCGCATATTGTGCGTATCGACGGGATTAAAGCAAAAGAAACTACTACAATTATGGGACTGGAGATATAAAATATGAAATCTGTATGTTACAAAGAAACAAAAGAAGAAGTGAATAAGATTTTTGCTGGTATAAACGAACATGCAAAAAAACATACTGGAAGAAAACTCTTTAAATCAATTAATGAAGCAGCAGAAGACGCAAAAGGAATTAATAAAATCGAGGATTAATTTTTAATTATCTTTTTTTTTCTCTTTTAATAGAAACCTTTATTAACAATGACTTATAACACCTATATAATAATATGGTGACTAAAATATGGTAAAAGCACGTATAAGCGCGGAAGAGTGGGATAAAATTAAGAAGGATACTGGCATCGTTGAAAGTGATGGAGAAGCACATCATGTGCATGATGAAGAACCGGAACCCGTTGCCACTCCAACAAAACAATATTCACAAGTGGGGCAGATGCAAGCAGCAAAGGGCGGGAAACCGGCTGGTGCAGTGACAGAATGGAAGTCACACGAAGGTTATGACGCACAAGCAGAATCTTTTGCTGGAAAACACCCAACGCTTGCAAAGGCCGTGGATATTGGGAAGAAAGTCGCCGGTAAAGTGGGTGAATTTGTTGAAGAAGAAATGATTCATCACGGTGCCGCAGAACGAAAAAAACCAACTAAAGAAGAACAGGAAGAAAAGAAAAAGAAAAAACAAAAAGAATTATCATCCATTGAAAAGAAATTACAAGAAGGATTAACGGGAGATGGTGAAGAGGATAAAGACAAGGATGAAGAATCAGATAAAAAATCAAAAAAATCTAAAGTATTAGCAGGAAGTTACAAATCTGCATATGAAAGCCAAAGTGGTATCTTTGGTTCTCGTGGTTATGAACCGGCGTTTAAATCTCAATTGAGAATGGGTTCATATCAACCCGCATATAAAGCACAAATGCGAAAACCTTCTGAAGAAGCAGAATCGGAAATTACACAACTACCTACTACTAAAAAGCGCACAAAATCCGCTGTAGAAGAATTAATGCCAAATGCACCCGCAGTTCCTTCACAACCTCAACGCTCGCCGGAACCAGAACCAGATCGATTTAACACACAAAACTGGCAATCTCTCGGTTTCCCCAACACACTTCCACAAAGCGCGCGCGGTTCTTTATTCCGACCGGCACAACAGCAACCTGTAGTGCCTATGGTACGGCAACCGTATCAGCCGCACCCGACCGTTCAAACACTAATACCACAGAAACGCGCGCCAATGTCCGGCCCGATGCCAAGAATTGGTTTAAATATAAATGCCACGCCACAAATAATGAAACCAAAGACAACGATTACACCTCCGCGCGCGCCATCGCGTGTCGTACAGAAAACAGCACCGTCACCCGCTCCAATGACATTTATGGGTGTTACATTGGGTGAGAAAAAGAAACAAGAACCCAATAAACCAATCACCAGAATGGGAGAAGGTTATAAACACGTCCCGTTGGTTGTCATGAATGGTATTTACCCGGCTGCGAGTTATAATCCCAATAAAGATTCTATAACAAAGAAATCTGTCATTCCAAAAATCCGCGCTACGGTTTCACCGAATGATTTTACGATGTTTGGAATGCGCGTTAAAAATAAGAAGAATTAATATTTTTTTAAAGTTCTGGGTAAACCATCCGAACTTTGTTCATTTTATCCGTATACTCACGGAAGATGCTGGATGTCTTCTTTGCGTGGTTATTCAGAGTTCCATACACATCATTCATTGATTCGGTTGCTTTCTTGTACATCTTTTTCACTTTCCTTGAGGCGTCTTGCCTCTACATACTACAATGCTTCGATAGTATTTATAACTTTTCTATACGCGTATTATTATAGAAAGATTTGTAAGTAATAAACCAATAGTTATAAATAGGAGAATAATAATGAGAATTTTGAAGACGTATACAGGAATGGTGATTCCAGATACTATAAGCAAAAAAATTGATTCTAAAAAGGCGCGCCCTTTAATACAAGACGGTGGCACTACACAAGGAACCACAAAATCCGGGACAACCATATTCGTAGAAGGAGAAAACGAAGCAAGGAGAAGGCGCGCACTACAATACTTTTTGAAAGTTTATAATAATGATTTTTCAACAAATGAACAGAAGAAGAATGGGAATTTGGTATATAGATTGACAAGTAAAATTGTGAAGAGAGGGTTCGCTTCTGCATCTTATGCTATTCCGAATCAAAAAGAAATAAAAAAATATCATATCGTCGGAAGAAAGATTTTTATTTTGAGTTTTACGGATCAAAGTTCTAAAATGGAATCTGTGATTACTCACGAATTAGTGCATACACGAAAATATGCAAACAACAAATTTGGTAATATTAGTCATAACGAACGAAAAATTGACTTCGAAACAGTGGGAAGAATTTCTAAAGAAGGATTAAAGCAAGATATAAATACTAAAACTCCGTGGACTGGTACATATTATAATGTAAACAATGCTACTCATAAGAAAACACATTACGGAAATCCAAGTTTGGTAAAATTAAAATTACCATTTGAACAGAAAGTTAAAATAGCAGCCGAAGGAAAAATACGTGACCGTAAACTTCTAACGGGTTCAATCAATACAAATATTGTTGGTAAAGTAGCATCAACGCGCGCAGAGAAGTTATTTCCAAAATCATTCTTTAATATCAAATATGTGCTTGATAAAAAGAAGAAATAATTATTTTTTAATCTCCTTATCAACTTCATCGTTTCCAATTATGAAATATTCGATAATTACTGAAATACAAATACAGACTCCAACAAAAAGTATTGGCACCCATGTTATGCATTCACAGAGATAGTAAAATGAAATCACATTAGATACTAACATTCCTATAAGAACAAATATAAAATTGGTTGTTATTTTCATTGCAATCAACTCCTATAATATTTTGAATCAATTCTGTAGTCAATCTTTGTGGATCATTTTTCAATTTTTCATGATGGTTGTGTATAATAGAACATGTCAAACCAGTTTTATTATATTTCCGATTGTGTCTACTATATCTGTTTTGTGATATATAATCAGTCAAACGCATTCTTTTATTCATCCTCCATTATCAGAATCTTCATTAGATTATTGAGATCCATATATATTATAGACTCGTAACTATAAATACTTTTCTATACTCGTATTATAGTAGAAAGATTTAAATACTTTCAACATTTAAGATCGTATTATATTTATTAGGTGAATAATATGTCTACAGAAAACGGCGTTTGGTTCTCAAGGGAAAAAATACTTATGATGTTTCGTACAGCTGAAAAAGAAAAAGGTCTGAATGTAAATAACAGATCTGTTGTTTTTAAGAAAATTGACGGTAAGATATTTGTATGGGTTGGAAGCCCGACAAAACAGAGCCAAGTAAAAAGTGGGATAATGTCTTTAAAAAAGATGGGATTTAAATATATTAGACTTATTAATGGAGACTTCTTTGTATCCAATTAACTTTTTTACACCCTCTCAAAACTAGGCATCTTTGGAACAACCATAGAATCAAACATTTTGTTTTTTATTAATAGTTTCAAAATATCTGAATACCATATCGTTTCTTCTTTTAAAAGTTCTTTCGCCAATAGTTGTATCTGGTCGCGGTTATTATTTACAATCTCTTTTGATGTATCTAAAACCGATATATACAATTTTCTTTTACAGGAAGTTTCTTTAAGCACATTATGAATCCAGTTTAATTCCACACACGCATTATTAAAATCTGCTCCACCACCACAATTTAAATAATAATCATCCCCACAAAACATTATATCTTGATTCAGTATCTTTGATTGTGCAAGTGGGCCAGTAAGATAAACAATAGCGCGCGCAAGTGGAGAACCATGTTTATAACCTTCCAATCTACCCCACGAATGTTTGCGCTGTTTTATAGTTACGCCACGAAAATCCTGTTGTAATATTAATGCGGCTATAGTGTGTCCCGATTCGTGGTATGCGGCGCTTCGGGTTTCGTAGAGGGTGCGTTTGATCATGGGGTAATATAGGTATTGATTACATATAAATTATTAACCAAAACCTTTATATCCTACTATTCTCTATTATTAATTATGGGCCTATTAGACAGAATTTCATACACAATGAGCGAAGTTAAAAAACAACGCGAAAAACAAGAACTAAAGCGCGCGCTTGAACTTAAAGCATTGCGCGACAGAGTAATCCCGATGTTCCGAAAAGTTATTGAGAAATATGATGCAGAAGTTAAATTCCTCGATACCGACGCTTATGTATCTGTAGGGGGGCGTGGTATATATATTCCTTATACCACAGATGAAATCCACTTGGATCTTAAACTTGATAATTTTGTTCACGACTACGGGTCTGCATCTAAACATAAAATGCGCGCGAAGTTAGAACAAAGTCTTGATGGATTGGATAATAAGAAGAGTGGTGGGTTTTGGAACGCAGATGTGGATATTAAAAGTTTCGATACGAGTTTGAATCGGAGGCATTGAAATGACAGACTACGGCAAAACATCAAAAGAACTAGAAGAAGAATTTGAAAAGGAAGAAGAACCGACTGAAAAGGAATATATTAAAACATTCCCAAAGAAATTCAGCAGTTCTTTACCGCGCGCACGTCTGGGTGTGAAGATTCCCGACAGCATGAGTTATATGAATAGTATAGATTCTTTAAGTATAAAAATTCCACATTCGGATATTTATAATAAGGAATGGAGAAACTTTGAGGCTCCGTTGTTTGGGAAGAAAAGAAAAAATTGATTTTTATTAAATATCAATAGAATATTTCATTCTAGCAAGTTCCAATGGGATTCTACCAATCTTTGGACTATATTCTTTTGATCTATGATTATTTCCACAAGAAATATCTTTAATCTCAATCATTGTTGTTGGTTTTAACTTTTTTACTTCTAGAGTTTCGAGGCCGATCCATGTTTTTGCTCCACTGATGCGACATAAAAATTTGCTACTGTTTACCATATAGCATTTACTCCTATAAACGAAATCATAATATATGTGTAGTCTTTCATATTAATAAACCTTTCTGTTGTTCTCATTTCACACCACAAAATATTTTATAAATGTTCCCATGTAACTGCATAACCCTCATTATTGATGTAACCATTTTTACAAGATAAAATTTCTTCACTAGCAATATGCCTTTTACCAGTTCTGTTATTTTGCATAGGTTCAGCCCATATTTTCCCATTTTTTATAAAATATAAAAAACCGGGTTCTTTCACGACTTTCTGTTTCCCTACGACTTGACATTTACCAAGTTTCGTGCCATATATTCCACGTGGGATTTGTGTATCTGACATCGTATTTCTCCTTTCGCAACATTTCGATTTTTACATCAAACTTCATTTGATAATATGTGTTTTGAATATAAATACTTATTTATACATTATTCTTATTTCTTCCCCTTCCCTTTCTTCTTCAGCGGCAACGAAGAAGGTAATGATATTGATTTGAGTCCCGTATTTGAAGTAGACTTGTGTGTTAACCCTGCGGGCATTTTAAACTGTGCGAACTGTGGTGTTGATACTTTTATAGCCACACGCGGGGCCGCTTTAGCGGGTCTCTGTTGCGTAGACATATTGAACTTTGGCAATGACACTTTTGGTGCTGCGCGTGGTGCAGTGGGCTTCTGTGGCACTTTGGCGGGTCTTTGTGTAGATTGTTTAACAGCAACCTTTGGTTTCGGTGATGCGATTCCAAATGTAGGCAATGATGATTTCTGACCAAATACAATGTTTGAACCGGCTTTCAAGGCTTTTGCTGTAGCTGTTGCTGCTTCATAAGGGGTAAAGGGATAAGTAAATACTTGTTTGTGCTTCCTAAATCTTCTATCAAATCCTCCGCCACCCGCTCCACTAGATAACGCGCCTCCAAACAATAATGCCGATGGTATTTTACCGGATTCTGGAGATTCTATAGGTGGTGAATATGGCGGGGGAAATCCATATCTAGGGGAGACGGTGGAAGGAGGTATAGATGCAGGAGAAGCCGGTATAACAGATAAAGATCCAAACGCCGGTAAAGATATAGATGGTATTAAAGAAATTGATGGACTGGGTTCTGATGGTGTAGAAGGACTCGGTTTGGAAGGGGGTGTAGACTCTGATGGGGTAGTGGCAGAAGGCATCGATACCATTTTTGACACTTCCGACGATACAGAAATTGATTTGGATGGTATCGATAATGATTTTACTTCAAGTTTAGACTCCGAGGCAGATAAGTAAGATAATGATTTTGGTGTGGGTTTAATTTGTGAAAATTTTGATAATGATGCAGCAGATACGCGCCCGCTCGTAGTACTCATTTTGCCAACTGACAGACTTGTGATTTTTTGTGATGGTGTTTCGACAGATTTTATTTTTTGTACCCCTACACTATATGACGGTATCAAATTTAATGCGGGGGATGGTGTTAAAATACTACCCAACCCCATACTCCTTAAAATAGGTGAAGGTGTGGGTTGGTATTCCCCCAAATTGATAGAAATTGGAGAAGTGCCTTCAAAGCGTGTTTGGTATGCAGCACGAACACTTTTAGATGTTTCCGGCCCCCACGTCTCTAACCATGCGTTTAGCTTGTTTTCAGCTACATTTGCCTTATTACGTGTGCTAGCACTTTCTGATTTTTTTAGTGTTTCAATATTAGCACGCTCTCCGAAGTAATAATCAGGAATATCTTTTACCCTTCCCTCAAATCGTGGGACAAGTCTCCCCGAAACAGTAAACGGTTGGATATCAGAACCAGCATACGCCTTACTTGTCACGCTTTTTACATCTGGTGTATATTCAATCGGACCTACAAGTTTTCTACCTACTTGTTCCGAAAAAGATATAACCGGCACCCCTTCTTTCGTCATGACCGAAGGTTCTATCCTCATTCCAAGCCCGGTATATTTCGTGGATATTGGGGAAGCAATATTAGCACCCTGCGCCATCAATTCTTCCGGTGAAGGATTTTCGTTGTGAATATCAAAAAGTTTTGAATTTCCAATTTTAACAGTGGCAAGATTTCCATTTATATCCACGGAGGCAACATTTTTACCGGCGGCACGATTAATTGAATTTGTTACATCTTTTGCAAAATCCACAGATTGTAATTTTCCTTTCTCTCCTGATGGAAGCATAATATCTAAATCGTTTGCCGGTCTTCCCAGAGTTGGATACCCTATTTCTTTTCCAACCCCACGCTGAACCGATGAACCGTATAACCGCGCTTTGTAGTCTTTCAAAGTGGCAACTATACTATTGGCAACTTTTCCAGAATTTGGAATATTATAAGTTTCCACAACATCACGGACGGCAGGAGTAACTTCATGAAGTTGAAGTTTTGAACCACTGGTTGTCGCACGAATATCAAGCCCCAATTCTATTTTGGGCTTTTCGATGCCAGCAAGACTAGAAACCATATAGGTTTCAAGTGGGGTTTTTGGTGCAAATGTTGAAATCTTGCCGAATGTATCTGGCGCAAATCTAAATTCCTCTGATGACACTTTAGGAGAACCTAAAAATAACCTCGTCCCTTCAGGAGATGTTTTCAATCCCCCAAATATTGTAGATACTCTTTCTATCTGACCAGAAGCACCAGATGTTTTCGATATCCCAAGTGTGGTATATTTTGATACTGGAAGCACATCACCGGAAGATGGAACGATAGTAGCTCGTCCTATTGATACTTTATAGGGGAAAATTTCTGTGGGGGTTTTTGCAAGAAGTCCTTCGCCTTTGTAATAACTTTCTGTCTGTATTGGGGTAATACCACCATATCCCAACCCAAACCCTCCTAACATTGTACTAGTTTTTGCAATCTCCCCACCTCTTGCAAATGCGGTAGGTTGGTTGTAAATATTTAATGCGGATTCTCCCAATATAGCTGTACCAACACCCACTTTTGCAATATTTCCTATACCACTAATTAACGGAGCACTAGAATATTCACCCAGTTTTGCAATGGCAGGAATACCACTTTCCGCTGCTTTTGTTACACCCATTCTTAAAAGATTTTCACCATATCCCAATGCGGCACCAGTAAGATATGATTCCGATGCTATTTTTGCAATGTCTAGCGGATGCTGTTGCAATTCTGAATATACCCCAAGTGATGTATCAGAAATTTGACTTAAAACATCAGTCTTTTTCCCGATATCCATCTGTGTTTCTGATGATAAAGATGGAAGTAAATTTGATATGTTTTTTTGTACAGATTCATAAACGCTAGGTTCAATTGTTGTTCTTTCAGATGATAATGTATAAGTTTGAGGTGTGGGTTTATAACCCGTTGGTGCTTGTGAAACATATGGAGATGGTAGATTAATGGCATAACTTTCTTTAGTTGTAGTTGAACCAAACCCTGCCGTTCCCTTCGGTGCAAGCCCCACTTCTGCAAGTAAATTTGTACCAATATTTGATAAGAAATTTATATCAGATGGTTCAGATTTTGTCGTAACACTTTCAAGTTTATACGAACCCGGAACGGCTGCTAATCCATTGCCTTGACTTATTATTGATGCACTACCCGGTACAACATACAACCCACCAAGCGTGCCCGGACCAGTTACGCCTTTTGGTGTAATCGTAGGAACCACAGAAGTAGAAATCTGCGTCGCGGGAGTCACAGTCTGTGCTATCGGAACCGCCGCCCCGGATGGTGAAATAACCACGGGGGTATATGCCGCGCCGCCTTCCTGTTTAAACCCACTAGGAGTAAGCGTACCCATCCCCAACTGCACCCCCGGCATTTCCGCAGCCATAGCACCAAATCCACCACCAACACGGGAAATATTAACACTGTGTAGACCACTAGTGGGGGTAACAGTCGGCGTTTCTACCATTCTTGCCGAACCCGGCACAACATATAACCCGCCAAGCATCGAAGTATCGGGTTTCGCAGAACTAACCTTTGCCGATTCCGGAATATTAATCGCACCCGTTATCCCACTCGGCCCCATCGTCATTATTGCCGGTGATTCCGCAGATACTTTATACGGTGCGTTTGCAAGCGGCATTTCGGATTTAGGTAAGTTTACTCCTTGCGGATTTACATAATTAGCAAGATTTAACGGATTTGCATATGTGCTTAATCTTGCTCCGGTGGATTCAACCGTCGCCCCTGTTAACGGAGTAACATTTCCGCCATAAACTTCTGCCCCCGCGCGGCTATATAATTCCGGGTGCGCGAGTAACTTCATTGCTTCAGGCACGTTTGCACTAGGAGCGAATGTTTTACCGGCGCTCTCTTGTGTATAAACCGCTGGTGTTTCAGGTTTGCCCACTGTAAACATACCAGATTGAAGCGCGCCAACACCCCCTCCCCCTATGAGTTTATAATAAGAACTTCCATAAGGTTTCTGGTAAAATGCCGCCTCACCGGTTGTTTGTTGTAATGCAATTTTTGCATTTTCCAATTCTGTTGCTTTATAATTTCCCAACGGAACATATGCTGTTACCGTTTTAGATCCTTCGAACTGACTAGACGGTATGCTCATTGGCAAACCCTGCGCGGCTGCTACCTTATCCACGAGAGGCATGACAGAACCGAGATTAGAAGAACCCGGTGCCGGTGTAGAGACGGAACCAATATATCCTTCACTTCTGGCAACTTTTAGAAGGTTGGGGTCTACATATCCTCCTAAACGTTCCTGTTGTGCGGCGATTTGTGCGGCGGGGGATTGATAGGTTTGTGGTGCCGCTGGTGTTTGCACAGGAGCAGGTATATTGGTTTTTGTCACTTCACTACTACCCAAATACCCCTTCTGTGTTAATAGATCAACATCGGCGTTTGTCGCAGTCTTATTAACATATCTGCTTACAGCCGCTTGCTCGGCAGACCCATAAACCCCGGATTCTCTTAATATATTCAAATCGGAAACTGTTGGATTCCCGTATGCAAATGTTACAGCAGCCTGACGCGCGGATGCGGCAAGCCCGCTATCAGGAGTGGGGGCACTTGTTGGTAGTTGACTCGCGCCCATTGGAGTTATTGCACCTGTTATCGCAGATCTATATCCGGTTATTGCGCCGGACGCATCACGAACAGCAGTGCTTTCATATTCATTCACCATGTCATTTCACCAGAAATTATAAATATAGTAGGTGTTCTGTGTAATAAATGTTTCGGTTTAAAGAGAAAAAAATTTATAGGAAAGGTTGGACTAGAACAGCCGCCGGTGATTGCATGTTGCCACTAGTTGCTGTCACGCTGTAATAGTGGGAGGAGTCCAATGGACATGGAATACCAGTACAGCACCCAGTGCTCGGATCAGATATAGCCGATAAACTGTAAAATCCAGTTGAAGCATATGTAAATACACCACTGGTATGGCAATTGGTTATTGTATCAATCCCACTTACAGTTGCCGATACTGGATTCCCATACAAACTTTCACGAGTGATGCCAACGATAGTGTTAGAAACATATGATGATAATGGAATTAGAGGAACGGTCAGAACAACGGGGGTGCTTGACAACGGGGTAAACGTATTGTAGTCGGGCGCATAATTTGGATATGTGGTAATAACAGTTATTGGAACCCCATATATTAATCCGGTTGTATCAGGGAAGGAAAATGCCCCGTTTGTGGTAGATGTAACATTCCATACATAACTAAGTTGAGAAATACCAATCGACGCGCCAGATATTCCGTTTCCGGTTGTTGCATCGATTATTTTGCCGTAAAATGCAAGTTGTGTGTTTGATGCATCATAAGTTATTTCGACGTAACCATAGGCTCCGTTACTACCTGCGCCGGGATATACATCTGGGGTAAATGATATACCTCCTCCAACGTAATTTCCTCCACCGCCACCACCGCCTCCTGCTCCATATCCTATACCTCCATTTGTTCCGGGATAATAACCCGTTGAACCTTGTGTTGTTACTTGATAATTACCATACCCTGTATCTCCACCACTTGAATTACCCAAAACATAATCGACGGTATATCCGGCTCCATTAAATGGGAACCACATCCTAGGCGCGAATCCACCTTCTACTGTATATCCAAATGCGGAAGAAGCAGAACCATTATTACCACCCCAAATATTAATTTCACTTGTAATAACATTTCCAGCACCGCCCTGCCCTTGTCCTCCCGGGCCAACTACAATGTTATATGATTGTCTGGGTGTAACAGGAATATTGGAAACAGAAATATATTCACCTGCAAGTCCACCAGCACCGGGGCCGTAACCGGTACGATAAGACCCTGTATAGTTTGCCCACCAATACCCTCCAAGCCCCCCAGACCCACCGCCAATCATTTTTAAATTAATACTCGTTACACCATCCGGACATGCCCACGTGCCGGATTGTGTGTATGAAACCGTTTGCGATGCCGCAAGAACTGGTGAAATAATGATCGCTAATATTAGTATTAACAAAATACTTTTTAACTTCATAAGTTTAACCACCCTAAAATTTGATCTACAATACTAACGGGTTTTAATTTAGATACAGTAACAAATTCCGTAGAAGTTTCTGTTTGTATCATATAAGTATCGTTATAAAAATCGGAGAGAACCAACGCGCCGTTACTTGGAATTTGTGTTGATTGTGTGTATGAAACAATAGAATCTGTTGGTATCGAAATAAAACAATTTCCATCTATAGATACAGAGGTTGTGTTATCAACCGCGCATACCGGAATAATAAACACCCATAAACATATAGTAAGTATTATAATCCATTTTGGTGACATTATATATAAGATAAGAGTTTCTAGTATTAAAACTTTTGGATTGGGGTGGAAGGATCACCCTACATTCTTAAACATGGACATTGTGATTCCGGTGACGGAAGCCACCAATGCACCAAATGCTAGAGGTTGTATTACTACGGGTAATGATACACCGATACCACCGGCAAAGAGGAATGCGCCGGAGAATAAAAGACCTGTTATTGAAGCAAGGCGTAAATTAGAGTGACTTAGAAACATACCCAAGTATATAAAGAGGAAAATTAGGAATGAGGGGATGGATAAGTTACCCATTGTCGTATACGCGTATGGGGCCAAAACATTTTGGGGAAAGAAAACGAGATTGAAGTGTGATAATGATAAATTGGAGAAACTTACACCAAATGTAGTTGTTGGCAATGGCGTTATTACCGGAGTGGGTGTGATTGTTATATATGGTGGAGATTGCGCTTTGACTACACCAACAATGTCAAGCGCGCATATTATTGAAATAATTTTCGAGAGTTGGTTTTTAAAATTAAGCATAAAGTTATATAACATTGGAATGTCATAGGATAAATAGTTTTCTATTACTTTTTATATTTTTCAATAATGCCAGCATGTTCAATTTTATAAACTTCATATTCTTCCGGTGACAAATAACATTTCTTTCCTTCTTTTTCTCTTTGTTCAATTAAATCTTCGAGATATTTTATCCAGTATATTTTGTCAGTTCCAAATTTTTTATTACCTTTTATTATTCCATGTTCACTTCTAGTTAATAAAACAAACTTATTTGGATCGCCTTTAATATAATATTTAATCCACTCTGGATTTCTTTTAGAACCATTATTAATCCAAGCATAATATCCTTGAGCATCTTCATCCCACTCGCAACATGCTTTTTCTTGCCAATAAAGATGATGTCTTGAAAGATGTTCTTGTTTGTAATTATTGAATCTTGTCTTTCCAGAAATAATACTTTTATAATCATATGCTGCATCTATACGATTCCATAAATTAGGATTCCACAACGCACAATAATATTTTCTATAACCACCATTGTTTACTTTGATTAAATGTTTGTTACCATACCACATTCCCTCTCCTGTTGTTCCAATTAAATGATTTTCCACCCATATTGGATCATCATACATTTCAGACATTGCATCCAATCGTTTTTTAGAAATAACCGGATCTTTTGATATTCGTTTTAATGTGTTTCTACACTTTTCAACCCAAATTGGGTTTTCAGAACGATGGGAAATCATAATTTTATTATGTTCTTTCCATTCTGTTTTTAGCACTCTTTTTTGAGCTGCATCAGTAACATTTCTTAACCATTTTGGGTCTTTACTCAAAAATACAAGGGCGCATTTTTTACATCTATAGTTTTCCCTAGTTATCCCCTTCCCAAAGGAAGATGGATATCTTAATGAACTTTCTTTTTCACAATCTATGCATTTATATGACACTTTACTATTCTTTCCAACATTGGGATTTGGATTTGGTAAAAGTTTTAAAGCACATTCTAGACATCTATATACTCCCCCCTCTCTCACATTCTTACTAAAATTTGATGGAAATGTAGTTCTTTCTTTCCCACAATCCACACATTTATAAGTAACTTTCGGCATCTTTACTTCAATCCACTTGATTTGCTTTTCCTACCGCGCGTTTCTTTCCTTTCAGAATTATAATATTTTGTCAAACATTTCGGGCATATTTTAGGAGTAGTATCTACTTTTCGAGAATTCCATCTATGCCCACATTCCTTGCATTGAAAAGTCATATATAAGAATAGAACTTAATAGTATTTATACTTTGTTATTAATAAAAAATGTTTAAATATTACCACGCATCAGTATTGTATGAAATTTCTCGGCTGGCTTCAGACCACAAGCGGACTATGATAAATATCTCACACAAAATAATTAAAACCCACACAAAGGCGGAAATCCATTCTATCGAGTCACCTCCTAACATAGCCCAATAAACTGGTGGTGTCATACTTTTAAATAGCGGGATCACTTTCGAAAACAGTGTCCCAAATATAATCGTATAAATCCCCAATGCTAACGTAATCGCCAGCATCGATATACCTGCAATTAGCATCCTACCTGCCGAAGTCATTCAACACTCACCTCCTTCTTTTGCGGAAACATTATTGCGACCGAAACAAGTATCACGATAAATCCTCCTATCCACATTCCAACCAATGCCCAATCCGTAGCATATAACGTCCCAATAATGCATAACGATATTCCTACTATTAAAAATATTAAACCTTCTACCTTCATACGTTGCGACCTCTATCCCTTTTGCTTTCAACTATCAGATTATATCCTGATGCTATCAGGAACAATATTCCCATTGCATAGAAACATATTGTCAATAGATGAAATGTATTCATAGAATCCTGTGTAGTCAGGCCCAATGAATTTAAATTGTTCATTGTATTCCCTAACAAATCCCACGCTTTTCCTATCGCTATACATATTGTTCCCCATGCAAAAAGATTTATAATAAATCCCTGCGTCGCTCCAGATGACATGATTACATTCTCCCATCTTGCGGCATCGGTTTCCAAACGTATCTAAACAACACCAACATATAAATCAACCATATACCCAGTTGCAACAATCCAACCAAAGTCATTGCCAACGGAGAATCTTTAATCCACGGGTAAGTGTTATAAATTACCACGCCGAATACGGAAACGGATACCAATAGTTGGATAATTAATACTAATAAGTTCCACCCCATAGACGCAACCGTAAGGACGGCACTAAATGTTTGCCCAAGAACATTATTTGTTCCGCTGGAAGTTTGTATATTGGTTAACATCAGATTTCCATTAATGGCGCAGTTAGTAAATGTAACAGACCCGTTTGCACAATCAGCAGGAGAAGCAACCGTCGCCCCGGGTTCTGTAAATATACCAGTGCCATTAATCAACCCTATTGTCGATTGCATAAGTAGCACAAACACCAAAATATTAATTAATGGATCTCCCGCGCCGTTAATACCATATAGGAATCTTTTCTTTTCCGTCATATAAAGTATAACAGCAAGCACGGCGCACATTATGATTAATCCCCATTGACCCACTGGGTTGGGAGTTGTGAACCAACCTACATACGCACAAAACGCGGATATACCTACACCAATTACACAAAACTGTGCTGACGACGGTTCATCCGCTACCCACGCGAGCCACATGACAAGCGCAATGGAAATAATATTATAATAAAATTTGGCCTGTGCTGTAGTTACACCCGGGACATTTTCAATACCGAGATCAATTAAATATCCTCCTGATCCGAGCATTGTAGCAGCGGTTCCAGCCGCTATTTGTGTAATGCTGGTAGCTGAAACAGACGCCACAAATAGCGAAATGGTTGACAATAATAATGTCAACCTTCTTCGTATAGAAATCATTATGCAACACCCCGTGTGTAATTTTCCCACGCCATATAATTCTTACCACGTTCATTTGGCACCGTGTAATTCAACTGATAGATAGAACCGGCAACCGGGGAATACATACTTGTAGTATAAACAGTAGTATTTAAATCCACGTCTTTTAAATAGAAATCTATCTGCGTAGTTAAATCCGTCATATCTTGGAACGACCAGAAGAATGTTACGTTGGCCGGATCAGGTTCAACCGCCCAAACTTTGGTATTTCCATTTGCATACAAGTCATCCCATATATTATCCGTTGTGGTAGATGTTGTAATGAACCGGAACTGATATTCTGCTTCCTGTGGATATACCTGATAATAATTGGAATGCCCACCATATGTTATTACAATGTCGTATTTTAAAGTGCTTAACATTGTAAATACAACCGCTCCCATATTATCAGTAGAGCCAGACATTATCAATGTCCCATTAAGAGCCTGATTTGCATCTGCAACATTCATTCCATAGTTGGAAATTAAATCGCTGACTCCATATGGTAAAGTAGTAGAATTGAAACGAGCACTTACAGTTGCCCCGATAAGTGGATTCCCATATACATCTACGATTTTAAACAATGCTGTTTTTGGAGTGTACCATGTGGTAGAAACTGATGACACTATCTTCGTCATAAATATATTTTCTGTCAAATTGGTATTAACGAAATACGTTACATAATTTGTATCATAACTATTCGCTGTCACCGTAAATGAATGTTGCCCGGCGGAATATGTTCCCGAGAATATTCCACTTGCAGATCTAATTATAGAACCATTATCATCAACAACCGAAGCATTATTAGTTATTAGATTTCCAGACGAAGAATCTTTAACATATAATACCACAGAATATTTATATGTCAGAATCAAATCTGCACGCCCGCGTGTTGCCGAAGCAGTTATATAATTACTCGATGTTTTAGTATCCGACCCATAAGAATTTGTTGCTGTCAATATAACTGTATACACACCATAACTACTGTAAGTGTGAGATGGATTTTGTAACGTAGACGTACTGCCATCTCCGAACGTCCACGACCACGAAGAGGGGGAATTTATAGACGTGTCGGTAAACTGTACAGACAACGGGGTAAACCCACTTGTTGGCGTTCCGGTAAACGATGCTGTGGGAGGTTGTGGTGTTGTAGCATTTACATAATATATTTTTGAACTAGAGCCAATTATATTTGTAGATGTCAAATTCACCGTATAATTTCCAGCAGTGGAGAAAGTATGTGATGGGTTTTGTGAAGTGGATGTGCCGCCGTCGCCAAACTGCCATAACCGAGAAGCAACCGATCCCGTTGTTGTGTCAGTGAAATGGACTGTTAATGGGATGAAACCAGTATGAGGAGTGTATGTGAAGTTGGTAATGGGTGGTGATGGGGTTGTTACGGTGATATATGATGTTTTTGTTATAGTGTTCGCACCTCCAAGATTCTGAGCATACATAGTTACACTATAAACACCCGGTATTGTATATGTATATGATGGATTTTGCAATAACGACTGTGGTGTTCCCCCGCCAACAAAATTCCACCACCAATAAGTAGGCGAATTTGTAGATGTATCGGTAAACTGCACGGTTAATGGGGCATCACCACTTGTTGGTGAACCAATAAATGATAATACCGGAGATGGAGGGACTGTCACCGAAACATAATTTGACATCGTTATTGAACTATTCCCCCAATTGTTTGTAACATTTAACCGTATCGAATACGTACCGGCAGTTGTATAGGTATGCGTCGGGTTCTGGCTGGTGGAGGTTCCGCTGTCACCGAATGACCAATTCCATGTTGTAGGGTAATTTTGTGATGTATCGGTAAATTGAACTGCTAGAGGCATATAACCACTCGTTGGTGTTCCCGTGAAAGATGCAACTGGCGCAGGTGGTGTTGCAGTTATATTGATATAATTAATTTTATTTATAGTTCCCACCCAATTGTTGCTAGCATAATGAAATACAGTATATAATCCGGGGGAAATATATGAATGCGTAGGATTCTGATCTGTAGAATTTGTTCCATCGAGACTGGTACCATCGCCAAATGTCCATCCCCAAGAGGTGGGATTATTAGTAGAGTTATCAGTGAACTGTATCGGATAATTAGTATATGCTACTAACGGATAAGCATAGAAATCAGCAACCGGAGCTATATCGATAACCAAAACCCCATTATTATATACTCCAAGTGTCGAACTATTCCCATATGGATTTGTAACATTTAAATGTGTATCATATTGTCCATAATGCCAATAAGTGTGCACGGGGTTTCTCACCGTAGAATTTGTAGTGTTTCCGTCTCCAAAGTCCCATAACCACGAAGTTGGATAATTAGTTGACGTGTCAGTAAATTGTACTGTAAATGGAGTATTGCCATTAGAAGAAGTAGGAATAAACGACGCAACCGGCGCTGGTGTTGTCACATTAACCCATGTTGTTTGTGAAGAAATATTACTTCCAAGACTATTTGTTGCATTAAGTTTTATTGAATTGTTTCCATAGTTAAAAGTAAACGTAGGGTTTTGTAATGTGCTAAATGAAATGGGCGTATTGTTTTCCGCTATATTTGTAGCAGTCCAATTCCACAAAGTAGGATAATTTGTTGAAGTATCTGTGAACTGCACGGTTAGAGGAGTTGCGCCCGTAGTTTGATTTGCAGTGAAACTAGTGACTGGGGGTGAGGGGTATACTGTGACATAAGCACTATAAGTCATAGTATGCCCACCCCCGTCGTTTTGTGCATATAATGTTACATCATAAGTTCCAGTAGATGTATAAGTATGTATTGGATTTTGTACATTTGTATCCCAATAAGTTCCATTATTACTATCTCCGAAATGCCAGAGCCAATATGCGGGATCACTGGTTGATGTATCAATAAATTGTACCGTTAATGGTGCAAGTCCCTGTAGTGGCGTAGTGCCATTGGTAAAACTTGATTCCGCTGGTGTATGGAATACATAAACATAATTGTAAGTCGAATTAAACCAACTTGTTCCATTACTATTACTCGCAGAATGTTTAACGAAATATTGCCCCGGAATATTATAAGTAAACAATGGGGATTGCACGGTAGATGTATTACCATCACCAAACTCCCAATAGTAAGAGTTCGCATTTATCGAAGTGTCAGTGAAATTAACTGTAACCGGTACTATACCAGTTACTGGAGTATATGTAAAATTAGCAATGGGAAACAATGGTGTTACCACATTAATGTAATCTGTCTTCGTAGTAGTATTAGTTATAGTTCCATTTTCAGACATATATGCATGAAGTGAAACATTTTTATACCCAGAAGTTACATATGTATAAACCGGATTTTGCGCTACCGAATAGTTTCCATCGCCAAAACTCCAATTCCATGCGTCAGGATACCCACTACTATTATCAGTAAACAAAACCGGGTTGTTAATATATAATGATGTAGCATTTGCTGTAAAATCGGCATTAACATTCGGCCATGTTCCGATTATCGCATTTGCCGAATTTGCCTGATTAAAATTCCACCATGTGGAGTTTCCAATGTCATAATAATAACTATTGGTTTTATTAAACGAAAATACGTCAACGGTTCCCGGTTCGGCATATTTTGTATACGTGATATCAAAATCAAATAATGCGTTCGATGGAGCAGTAAATCCAGATGTCTTTGACATATTAACAATTGCATATCCGTTATGAACGGACGAAGAATCTATAGAAAGTCCCGGTATATTAGCAGAAGATTCATTAATGCGAATGTTATTAACCGAAACGTGAGATGTATCCCACGTGAAATTAACAACTACATGGGTTGTATTTGAAGAAATATTTCTAGCGATGGCCGTACCAACATATGGGGTTTGATTATTTATTTGAACGTTTGAAGATCCTACTTTATATTGAAGTAATGAATCCGGGTTTGGATCAGTTATTGATGTAACATTCACCCATGTAACCTGCGTAGAGAGATTGTAACCATTTGCATTGGTTGTATTCAATTTAATACTGTAGTTGCCAGCGTTGAATATACCAGTTGTATTTTGTACAGTTGACCAGATGGTTTGCGTATTGTTTCCGCCGGATATTCCCTGATACGACCAGTTCCAAGTTGTAGGTGAACCGGAAGATGTATCATTGAACAATTGTGTTACGGTGTTAGTTCCCGTGATTGTGTTACTTGGTGTGAATGATGAAACCGGAGGTGTTGGGGTAAGATATCTAATAATAACGACACCCGAACCACCCGCACCACCACTCCCTGTATCATAGCACCCTCCACCACCGCCTCCGAATCCATCTGTTCCCGGAGCGGCATTGTTCGCTCCAACACTGCCGTATCCTCCGCCACCTATACCACCGTCTCCTCTGATAGCACCAGTCCATGCGGCTGACGCTCCGCCGCCACCACCACCGGCGTAATATGTCAAGTTGCCAGTAATAGATGAGGATACCCCAGCACCACCAGCGCCTGCACCAGTCGCAGCATAACCATGAGAACCCGCTGCGCCAGCACCTCCACCACCGCCTGTTGGTCTTGCGTCCCCCACCCCCAAATCTGCGTCTCCACCATCATTTCCCTGCGAAGGGGATGCTGGAGGAGTGTTCCCATATCCATGATTTGTTTGCCCGGCTGTTGCCCCCCCACCAGATCCTCCATTACCTCCGGCAGACGAAACTGCACATCCACCACCGCCACCGCCGTTTGATATGATGGTATCGAACGTGGAATTTCCACCAATATTTCCCACCCCATTGGTAATTTTAGTAGCACCACCAGCACCTACAATAACAGCAAGACTATTTCCCGATGTAACCGAATATGATGTATTGTTGCGGAATCCCCCGGCTCCTCCACCGGCACCACCATTTAATCCACCAGATCCGCCGCCTGCAACAACAAGATACTCTACATTACTTACACCAGTTGGCACAGTCCATGTGGTTGTACCAGTGGTATTCCACATTAAAACGGTGTAAGCACCATCCGTAAGTGTATAAGGACTTCCAGTATCAGTCCATGTAGGATCTATAATTAGAGGATATGAAATTGGAATATAATCGTAATATGGGATTGTTACCCCACTGACATCCGTTTCATTTTTTATATCTGTAAGTGTAGAATTGAATATCTGCAACGTCCTGTTATAATCTAAATTGAGTGCAGAACCATCCCACGTATATTCCATATCGATGTGATTACCGGCAGCATCTATACCAAATGGTTTCTCGGCAATGATGCCAACCATTGTATTACCGGAAGTGGCAGAAACTATCTTCCATTGCCCATGATCCCAAGGAATGATTTTAGAATCGTTATCTAAATTAATTGGGAAAGACAGTTGCTTATCTTCTTTTAAGATAATGGTTTCTTTTAAAGATTTTCCGGTATAACGATATGACATTGATACAATTGGATTGTCTATAACAAGCCAGTCTTTTTCACCGGATGTCCATGTAAGATTACCATTATCTGTTTTTGTAACGGCTGGAATAAACGTTGTATTATCAATCGTAGTAGATGTTGCAACAGATAGTCCATTTGTATTGTCAGCGAATGTTACAGCACCGTTTGTTAAATTTACTTCCGTTCCAGATGCAGATGTAACACCCTCGTTTAAATCAACGGCACCTACTACACCCATCAATAAACAAATCAATAAAACAATTAAAATATTTCTCCACTTCATATTACTCTCCCCCTTCGTGCCATACGTTTAACAAACGCCTCAAACCCATAAACACGACCATCCGATGCAATACGTATTTCACCGACTCGATCTAAATGTTCTAAAAAATCAACATCAAACCAAGTACGTATCATATGCTTCTTTTTCCCTTGTGTATTCTTTTTAGTCATAGTCTTCATTGTTTATAGACATTACTAATATTTAAATCTTTCTATTACTCTCCGACGTTAACGATAAGATTTCTTTATATATACGTTCTATAACAACATTCAAATACTAAAACAATAACTAGACGAAAAGTATAAATACTTATTAGTATTAACATTATTATTAGTATGCCTAGAATTCATGAAAAAGATTTAATACCAGAAGGATTTTACTGGTGCCTAAAGTGCCACTGGGCATGGCACCCTAGATCCAAACGAATACCGGTCGCCTGCCCAGATTGTCAATCTCGTCGTTGGAAAAATGGAGAGAAACAACCATGACGCGCATAAAACTCTCGCTTAAACTTGGAATAACAGGCGGTATTATTTGGAGCTTACTTTTCACAGCCTACTATAGTATGCTTCCCTACATCACAATCTCACAAGAACAACGTTTCACCTTCGCATGGCAAAGTGCCACTGTATGTTTCATCTTAATGGTTGTCGTTATTCTTGCGCTGCCGCCTTTGTATAAAGCAATGAAAACCGGGGCAAAAAAACAATGAGACATTTATACATTATTTTACTATTTGCCCTAATCATTACTCCTGCTTTAGCGGATAATGTTACAATAATTACTCCTATACCTACATCAATACCAACTACAATGCAAACGGGTTATATCCCAACACCAACACCTATTCCCACATCCACACCGGAACCTATTGTTATACCGACGCATTATATTTCACAAGGCGAAATAGTATATATCAACGATACTATTGATATATCAGGTGTTGTTGCTCCATACCCACAACTAGCATACTGGAACGGGCGAGATATGTATAACACAAGTGCATCATATATTATAACCTTACCACATGCGAAAGCAGGTTACTATCATTTTTATATAGATCCGTCAATTTTTGAAACACGCACGGGGAAATGGTATAAATATGATGGAACATATGAAACGCACGGAAACAACATTGCATTTGTAGTATATCCACAATCTTACAGAAATAGCACAATGACGTATAGTAATGGAACTATTGTTAACATTTCCGAATTGATTATAAATAATTATACAGATATTGAAATACCAATATCTCCGCCGGTTGAAATCAAACATATATCTGATTATTTGGTTGCTCGTGGAGATCCATTCGTGGTAAAAACAAATGCTACAACAAACATTTGGTTATTCGGTAGAGTTGATAAACTACTTGATTTTAAATCAACAAATTCAACTTTAATTGATATATCAAAAGACGTTCTAACAGGATTTGAACCCGGCACATATACCGTAATGTTACAAACAATAAACGAACGAAACAGTAAATTCTTTACTGTTATATATGATAATACAGAAAAAGAAATAAAATGGTTTGATCTTCCATCGTTTAGTATCAAATCATTAGACATAAATGGTTTATCTCCAAAAGTTATTCTCGAAAAATTCTGGCAAATAACCCCGGAAACAATGGATACATTTAAAACATATTCAATGGAATATCAATTGCCAACAATCGAAATTCAAAGCGTGTCGGAAAAACTTACTCCGAATGAAACTATAAATCAAGCAGGTGTAGTTGAATATAATACCAACGTTAGTTACATCCAAGTAAAAGGATACACCAATGTTGCAATAGGTTCGCCATTAAAATTCATCATTGATGAACAGCAACAGGATTCCAAAACACTGGAGTCACATACAACAATTGCCGTTACAGCAGGAAGTAACAACCCGGGAGATATGAGATGGTTTGATGTTACAATTCCAGTCTATAAATATAATATGTGGCTGGGAGATCATACAGTAACCGCTTATACAAATCTATCTACTGGCGGAACAGTATATACATTCGTAATATATTCCGCTCCATTAGATGCATATATTCCACCAAAAACAATACGTTATATATCGGGAGAATATGGACCGGAAGAATTTATTCCAACGCCAACACCAATCATTCAAAATGTAACAGTCACGGTGCCCGGACCAACACAAATAGTTACTGTAAAAGTTACGCCTTCCGATGAACAAATAAAGACTCAACAAAAAATAATTGCTGATGAAAATATAAAGAAGTGGGCAACGCGAATAATAATAGGAGCAATAATTATTGGTGTGGTCTGGTATTTAATTTCTATATATCTACGTAGAAAGGAATTGAAATGATTGACTACATCCACACGGCTGCTTATGTCGGAGTAATTTCTACACTCCTTTATTTAATCCCACTTTGTTACTGGGATATAAAAAACCGCTCAATACCAAAATGGTCTTTCATTCCACTCATAATAGTTAATGTTCCGGCTTTATTACTCCTTTATACTAACGGATTACCATTTGCTTATATCGCATTGTCGTGTTTGATGACCGCACTATTTATATTTTTATTTACCAAAAATTGTTATCGCGGAGCAGATGCGCGATTTCTGATATTGATTTCATGGTTCTGTATTTTAAATCCATTAAACCCTGCTGATAGTAGTAACATCTTTCAAATTATATTTATTATAATGCTGGCATTTACTTCTATCATATGGATGATATGTGTTTATTTTTATAACCGACGTGCAGGAAACAAAAATTTAAATTTATGGAATAAGTTTAATAATTACCCACGCGGTTCCCCGTGGATGCTTCCGATTGCAGCAGCGGTTATTTTAACGGCGGTATTTGCATGATTGATGAATTGATACTAATTTTTGTTAATTTAATACTCATCCCTCTAGCAGTATTAAATCCGGATAATAATATGGTTACAACCATGTTAATTCCATTATTTATAATTGATGTTATTTATTTCGTTGTATATGTAATGGGTTCATTCTTATTCAAATCTTTGGAAGGTGATAATGTGTGATGGAACCAGAAATAATAGTAATAGATAAATTCGAAGTGTTCTACACGTGGTACTGTTGGTGGAAAGATCACGGTGGAATGCATTATTTTGGTTGGGATGATGGAAATTATATTATTGAAGGTTTAAAAAATAACCCCGCCAAAATAATAAGATTGGGAAGAAAACAAGGATGGTGGAAAGATTGAAAGACAAATCAAACCGGATTAAAATGGACAAAATTAAATTGCCGCAATGCTTTGGAACGCATAACGAAAAATCAAAAGAATGTTTTGAATGCTGTATTTGTGAATCGTGTTATAATTTGAAGGAGAAATAAAATGGCAACCCGTGAAGAAGAAATGGCAAAACTTCGTGACCGTTACGCACGACTACAAAAAGGTGATACACCTGTAGAAAAACCAAAACCACGAGAAGAATCACCAATTATAAAAACAAAGGTAAAAAAACCACGCTTAAATTTAAAACCATATTTATTCCTTATTGAAAACGACATCAGGAAATTATTCCGACTTCCACAGAAAGAATGGAAGGTTGGCGGGTTGAAGTTTGAAACAATAGATAAACCATTAAATCTCGAATGGTTGGAAAAGAAAGGGGGGAAACTTTTCTAATCTTCAGTTTCCATTTCTTGAATGAAAGGTTCTTCTTGCGGATAATTATCCATTTTTTCCGGGTCTATTTCAGAAAGGTTTTCCAGATTTCTCAATTCTGTTTTGTCATTAGAATATTTTTCAAGTATATTATTTGCGCGTTCTATTAATTCTTGGCGTAATTCTTCCCATAATTTTAATGCGGTATTTTTGAAAATACAAATGTATCGTGTGTTTGTTTCTTCACAATCTTTAGTTCCAACCAAATAAACTTTCATGCTAACTCCATTGAAAGCGCGCGCCGAAATTCTTGCTTCCTTATTTTCCTTTGATGTTTCTGATCTAGTTCCGGGTTTTTACAAGATCCACAATGCCCCATACAGAGCGCGCGGTATGGATGGAATGCAAAACCATACTTATGAACGGCACGGTCGAAAAGTCCTAATGTATAACGATGTGCTTTTTTAATGATGCGGTTGTAGATACGAAGTGTTCTTGACATCAAAATAGTATATGTGTCAAAACTATTTAATTATTTCTAAAAAAGATTATTTGCAGTTTCCTGCAATCCTATCTAACTCTCTACGCTTTGCTGCTATATCGTGGCATTGCGCTTCGATTTCTTTTGCGGCTTTGCAGATTGCGAGTTGGTCTGCTTCGGGGGTGGTTTTGATAATAGTTGTTCCCACATCAGATCCCGGATATACTTCATAGGCAGGTAAATATGTAATTAAATCAAATGTGAGTGATATCCACGCGCAACATGAAGCACTCATTGCAATGCCCCAAATAGACTTACCATTTACCCATAGACATTCACAAAGAAAAGAACAGAATACCGCCAATGCGAAAACAATTATATTGACAAGATTTGCTTTATCATAAGTTGTTTCTCTTACCCAAATCCCAATGCCATCTACATTTCTAATAAAAGATTTTGCCATTTTTTAACTCCGGTTGCTCTGCAACCAAAATAGATATATGCGTTTATAATATATAAAACCAGTGGTGTAAATCAAATCGAAAAACGATTATTAATAGTAATTATTTTTCGTAGAAATAGATAGCGAACCTCGTTCGTCAACTGCTTACAAATTTCTTCGTAAGCTTGTAACTATGTCAGAGACACGCTACATTTGGCTGGTTGACAGGCAGCCTACTCAAAACAGATATACCATCTTGAGCTATATTACGAGAAGCATTGAGATCAGCATGAAGTTCAAATCCACATTTACAGCATTTAAAAGAGGAACCATTACGATTGCCTTTATAGACATGCCCGCAAATTGAACATTTTTGAGAAGTATAACGAGCATCAATAAATATAACCCTCTTGCCAAGATTTTCGGCTTTATACCGGATAAACTGTTCAAGTTCAAAGAACGACCAATTGTTCAATTTTCGATTAAAAATTTTCCCGCGTCGTTTTTGTACCCGAATTTTAGTAAGGTCTTCAAGAGCGAATACTGTATATTGGGTTTGTATAATTTGCTTCGAGATACAGTGATTAACATCAGTCACAAACCGTCTTTCTCGACCGGAAAGTTTCTTTAACTTTCTTTTAGCAGATCGAGTGCCTTTAGACTGTAATTGAGCTCGGAGATATGCGTACTGCGACCGCGTATTCTTCACTGCCCGGGAATTAAAAAATGTGTTGTCGGAACAGACCGCAATGTTAATAATGCCTCTATCGATTCCAAGAACCATTTGATCGGGAATGATTTTGGGAGTATTCGTTTCAATCTGACAATGCAAATAAAACATATTGCCAGTCTTACGAAGAGACAGTGTAGATGATTTAATTTTCCACGTTAAATATGGTATATAATACTTCGGAACTATAAATTCAACTTTTACTCTACCGTTTGAAGTAGCAATAGTTGCGTAACCAGATTCCAAACAAACCCTAATAACCTGCGAATTATATAACATTGCCGAATGTTCTTTACGAATCGGTTTATATCGACACTTTACCGATTTCAAAGATGCGCAAGCAACATCTCTTGCACACTGAACCAACGAAGAGGGAAAATTGGGTATCAATTCCCGAATTTTATAATAAGTTGATTTATGGCAATCTATCTTATTAGCAGTATGATTATCAAACCCCCAAGTTGAACAAATATTAAATGCGGTTGTATAATCTCTCATTGTTTTAAAAAGAGATATCTTCGCATCAGAAGAAACATTTAGTTTCAACTTGATTGTTCTAATCATATTCATATATTAATACTAATAGTATATATAACTTTCTATTATTGATTTTGATAAAGATTTACCCATTCCGATCCATCTGGTAAAATGAGAATATTTCTAGAAACCGAATTGCTATAGTTGGTAGGGTCAACCTCCATATATCTTCTTGATCCTATAGGGTCTCCGGTAATAGACCCAACCGGAATTAATAATTTAATTCCATTAGATATCATTTTAATGCAACGGGTTGGATTCGAACCAACAATGTAAGTCAAATGGCATGCCTCACTTACGTTTTCCCAGTTAAACTACTGTTGCTTTTAATATGTTCCCTTTCCACGCTTATGAGGAACAACGGGTCTGGTTCCCAAAGGAATCTTCCGCGTGCCAGACCCGATGACCGGGGTGGGATTTGAACCCACGTATCAGCAACCTATTAGGTGATTGCCTGCGATGGCCTTTCACCGCTTTGCCACCCTGCCAAATATGTATAGGATGTTTAAGAATAAATACTTTTTGATTTAAATTGACTCGTCAATGGGTATATCCTATGAAAGATGTGTCCCAATAAAGGGTATATCCCATTTGACATTTGATAATATAAGGATAATGAGGATTTGAACCTCATTCGCAGGACATTACCCTACTAACCACGGTGCTCACCGAATCAGTCTAATGTTGGCTAAAGGTGGTCTTTCAACAACTAGCAACCTATCCTTACGCCTTTGTGTACACGCAGGCGCAAACCAGAGATGAGATTTGAACTCATTATTCAATTTCTCGCGCGAGATTGGGTCTCTTGTGGAACTTGGCATCCCGTTCTCGCGGTGCGAGTTGACAACACATCTTTTGTGTTTCTCTGGTAATAATTAATCCGGATTTTGGTTCTTGGCTCCGGTCGCCTCAACCACCTTGTTACTGCCCCGATTGGTGTAATCCCGCACGGGGGGGTGCGCGGTGATTAACGTGATAGCACATTAACTCACGTAGCATTGTTATTTTGGTTGCTTCTACCTCAATTACGCTTGACGTTCGTAATCTACGACCATACTTCCACAGTGATATCACTTCCGTGGTTTCTGGATAGGGCTAGGGTGAGTCGAACACCCGCCGCCGGCTCCAAAGGCCGGCATTAATCCGCTAAACTGTAGCCCTTCTCGTTTGTCAAGAGAATGTATTATTTGCCCTTGTGTGTTTCCATTCTCTTGACATATCCATATACGCTCGCTAAATATTTATACCTTTTCATCCAACGGACAATCTTCCGGAAACTCTCTTTCTACCAAGTCGCAAAAAATGTCAACATTATTATCAACGTCAAAAATCTTTTTATTTAACACCGAACACCAACACTTCTCCTCGTCGTCGTAGTTGTGGTAGAAGTTTCTGCATAATGAATTACAGTGTGCAATTTCATACGAGACGATTTTGGTTTTCATTTAAATCAAATCCAACAGTGATTGAATAAACATAAAAATTAAAAAGAAATCTTATTTTTTCTTGTTTAAGTAGCAACACTTTCCCACATAATAACACCTTTAATTCCATCTTCGATTGGTTTAATTACTCGTTTCGTCATACATGATGTCACCTCTAATTTCTTTCCGTTTCTTCGTCTTCAATATTCAATTCATCTTCTTCGATCAACACTTTCCATCCAAGACTCCGAATTTTAACAAACATCTTAAACAACCCCTTTCATTATTCTTTCTGCTTTCATAATATTTATATCTTTCTCAATCTTTTCATTCAACTTCTCCGCCATCGCATACAACTCTTCTTCTGTATATCCTTCCGGTGCAACACTCAAAGCATTATACGCTGTAGGTTCTACTTTCCTTTTCCACAGATTTTGATCATTTACTATTGTTCCGTCAATAATTGGGATCTCATATTCTATCCAATATCCTGTTATCATTGTGAATATTAATTCGCCGTCGATTTTAGTTATCTCGCGGTGATGGTCGCAGGTCGTGTAAGTAACAATACTACTTTTTCTACAATCCGATGGAACTTTATCACCCGGCTGATATGTATTCATCATACACGCCAAATCTTTTGTTTGGAAAGTGTTAATGATACTATTACCACAGATTGGGCAACCAACGTCTAATTCTATATAATCATACATCCCAATTTTAATCACCTTTAATTTCTCTCGTATATCCACAGTATCCACACGATTCAACTATACCATCAGTATATAAATCACTATGGAGACCGAGTTTCTTTTCACAGTTTGGGCACGAATGACCTTCGATATACCATGTATCTGCAATCGGTATTGAGAACGGAAATGTGGATTTCATAGATAGGCTCGGTCAGGATCGAACTGACACCCTTTGCCTTATAAGAACAACGCACCACCGATTGTGCTACGAGCCTTCTATAATCTTATATGCTCCCAAAATATTTAAATCTTATCAATAAACCTCCTCAACCACAGTTCCGTACAAACAGTCCTCCACAAAATCCACGAATACTCAATCTCACCTGAAACAAATTCATCATAACACTTTTTGACCTCCTGCCAATCCCAGTATTTTCTACTTCTAAAACTTTCCGATGTTATAACCCCTTGCACAAATTCCTGCAACTCGTTCTTCATCCACATTTCTTCCGGTGTAACAAACCCCATCTTATCTTTCCGTGTTCGGATAGATTCAGGTATAATCCCTCTTACAGAATTCCGTAATGAAAACTTTGAAACACCATTTCTAATTTTTTCGCCTAATGGTAATCTGGTAACATATTCAATCAAATCTATATCAAGATACGGCACTCTCGCTTCAATGGAAAACACCATAGAATTGCGATCTTCATAATGTAATAACGCCGGGAGATTTGTAGATATCAACTCCCGTTCCAATACACAACTCAACGGTGGTTTATACCGATCCTCGTACATAGGAATCTCACCCAAGCACTTTCTATATCGTTTCCTAGCATATGTCTCCATTATTGAATTAAAAATAAAATCGTGATGCCGTCTTATAAATCCCACAGACTCTTTTGCCGCTGCCCAGAGATGCAACGATTTAATTAATCCTTTAATATATGCCACCTGATAACCAAGATATCCAGCAAATAATTCATCCGCCCCTTGTCCATCTAAAAGAACTTTTACTTTATCTTTCGCACTTCTCATAACACAATACTGTGCATAGATTGACAGAGAACCAAACGGTTCGTCCTGAATATAAATTAAATCATCAATATCTTTTATCAATCGCTGTGATGTCGGTTCAACGAAATCGCAATCGACCTTTTTATCTTTTATAACTTCATTTATATATTTACTTTCGTCAAACTTTTCGTTTCCAAACACTGCCGAAAATGTTTTTTGATTTTCCGTGTCAATCATAGAAACAATGACAGAAGAATCGATCCCACCAGATAAACACGACCCAACCGGAACGTCGCTTCGAAGATGAAGCCTAACGGCACTATTAATCAAACCCCTCAATTTTTTGTAATTACATTCGCCAGAAATATTTTCATTTATCGTGGGAATCCAATAATGATATTTAGATATCCCATATTTAGAAACAGTTAAAGCAAAACCCGGTTCAATTTGATATACTCCATCAAACATCGTTTCTTCACAATAATCTTGCATCCCCCACGCAAGGAACATATTTACCGTTTTGTCATTCGGATTAAAATATTTGGGTAACGCTTTTATTTCCGAAGCAAAGAAAAATGAATCTCCGACCCTTGTATAATAAAATGGTTTTATTCCAAACCTATCGCGCGCGCAGAATAACTCTTGCCTTTTTGAATCCCAGAGCGCGAACGCCCACATGCCGTTAAATCGATTTACACATGCACTACCCCATTCTTCGTAGGCATGAATTATAACCTCTGTATCCGAACCGGATTTAAACACATATCCCTTTTTTATTAATTCTTCGCGCAATTCAATGTAATTATAAATCTCTCCATTAAAAGTAATAATAAGAGAACCATCTTCATTTGACATCGGCTGCGCGCCATCTTCGGTTAAATCTATAATGGCGAGACGACGGTGAACTAATCCAACATTGCCATTTAAATATATTCCATTTCCATCCGGGCCTCTGTGTGCAAGTTTTTGCGACATTGTGAATAAAATGTCTTTATTGGGAGTCTTACCATCTATACAATATTGACCTGCAATGCCGCACATCTAAAACTCCTTTATTGGGTGGTCATTCTTGTCTCCGCGCCCAACGCCTTTATAAATAAAACCTTTATTAATAAATGTATCTGGATCGATTACATTTCTGCCATCGACTATCACAACTTTATTCCCCGGTATGTTTTCTGGCGTTAAATTTTTATACATGTTATGCCCAGTCATTATTGCAACAGCATCTATATTTTTAAGGGCGCGATTTATATCACGTTCAATAGTTGCATTATAATGTGATGCGACATATGGATCATGAATAACGACTTCCCCTCCTGATTGAACAATCAAATCCCTATATTTTCCCGACGGGGTATTTCTATCATCATCAGAATTTGCAATAAATGCCCAACCAAGAATAGCAATTTTTGAACCATGAATTTCTTTATCAACGCGTTTCAAACCATCAACAGCCAAATTAAAAATATGATCCGGCATAAAATCATTTAAATGTCTTGCGGAAACAAATAGTGACTCCACACCTTCTGGATAATCCAGCCCCCCGCTTAATTTAACACCGCGTTCCAAATGGTAAGTATCTTTTGTAAGACAATGCCCACCAACCCCCGCACCCGGCATCAGGATTTCACGCGAAACCCCTTCTCCTTTTAATGAGTTTATCCCATTCCGCACATCATAAATATTTATTCCCATTGCTTCGCAATATAACGCCAATTGATTAGCAGCCGCGATTTGTAAATCCCTAAAAGTGTTCTCTGCGGTTTTTGTAACTTCTGCTGCTGTTGCACTCATTTTTATTAGTTTGCCTTTAGTAAGAAGTAGTGTATACAAATCCACGGCGCGGTTCGTACTCGCTTCATTAATGCCCCCAACAATACGATCATACTCCCGAATATTTTTTATGAGCCGTCCTACCATAACCCGCTCTGGGGCATGTGCCAGATAAAAATCTTTGCCCACGACCAACCCCGATTCTGTTTCAAGAATGTCTTTGACTATTCCCACAGTTGTCCCCGGGGTAACAGTTGACTCCAACACCACCAAAGTTTCCGGTTTTATATTTTTTCCAACTTCTTTAACACCATCAAACAATGCAGAAAAATCTGGGATCAAATCATCTTTGTTTTTAAAAGGAGTTTGAATTGAAATTGTGACTGCATCGCATTCTCGAATTTTACTAAAATCGGATGTACATAAAAATTTCTTATCGTGAACAACGCGTCGTATTAGTTCCGATAACCCCGGTTCATCACCCTTCAAAGGGTTCCGACCATCGTTTAACATTTCGATTTTATAACCAGAATTTTTTGAATTGCGCTGAAATCCATACACCTTTTTATAATATGGAGAGTCGGCAAACAACATTGCAGCAGGAATGCCCACGTAACCCATACCCACAACACCAATGGTCTCCATCAATTTAACCCCGACTCTATTTTATGCGCGATATTAAGATTTCTCAATCCCTGCTCCAATGTTACTGGGAAAGACATTTTTGTTTCAACGCAATTAAGAAATGTAGATAATTCCTCTTTAAGAGGTTCTAACTTTGGAACCATAACTTTTTCAACTATTCCTTCCCTTGTGTATTTATTATTATTCATATTATATCGTTCGGGCTTACTATAAATAGTAATCTCCTGTGTCATATAATCACCTTCGATTGTATAATCTTCCTGTTCAATGTATATACTTCGAATCTTCTTTGACGCTTTTCTGCTTGCAGATAAATAAACTGTTGTTTTATCAAAATCTAATAGCGCGCCACAAATATCATTGCTCCCAGAACTGTAAATATATTCTGTCGGTTTCCAGTCCAATAAATTATACACAACATCAATATCATGAATCATAAGATCCAAAACCACAGATCCAGTAACACGCGCGGATGCCGGGTTATGACGTTTAGATTCAATGTATATTGGTGAATCAATTATCTTTTTTATTTCTTTAACAATCGGGTTGAACCTTTCAATTTGCCCGACCCCACAAATCAACCCAGAAGGAGTCATTTCTATTAATTGTTTGGCGTCTAAAACAGATTCGCAGGCTGGCTTTTCGATCAGCAGGGGTATATTAGATTCGATTACTTTCTTTGCCACCTCATAATGATACTGCGTTGGAACACAAATACTGACTGCATCAACTTTTTCTAAAAGATTATCTATCGATGCGCAATATATTCCGTTATTTTTCGTCGCCACTTCTTTTGCAACACTTTCATTTATATCAGTCACAAATAAATTATCCACATTTTTTAATTCCGAATAAACACGAGCATGATTCTTCCCCATCATACCCACACCAATAACACCAACATTAAGCATTTTCTACAACCCCATTTATTGTATCACAAACATATTTTAAATCGTCCGTTGTCAACGAAGGATGAACCGGTATACTCAATATCTCACCACTTATTTTTTCCGCAACCGGACATTCAACATTCATATTTTTATACATTGGTTGTTTATTGATCGAAATGGGATAATGAATCGCCGTATCAATACCCTTTTGTTTTAATATGTTAATAATTTCACTTCTTGTAATCGGGCAATCATCAGTTATCCGTATAACATACTGATGAAAAACGTGTTTACAATAATCACGACGCTTCGGTAATATTACCCCGTGCGCTTTCAAATGTTCATCGTAATAATTTGCATTACAAATCCGTCGCGCGTTAAATAAATTCAACTTCTCCAATTGTGCAATACCTATCGAAGCAGCAATATCGGTCATACGATAATTATAACCGAGTGAAGTGTGAAGATACTTCTCACTCTGCCCATGATTAATGAAACGACGAACATTATTATTTATTTCGATTAAATTTGTCGTAACCATCCCACCTTCCCCGGTTGTCATATTTTTTGTTGCATAAAAACTAAAACAACCAGCCTGACCGAAACCGCCAACCGGTTTGCCGTGATAGGTTGAACCATGCGCTTGCGCTGCATCTTCAATCAAGGAAATACCAAAATTTAAAATTCTTTTAATATCAAACGGTTGCCCGAATAAATGGACACCAATGATTGCCTTCGTAGAATCCGAAATCAAATTTTCTACATTCGCCAGATCGATTGTAAAATAATCTGATTCGATATCTGCGAATACCGGAGTTGCGCCGCACATCGAAACTGCACTTGCTGTTGCAATAAAAGAAAATGCGGGGACTATAACTTCATCACCCTTTCCAATACCTATCGAAGATAACGCAGCATGAAGTGCAGCCGTGCCACTGTTTACAGCCACGGAATATTTTACACCACAGTAATCGGAATACTTCTCTTCAAATTCTTTTACTTTCTTCCCCTGCGCAAGGTTGCCCGATTTTAAGACATTCAATGCCGCTTCTGTTTCTTCATCACCAATAATTGGATGTGCCATACGTATCATTTCATCACCATCGGCTTATCAACTATTCTCGCAGGATAACCGATTGCCATTTTACCTGCTGGAACATTCTTTGTCACAAGCGAACCCGCTGCTACAAAACACCCCTTCCCCAATTTTACACCCGGAAGAATAATCGCGCACGCTCCAATGACCACACCGTCCATGATTGACGGACCACCCAAATATTTGGAGGGGGGGTATTTATCGTTCGTCATTGTCACACATGGCCCGATAAATACATTATCACCAATAGCGGTTTTTGTTGGAATAAAAACCATGCTTTGAATATTGATATCATTACCAAGATAACAATTTCCTTCAATAATACTTGAAGAACCAACTTTAACATTATTTCCGATAGTTGTATGTTCCCGTATCAAAACGTTATGACCAGTAACAAAATTATCTCCAATCTTTACATCATCATATATTATAGCCCCGGATCTAATAAGTGAATTTTCTCCAATAATCATAATGTTACTTCCTTTATCAATTTCTCAAAATCTTTCGCCCTGTTTTTCCAATCAAAGTTTTCTATATTATTTAAAACTTTTGGTTTGTTATTTTCTATATATTTAATCTTTTCAACATATTCTCCTATATTTTTATAAACAAACAAATTATCTGTTCCCATTGCAATCATATCGGGGATTGGCGTTGTGATAATTGGTTTCCCACATGCGGTATATTCAAAAAATTTATTTGGTAACGCAATGTTTCTCCACTGTGGAGGTATAGGGGGGATAGCACAAACATCCATCATAGAAATATAATGTGGCAATTCATTGTAAGGTTTCAACCCGGTAAAAATAACATTATCAAATAAATTTAAATTATTAACTAAAGATTTTAATTCCTTCCCATATTCAGTAAATAATGAATCCCCGACAATGAGCAATTTCATATTAGGATTATATTTAAGCAATTTGGGCATAGCCTTAATTATTTCATCAAGACCATACCAACGTTCAACACTCCCTACAAACCCGATGACGAAATCATTATCATTTGTTTTTGGCATCGGTTTAAAAATGGAGGTATCCACTCCGTTTGTAATAAGTTCCGATTCGAATCCCAGCGCATTTAACTTTTTAACCAGTGAGGGGGAAACCGTGACAATTTTATTACTACGTTCAAGATTATATTTTGTAATGTCCAGAACCGACATGCGCACGACTTCCTTGAGAATATTATTTTTTATATACATTGCCGCGCTGTCCGGGAACCAATCTTTTAAATCAAAAACCACGGGAACCTTATATTTGTTGGCCGCGCAGATCACTGCTGTGCCCGCGAGAATGTTTGCTACAACCACGGCATCATAATGTTCGTGATGTAGTATTGCATCAAATTTATAAAAATGATATGGCGCGTTTAATGTGTAATGCAAAAATGGGGACTTGATATTAAACATTGTAACTTCTTCAGGAATAAGAAGGGTCGCGCGGTCGTTGTTATTACTTACGTGAAAATGCGCGACGTGTATTTCATGACGTGTTGCCAGTTCTTCAAAAATATAATGATGACGGCTTGGAACTGGATGGTGAATGTAATCTTGAGAAGAAACGAGAAGAATTTTCATATCTATATACGTATTGGTTGTGATGAGTTATATATGTTTCGATTAGTGGGCCAGATCGGATTTGAACCGATGAAATCTCCCGGTTATGAGCCGGGCGCTCTAACCGGACTGAGCTACAGGCCCGAAAAATATATTCTGGCCAAAACGAGAGTCTTTGTACACTCCATTGTTTTAACCAAAAGCAACCAGCGGGTGTTGAACCCGCAACGATCTGCCACGAGGGGTTATCTTGGTTGCATTTTGACCGGCGCATTATTTTATTGCGCCGGTCTTTTACACAAACTATTTTCACAAATGTCAATATTAGACGATTGTTTTATGGCGGTTGTTGGTAAGTATCCGCCAAACTTATTCCTGTGCGGAAAGCAAAGCATGAGAGATGATTAGTCGGACTTCTGTACATTAGCTCAAAAGTTCTAACCATAAGAATGTTGGAGGTTTCGAAAATTCGCTGACCTCACATTCGTATTGATTTTGTAACTCTTGGCTATACTATTGTATGACTTATAAGTATTTAAAACTTATTCTTCACCGTATTTTTAATTAGTCTAATCCAAATTAGACTAATTCAAAGTATACTAAATGAATAGAAAGGTTTAAATATGATAATGTCATTATAATAAAATAATAAAGGTGAAACATCTTGACGACAAAAGGCAAAAATATAAAGGTTGAAAGAATAAATACAAGAGCATTCAACAAAACCGGGAAGATAGGTAAATCACAATTAGTTTCTATTCAAAAAAGAAGCAAACACGGTTTTGGAGGAAGGTCGGGGCATTTAACAAAAACTATAAGAGGATCTCGCCGCGCAACACGAAGATAACCACCAATCTGTTTTATAAATTTCCAGACGAAACTATTTTATACTACATCTTAATAACCTTTATATATCATGCGTCCATCTCTTTCTATAATCATCCCCACTTACAACGAAGAAGAAAACATTCAAAACACAATACAAAAAATTTCTCATACTCTTCGTCTCACCACTATAACTTTTGAAATAATCGTTGTCGATGATTCTTCCACGGATAAGACACAACTTATTGTTACCGATCTTATCATTAGGAAGTATCCCGTGGTTTTAATAACGCGCACAAAAGATCCGGGACTTTCCCAATCTGTTATTGCCGGAATAAATAAAGCGCGCGGAAACGTGGTGGTAGTGACGGACGCAGATTTATCGCACTCAATAGAAATTATTCCTGCAATGTTCAATGAAATAAAAAACAATAATGTAGATATCGCAATTGGGTCAAGATATATGCCAAATGGTGGTATCAAAGACTGGCCTTTAAAACGTCGTGTTATTTCTTTCGGGGCAACATTCCTCGGTCGCCTCCTTTTCCCGAAAATTACCGATCCAATTTCCGGATTCTTCGGAGCAAAAAAGGATTTAATAATGCACACACCTTCATTAAACCCACGGTGTGGATATAAAATCTTATTGGAGATTCTTTCAAAATGCCATTGGACTATAGTGAAAGAATTACCGTATGTTTTCACAAACAGAAAAGTGGGTGAAAGCAAATTAAAGAAATCCACAATTATTCAATTCGCAAAACAATTTATTGATAATGCATTGTTCCCCGGACGTGGAAGAGAAGAATTAAGAAAGATGGTAAAATTTGGGATCGTTGGTCTTATCGGAGTGGCAACAAATATGATTTGTTTGTCCGTGTTCAAAGAAGTTTTTAATACGCCTTTGGTTTTTGCAAGTTTCCTAGCGATAGAAATAAGTATTATAACAAATTTTTTAATGAATGATAATTTTACATTTAAAGGAGCAAAATGCCAAAAATCATTCCTTCACAGAATGTTTAGTTATAATTCAATCTGTATTGGATCAATGATAATAAATGTTACTGTTTTGGTGGCACTAACATTCGTAGGAATAAACTATTTAATAGGAAATGCTATAGGAATAGTAATCGGATATATTTGGAATTTTTTGATGAATAGAAGAATAACTTGGGTGGAAAATTCACCCAAGTTTTAATTCCTTACCAAAACCGACCCAACCGTAACATACCTTGCCCGGCATTGCCGCACCAAAACAAACCTTACCCAACCAAACCCGTTTCAACAACGGTATATAATAATAAACTTTAATAATATTTATATCTTTTGGTAATAAAAAAGTTAATAATAATTAATTTTTAATTTTCATCCGCTTTCGTAACTCCATGCCCAGCAAAGTTTATCTGCGTTTTGTAGTTCGCATTAACTTGTGCAATAGCATATTCATTCCCGGCTGCTTGTTCATTTAAGAATGTTAATGCATATATACCGGGTTTAAAAAATGCATCATACTTTCCATTGGCATCTAGTTCAATGGTTTTATTTTCTCCAACCGGGTTATATAGATTAAGATTATCTTTTTGAATAAGAGCGTTCATTGTTCCCAGATTATATTTTTCATCTTTCAGAACAACTTCTTGAATAATAACATCTTTAGTTATTAGTGTATGCCCACACATTGCTTGGATGTATAGAGAGCCGGTTCCATCTCCGTTATTAATGACAACAGGAGCATATTTATTTGGATCGGGCATTGCGCCGACCGAACATACTAACGCACTTATAACAACAAGTGTTGCGATTAATATAATTTTAACGCGCATAAAAATGTATAGTGTGTTATAGTAGTTAAAGGTTTCTATTACAAAAATGTTGATAAATTATAAATTTATACAAACGATTGAATTATTTGATACCCTTGACTTACTTCTCCACTGGGAGAATTTGCATTATAAATTATCATAGTAACATACCCCATTTTCGAATCAGATACTATGATATACGCAGATACATGTGTATTATCCTTCGAAGAATCAAAAGACATCGACCGCGCGGGGTTTCCATTTATTTTGTAATATGTTGGATCAAATTGAACATTTGTATATCCATCTTTCTCATAAGAATCAATTAGCGAATTTTCGTCAAGTTCGTCATCGGTAATATATCCCTTATCTAATATGGAAATAAATTGAGAAGATCCAAATATCATTGTACTTATATCCACACCTTCTCCTGCTACTATTGTAGATTTTGATGGCGAAATAATATAAATCGCATCTGTTAATTGAAGGTTAGATGTTGACCCATCGGAAGTAGCAGACTTCATTTGTGAACCGCTTATGGTTTTTACAGTCCACGAATTTGGATAAAAAAGATGTTTATCACTCCCGGGTATAATTACTTCGCTTGTTCCACGCGACGAATATCCAGAAACAGATTTTATTATAGGAGCAGGGGTGGGCACCGTGGGTATTGTAGTTGGATATGAATATAGTAGAGCAGGTTGCCCGATTTCTTTAACAGTTACTACAGTTGGTGTAGGAGTATTATTTATACATCCAGCAATACAGATAGCACTAACAAGCAATGCTATAAAAATCATAATGTATTTTGACTTCATATAAATTCCCACTTTTTATATAAACTCATAATTACTTATACTTTTCGGTTGAAGGTTAAATTTTATAGTTTCAACCAAATCCCAGATCTAATAAATCTAACGACTTCTCGGTTTTCTTTTAAAAGATTAGTTACGCGCGCTGAATTCAAAGAATAATTCTTATTGAGTTTTGAAAGTTCCATGACCAAGTGATTTGTTTCGATTTCTTTCCCACTAGTTATTTTATTTAAAAATAATTTTAACCGTTGGCGGAGAGTATCGTTTCCTTTTGTTTTATGATTCATCTTATCATATACGTTTTGAAAGATGATAAAGGTTTTGGTTGGGCGGATTGGAAACCCAATTTACAATTTGTCCTAAAAAATCACCAACAAATTATTTATGACCGCACCCAAGTAATTCCAATAACCACGACATTCCAAAGTGACCGATCCAACTAGGAAAATGATCTTTAAACTTATTCACAATGTAAATAGTTAAACCTAATGCCACGCCTTTTGCAGCAATTATCAACAACGAATTATCCACGACCGCGCGCATTATAGGGTTTCCTTCAAACCCAATTCCGGTTGAAAGGCAAATCTCTGGGTTGTGGCAATGTCTAGTGCAAAGACTAGAGCGAGTAGGATGCCTAGGGTGAAGTCGGTGGGGTTTTTAATAATTAATCCCAACAATCTTTCCCTTCTGCACGTTTGGATAACTTGCATATTGCACATTATACGTTTTGTTTATCTGCATTTTAGCCCAGTCGTCTTCATTCTGCACTATATACAAGTCCCCTTTATCATCGATAATTTTTGGTGGGTCTGTGTAAGTACATTTCATACCTGCTGCTTTGCCGCCACCACATTGTTCTTGATACGAATGGACAGAATATTTTTCTACGATGGTTATATTCATTGGTGCTGTGGATGTTGGTGTTGATTGATACATAATTGCGTATGCACCAATCGCTCCACCAATCAATAACACCAGTATTACTAATATTGTTTCGTTTCCGGATGGCATATTAATTACTCCTCTATACAAGTATAATTAAAAACCGTGGTTCCAAATCCCCCCAATGCACTATTGGGTTCGCAATCCATCTTACCAACACTTTTATTTTCTACAATAACATAAAATCCACCGGTCAACCCGTATCCAATATATGCATCGGGGACAATAGATACAATATGTTTCTCTGGATGATCTGCAAGATATTGCGACATACTTGCACCTGCTTCTAGATAATTACATCCAATTTGTGGCGTATATCCAAACGCTTTATGAAAATACAATACCCCATTTCCATAATTTGTGTATGAAGAATCACACGCGGATACAACTCCACAAAACAGTAGCACTGCTATCAATACCAAAACAACTTTCCAAATCTTCATAATAGTATATTGTCGCAAACCTATAAATACTTTCCGAACACATACTAAATAATGGCGTTTACGATTTTCGAGAAGTTGTTATATTTTATAATGTTTCCAATAGTGGCAGTTGGTTCTATACTTTCGCCTCTTACTAATGACGTTCGGATTTTTTACGGAATTGAGGAATTAGGGATAAAATACCTATCATTCCCACAAAATGTTTACGGCGGTTTTTGGGAAATAAAACCGGTTGGGAATCACATATGTGAATTTCTCATTGCGTTGTTTACTAATATCTTTGTCCCATTCTCAAATCACGCCTTACAGGAACCGATAATTAAATGTGTTGCGGTCGCTTTAGTTATTTTTGCATCGTGGTTATTTTCAAAAAATATATTAAAGGTAAAATACTCGTTCCTCCTCTGCTTCTTCGGAATGTTCTGCGCGCTCAATTTAAATATTTTACAGGCTGAATTTTTAGCAATTATTTTCGCAATGATTTCATGCGCGCTCTTCGTGGAGAAGAGTAATCTTTGGCACTATATCGCCGGCGCACTTTTAATTTGGGTATTGTTGGTTAAAGGCACAACGGGGTGCCTTATAGTTTCCGCCGTGTGTATCGTATTGATTTTTAATAAACATATAGATTTGATTCGTGGTGTGATTGGTTTCATATTAATGGGTTTGGCATTCCTCGCGGCAGATATTTTTGTATGGCCACAAATTATCCCTGACATTCTCATGGCTCCAATTTTAAGTCACGTGGGTGAATATGATTGGATAGGGCAAATCGGAGTAACCGGTATTGCAACAGTAATCTCGATGAGTATATATATTCCCTGTATTGGCATCGGAATTATATACAGTGGCGTGTGGTTAAAAAATCATATTCGCGATCCGCGCGCAAAATGGTTTGTAATTTCATTTTTAGCCCCGTTATTTGTGGTTTTTTATCAAAGCGAGAGTTTTGCGTACCAGTATTACGTTTTTCTTCTCCCTGCCATCGTCGGTATTGTGCTTTACGAGATAGACACACCAAGGGAAAGAGGGATAACTAAAAAAATTAAGCGCGAAAATGTTGTATCCGCATCAATCCTCGTTCTATTCGCAATGTGGTGCATTCTTTATAGTCCACAACCAATCTGGGGTCTAGAACAAAATTACGGCGTTCAGGAGTTGAAGATGAACAATTATTTCAATGAAAATGCAAATGCAATTGAAATAAAGTTTAATTTATCTAAAGAAAATACACTTTTGTATCTCGATACGGGATCGGCTCCGTACTATTTTTCTACGAATAGTAGTTGCCGCTACGTCGCACCATTAGTTATACAGAGAATGAATCCAAACCGAACAATTGTAAGTACGTTGCCGGCATACAAAGAAGAATATATGTGTATTATGAACTATTCTAATAGATATATCCTCGCAGATGGACCTTTGGGGAAAGCGGATGGTTGGTTTGGATTAGATTCCATCGAGAAGAAAAATATTGTAAAAAGGGTAAATGACGAATATACAGAAGTTTTTTCCGGAGCATGGAGTCTGTACGAACGTAAAAATGAGAGTGAGATATTAAATCTCACTCGATCCATACAGTAGAAAACATTACAATACGCCAGATAACATTACATCACAAAACAATACAGAACATGACAACACATCACATCACATTGCATTACAAAATCACTTTATCAAAGTGTGTTACAATATTGTAATTGATAGTATATAAATGTTTCTATATAAAAATAACAAAAAATATCTAAAATCCCATTTATTCCGTTTCTAAAACGCAGCAGGATTGAAGGTCGCATTTGTTACAACCACGCTAACATTCTTATCCGGCGCAAATAAACTTTTATCATATTTCACATCGGGGTAAATTCCATTCCAGTATGCCTTTACAAAACTATTAAAGTCGGCTCCATTCACCACGTTCAACCCCCACGTATCATTGTAGTAAGACGCGGCTGCAACGACCTCTGTAATGTTAATTCCACTAATATTCCTAACCACCGTCAGATTTTTCATGAAGATCGCCGTCCAAGAATCATCCCCCCACATTTCGCATTCATCACTCGTCCGGTTCCTATAAACGCACGACGAATTTTGCCACACTTTAGCAGTATATCCCATACCCACGGGTGTAGTTGTTGGTTTGACCCAATAATAGTAGTCGTAACAATAATCCGGATACACCGAGTCTGATCGGTTGAAGCACGCGCCCATATCATTCGTGGGTGCAGGGCCCGGTATTTCGGTTGGTGTATCTGTAATGGTCACGTATGTCTGTGTGACCGCAACCGGAGTAGGCACATTTTCTACTACGGTTGGTTGAACGGAGGTGCAACCGGCGGCGAAAATCGTGATTACTAAAATTGTTATATATAAAGTTTTTGGTAACATTCTCTGTTAATTCTATTTTATAGTATTTAAAAGTTTCGTGCACTCCAAACATTATAATGCACGATTTTATCTATTTTCGTGCACTTGATAAGAGCATCACACGGATATGAACCGCGAGATGCCCAATTTTATTGCGAACTCCACCGCAGGTTTCATGTGTATGCGGAACACAAGATGAAGGAGTTCGCAGGGGGAGTTGAACCCCCAACCTTCGGATTGCAATCCCGACGCACTACCAATTGTGCTATGCGAACTCCAACACATACATTATTGTTTTTAAAGTATATATACTTTTCCAACATTACATTATTTTTAAAAGTTGCTCCTCAATAAACTCCTTCATGTGTGGTCTCAAACAACCCGAACAATCCTTCAACCCGTTATTCAGAATAACATAATCGCCACCACACTCATATTCTTCGTATAGCGGACAAAAACAAAAGAAACAATTTAAATCGCCTTCCACGTTGTGACACTTATGGCAGATGGAATCTGGCTCTTTAAATAGATTATTGGTCGCGCGGATTATACGTCCGATGTGGTAGCGTTTATATTTGTCTAGCATTATTATCACTAATATATTCTTCTGATTATCACACTGTGGTGATAACCCAACTATTAGATATTATCTTACAGTTCAAAGATCTCTCCTAACCTTTCCGTCATGTAAAAACCTTTCTTGCGAATCTAAACAACAATATAAAAATGCCTCTACCCTTTTATTAGATTCTAAATATTCAAAACCATTCTCTTGACATCTATGAAAGCAATCATTTAAAGTATGTCGCTTCTTTGTAATTGGGCAGTCAAATGCTATCTGTTGATTCCAATAATCCGCACGAGTCATTCTATCCAACCCCCACACTTCCCAATCTCCGTCAATGTAGACAATAACACCCCGTCTTTACATCCAACATTCCACGGACGAATCAATCCGTAACCAACAATGCCTGCATTTTTCGCCGCCGTTAGTGTCATAGGGCAATCATCAATAACCACATCGAAAACATCTTTGTCAAACATTTTAGTTTTATCGTTTGAACATTTAACTTCATCATATGACAAATGGTTAATATCTAACCATTCTTTTAGAATGCCACAGTGGTGCGGTCGCCTATGAGATACAATTACCACTTTATAATACATCATCAAATCTCTCAAAAATACGCGCGCATCTTCAAATGGCTCGTATTCCAATTGATGTGAATGCACATTGTTGAAATACTCGTGCGCTACTTTGCTGGTCATGTACTCGGGATAAAAATAATCCCAAATATTCCATTCTGTGGGTGGTGAAATATTAATTCCATCCTTTATAAACATTTCGTATAATGGCGTGGCGAAATCGAAGAGGGTGTTGTCAACATCTACCATAGCACAATATTTTCTCATGGCAATATTATATGCGTTTTAACTTTAAATACCTTTCCTTCTAACCGAAAAGTTTATTAATAAGAACAAACTATCTTTTCATGGAGTGGGTCGGCACTCCTAAAACAAACCGAGGTTAGAAGAAAACCATACCACACAACAAATCTCCACAATCGATACAATAGGCGGGCAGCGTCCCGCCAACTTTTAGTTTTTATTTCATTCTTTACATCCTATGCAATATGCAGAACCGAGTTGTTCTTCACACATTTTGCACTGCTCTTCAGAATCCATCATATTAGAATTTTGAAGTAATTCTATAGTTTTATAAATCCTACCTTCCAGCGTGTCCGAAACCCCTTTAATATAAAATCCGCAATCGGCACGATTTTTCATATCACTTAATGCCTTCTCATAACCACAGTGGGTAGATATTATTTCGTGTTTATTTATAATATTGGCAAATTTAAAACAATCGCTTTTTGCACCGCATTCGTCTTCACATGGGCAGTCATGAATATTTCCTAAACACGATCTATTAAACGGATTTGCTTCTTTTTGTATTTCTTTTATGTGATCATTTTCTATTTCTTGATTAAACAAGAACGATTCGGTGCGCGCATCGCGTAATACTTTAAAAGCACAATCTGGACAAACCCAACCGTCAGATTCGTTTGTTTCCCAATCAAGATGTGTATAAAGTTCTTTACTTTTCTTTCCACACGTGTCACACTCGCACTTACCATCAAATTTGCATTTAACATATCCGGCGTCAGTTAAACGTATTTCGTTAGCAATACTGTCGAATGTTGGACATTTATTCCTTTCCTCTTCTCTCGCCTTTCTAATAGCATCTTCATATTCAACTTGTGAATATCTCGGTCTATTACGATCTGCTTTTCGAATATCCGATAATGCGTCACTCATTTTTTCACCGGCCCATTAAAATCAGTTTCTGATTTCCACGCGGTTTCGTCAACTTTGATAACACCATTGATTCTACTTCTTTCTGATATTGGTTGATTATAAACGTAATAATTTTCAAGTTCGTTGATCGTTATCATAGTTTATTCCTCTCCTCCTAACTCTGCAAACAAACAATCAATATCCGACCAATCTACAACAGCGTGTTTGCACCCACTTTCGAAATCTTGATATGACATTCCTTCTAAACGATCATATACTTCTTTTAAAGTTTTTAATCGTTCAATTCGTCGGATGTGATTTTCTATCGAAGCGTCCATCTGTTTTAAATCATCTGCGTCTTTTGGAGTCATTCCCTCACCCCAGCCAACGCAATATAATTCTCCCCATCATACTTAATCACAAACATACCTGCCTTTCCACCCATAGGCATTTCGATATCGGATAACGAAAGTAACTCTACTTCTCCAGAAGTTTCCGCGCATACCTTTTCTAATGTCTCGCACAAGAGTTCAAGATTGAACTTTCCAATGCGCGTGAACTTTTTGCCAGCGTATTTTTCAACACCTTCGATGTATGCGGAGTCTACTATTCCATATGGAGCATTTGGGCAGGTCATTTCATATCACACTTATATTATCCCCATTACTACTTATAACTATCGTCCCACCCAAATCCGTTCTATACACTTTCACCTTTTCCAACCGCGCCAGTGTTTGTTTCGTCGGGTGTCCGTATTTATTATTCGCTCCAACTTCAATCACCGCATATCTTGGCACGATGGCATTTAAAAATTGCACACTACTCGCCGTTGAACTTCCGTGATGCCCAACCTTCAAAACATCCGCGCCTAATTCATCGCCACTCGTCACAAGTTTAGTTTCAATCGGGTATCCGGCATCTCCCATTAATAAGAATGTATTTCTACCATACGTGATTTGTAAAACCACGCTCTGTTCATTCAAATCTTCGGAATCAACATATCCTTTACTGCTCAAAACTTTCACAGACACGTTTGGGTCTAAAACAATAGAATCTCCATGACGAACAATCACGTGGTTGGGAATTTTAGTCATCAACGAAGTATAAGTTTTTTCTGTGGAAGTTGATCCGCCATCAATGTATTCAGACGTTGGAACATTCGTGATAATGTATTCCATACCACCAATATGATCCACATGCGGATGGGTTGCAACCACTGCGTCTAGGTGTGTTACACCAATCTTCTTTAGATACGCAAGTTCCGACACTTCGGAATCCGTTGTGCCTGCATCCACGAGCATTGTTTCACCATTGGGAAATCGGACAAGTTCTGAATCTCCTTGACCAACATCGATGAAGTGAACAGCAAGATTACCGTTGTTATTTATGGGCGCAGGCACGGTTTGGGTGCAACCGACAATGAGAAGGAATAAAATGCATAGAATAAATGCGTATTGGAATTTCATGCATGATACCCAAACACGAGATTGTGATCTTTACCGAAATCATATGTCTTTACGGAGCAGCAACCAAATACTGGTTCTTCTAACCAATTAATCCATACATCCGAGTAACACGGTGGAACCAATGCAATCCAATCAAGGTCATCTCTTGCAATGTGTTCTTTTTCCATCCAACTCTTAATGGGGTCTGGAAGGTTGGCATAGTTCCAGACGCAGATGTAGTGGATTGTGTGTAGTTTTTCGACCATATTACCACTCCTCAATAATTTTTAAGTTCTGGGTAAGCATCAATAAATCGTTCAAGTTCACCTTTTACTGCTGCAATTGTCACGAATTGTGTTGGGGTGATAGATTCTTTCTGCATCATATTGCTGAGACCTTTAATTCTCTCGTTAATATCTTCCTTTAATTCGTTAAGCACTTTTTGTGCATTTTCAACACTATCTTCCATACCAAACTATACGCATTCAAACATTATATAGTTTTCCCACACAAGCAAAACCATTTTCGACACCCACAACAAAATCAACATAGAGCCGCAATACCTGCGTAAGATTTCTCGGTTCTATTGTTTTGTGAGTAAGTGTTCATGGTTTTGAAAATTGATAGGGAAACCGCGCTTTCCATTGGCAACAACGCGCGTATTAAAAAATTTATTTAACCATCATTTCCGATGGAAAACGAGTATACGTATTACCAAGTTCACAAAACGCACAAAGCTCACATAACGCACAAAATTCACAAAGTTCACAGACCCTATCTATTATAGAAGTAACTACGACGTTAAAAAATAGGGTATGATAACTACGTACTCTTTGTGAACTTTGTGAACTTTGTGAACTTTGTGAACTTGCTATTTAATAGAAATGATTAATAAATATGAAAAGTTAAATAAAATATATTTACAATATATTATAATAATTAATCATGTTAAATCAAATTTATTTATAATGATTGAACATGTAGTTTAATAAGTTAATTAAAAATAATTAAGTAAAACAAAAGTTATTAAGTTAATTATATTTATTTAACACTAATCATTTAAGATAACAAATGTTGTTGGTTTATCGCTACCAGTCTTTTTATTCTCATACATCTTTATTTCTCCAGATTCTACCATAGTATTCAATGCAGTATTAAGGTCTTTGCTGTTAAGATGCGTCTTCTTTAAAAGTTTGGTTCTTTCCACGGAACCCCCAAATCCAATTATAGCCTTTCTTACAATCACTTGGTGGTTTTTCATATCCGAATTATTGCATAGATCGTATACATACATCATACGTGGTATAAGATAATCGTTTACTATCTTTATTGCCATCATTGCGTGTTTATGGGGAATTGTTAGCACTATTGGTTGATATATTTCACCGGGTTCAAGTTTTTTTAACCTTTCCGGTATATTTTTTCTTTGGAATTCTTTATCGACCATAGTAAGGATCACTGCAATTTTATACGCATGTATAAACCCTCTTGAAATTGATGTTCTATATGATTCGTCTTCAACACCAAGTTTTCCAAGCGTTGAGTTAAGTTTCCAATCTTCTATTTCGTTGCATACCCCAAATATAATACCATCATCTGGATATATTTCAAGTTTTGTTCTTAACCCAACAATCTCTTTAAACACATTGTTGGTAATCTTCTTATCGCTTTCAGATACATTTTCGTTCTTCCTCGGTGTTCCACCCTGACCATAAAACCACATTAATCGTGGGAAAAATCCGGATGAAAACAACCGTGCGCTTGCGACAGTTTCAATATCTTTATTCGTTGTATTGAATAATATAGACATAAATGGTGTTGGGCATTCCCATTTATATTTCTCCCCGTTTTTTCCGCGTTTTGAAAGCGTTCTTTCAATTGCAGTGCAATCATATAAACTGCATAATGTTCCAAGAACATGTGCATTCCAATTACCAGCATCTTCAAAAAATCCAGCGCAATCATCGTAATACCAAAGGGAATTATATGTTTCATCCAATCCTTGAATAAGTGCGGGTTCGCTTATTGTCCCACGGAGAAGATTGGTTGATTGTAATTTATTTAAGTTTTCTTCATGGATGATTGCTTGGGAAAATGAATCGATGGCCATATTACATGCTACGGACTTTCCACTAATTGTTGTATGACCGACCACCATTGCAAATACATTAGTATAAATTTTTGTCATCCCTACTTGTATAAGAACTCTTCTTTTTATAGCCATTGATGCAATTGAAAGCAATGCCGCAAAGTGAAATTCGTGCAAAGAATATGACACTCGTTTACCTAATTCTATATATTCTTTAAATAACCCTTCGTCAATTTCGGGAAAATTTGGAAGTTTACATCTGTCATTTGCAGCTTTTATTTCCATGTCGATTGTGTTACCAACAATTGGTGGATTGTTTGTAGTTGTGGTTTTAGTAGGGGGTTTTTGATTTATAATATTATTTATAGATCTTTCATCTATTATTTCTACATTTAAGTTTGGTGAATATTTTTCGTCTAGTTCTTTAAGTTCCTTTTCAAAACCATTGTCACGTAACCATTCAACAACTTCTTTAAATTGATCATCTGTTAATTTATTACAATCTTCTTCTGGAACACCACAATGTGCATACGCTATCCAAGATATCGGGTCGCCACCAACGTCGTGACGATAACAATGAAAGACATTCTTATTCGAATTTATAGCAAAATTCATTTTTGTAGTGGAACCATGTATTGGATGCGTGCCTTGTATATCTCCATTTGCGCGCCTTTCGATTTTACCGGTTGGCATAGCGAAATTTTCTATTCGCAAATTTAGTTTATTCGTCAACGGGTTTTGTGCAATGTTTTTTGTTTTGACTGGTATTTCTTCTTTGATTTTTAATTTGAATTTGTCGAGCAATTCAGATTGAATATCTTTCCAAGATATAGAAATCAAAGAAGCATTCGGGTCTTTATATTTATATTTTCTTTCGGTATCTGGATGAATGCTTCCAGCGCCAACTGTATAAAATGGCGATTCGCTGCCCCTTATATCCCCGAGTTGTATTTTTGGGTTATTTGGATCATTTATTAATATTTTATCTTTTGGGGAGTCGGGGCAATCGAAAAACAAATGTCTTCCGATAACTCCACTTCTCCCAGTAATCACAGTAAGTGTTTTTTTCCAATGTCCCCCGATTGTCGAATATAATTCTTCGGTATCACAATCAATTACTATCGTATTGTTGATTGGGATTATACCATAATTTTTTCCCGAAGATACATGATCTATGATTTCTGTATCATTCGGGAAGAAGCTATTTTCGACACTCCAAGTATCTTGGTCGGGAATTTTGGATTTCTGTTTTAACTTAATGAGTTTAACTCTGTTTTCAAGCGCGCGCGGAATGAACAATGTGTTTTCCAAAGATATCACTCACCGGGTTTCTTTTCTAAGTAGTCGGAGAGGCGTTTCACTGTTTCATATCCAACATTACCCGCCTGATTATTTGCTATTCTCCAAACCGTTGGTATTGCAAGTCCTGTTCTTCTACTGACTTCGCTTAAGTTCCGGTCTTGTAAAATAGTAACAATTTCTTCCAGTGTCAACATGTAAACAATGTAGGTGCTTCTAGTATTTAATTGTATCCATTTGATAAAAATTGTTTAGATAAGTATAAATAGTATGAGAACTTACATATATGCATGACTGAAATAAAGCCAATACAAACCAAGTATAAAGGATGCAATTTTAGGTCAAGATTAGAAGCCCGATATGCTGTCTACTTTGATGTTCTTGGTATAAAATGGGAATATGAAATCGAAGGTTATGATATTAATGGAAAATGGTATTTGCCGGATTTTTGGTTACCAGAAATTAAAGTTTTTGTTGAGATCAAACCCGATAGCGATAAAGGAAGTGGTTTATATAGTGAGTTTTCTAGCAAAATAAACAATGCGATTGTGTTGATGCGTGGATCGCCTTGGAATTATATTGGTTGGTTTTATGGGTGGGACTCTTGTGATAGCGGCGGTGGTTCATATGATGACGAATGTATATTTGGAGTAGATGGGGATTGGGTGGGATTACAAGTTAGAACGGGAAGAGAAGATAGAATTGTATTTGTTTCTGAATGGGATACAAACTCAAATGTTGTTTCACTATATCATCCGGACGACGAACAGTGGGAATACTTTAAACAAGACACATTTGAAGTGTTAACTAAAGATGCCGCATACAAAGCCCGTTCTGCGCGTTTTGAACATGGTGAATCCGGAGCAACATAGAAAATTATATCTACGATGGACGCATATAGTGTTGTGATTAAAAATGACTACAACTTCAAAGAACTGCCAACTTAACAAAGCAAAGAAAGATAAGCAGGATGAGTTTTACACACAAATGTCCGATATAGAAAAGGAATTAAAACATTATAAAGAATATTTCAAAGGGAAGACCGTTTTCTGCAATTGTGATGATCCGAGAGAAAGTAACTTCACGGGTTATTTTTGTTTAAAGTTTAAATATCTTGGGTTGAAGAAATTAATATCGACACATTATGATTCATTGAAACCCACATATAAACTAGAATACGACGGCGTGGACTTTAAAGAAACAAATTTGGAAGAAAACGGTGATTTTAGAAGCCCGCAATGTATCGAGTTATTGAAAGAATCCGATATTGTTGTTACCAACCCACCATTTTCTTTATTCCGTGAATATGTAGCGCAGTTGATGGAATATGAAAAGAGGTTTTTGATTATTGGGAGTTTGAATGCTATTACTTATAAAGAAATTTTCCCCCTGCTTAAAGAGAATAAAATATGGGTTGGGTATAATAATGGATATAAAGAATATATAGTGCCTAATTATTATGAATTAAATAGTAATGGATGTAGAGAAGAAAATGGGATTAAATATCGTGGTATGGGTAATACTTATTGGTTTACAAATCTCGAAATAAAGAAGAGATGCGAAGAATTGATTCTTTATAAAAAATATAATGATGTAGAGTATCCCGAATATGACAATTATGATGCTATTAATGTGAATAAGATTAAAGATATACCAATAGATTATTTTGGCGAGTTCGGTGTTCCAATTACATTTATTGATAAATATAACCCAGATCAGTTTGAGATTATTGGATGTATGACAACCACAAAGATTGATGAATTTAATTATGGGTATCCATATATAAATGGAAAAAAAGTTTATGCTCGCATCGTTATAAAAAGAAAGGTGAAGTAGATGAAAATAATACTAAAAGAAATACCTATTAAAGAAATATCAGAAGGATATGTGGATGATGTTGAAAATGGGGCATTTGGATATAATGGTAAACTAAATATTCGCCCACCATTTCAAAGAGAATTTGTTTATAATGTTAATCAAAGAAACGAAGTTATTAAAACAATTGTTAAAGGGTTCCCATTAAATATTATGTATTGGGTAGTTAATAATAATGGCACATATGAATTGCTTGATGGTCAGCAAAGAACAGTGAGTATTTGCCAATATATTAATGGTGATTTTTCAGTAGATTGTATGTTTTTTCACAATCTCACAGATGTGGAAAAGGAACAAATATTAAATTATAAATTGATGATTTATATTTGTCAAGGCAATGATAAGGAGAAGTTAGATTGGTTTAAAATTATAAATATAGCAGGTATCAAACTCACTGATCAAGAATTGCGGAATGCCACTTATACGGGAGAGTGGCTTTCTGACGCTAAAAAATATTTTTCAAAAAATATGTGCCCTGCTCACGATATTGCAAGTAAATATTTGGTGGGTTCGTCTATAAGACAAGATTATTTGGAAACCGCTATAAAATGGATTTCTGAAAGAGACGGTATTGGGATAGAAGACTATATGTCAATCCACCAGCATGATACTAATGCCAATGAAATGTGGTTATATTTCCAAGGGGTTATTAATTGGGTGAAAGCAATATTTTCAAATTATAGAAAAGAAATGAAAGGGTTAGAATGGGGTATATTCTATAATAAATATAAGGATTTTAAATACACCCCCTCTATTATGGAAGATCGCATCAAAGAACTTATGGATGACGATGAAGTGGGAAATAAAAAAGGTATTTATAAATTCCTGTTGAGTGGAGAAAAAGATCAGTCGTCTTTAAACTTACGAACCTTTGATGAAAAAATCACAACAAAAGTATATGAAAGACAAAAAGGTATATGCCCTATATGTGATCCCTCTAAACATTATGAGTTTGAAGAGATGGAAGCGGATCATATTGTTCCGTGGGTAAAAGGTGGAAAATCGGTAGAAGATAATTGTCAGATGCTTTGTATGCACCATAATAGAACGAAGTCGGGGAAATGATATGAAAACTATATATCCAATAAACGCGTATAACACTATTATGAAAACAAAATTCTTGATAATCCTTCTCCTCCTTCTATGCATTACTCCTGTAATGGGAGATGAATCAAAAGTGCAGAATTCAATACAGCCCGCTTCGTCAGAAAAATGGTATATCGGGGGAAGCAATGACAGCTGGACTTGGACCGACATTGGTTTAAACTCCACGGATGGGCGATCCCACCTCTCAATGTGCCCCACACAAGACCAGATCGTTTTAAACGCTCTGACTAAACAAAATGATTTATTAGAAGAGTTGGTTAAAGCGCAGTGGGTTGAGACGTGCTACGTGCCATTTGATAACAATAATATTGGCAATCGCCCCGCGTGGCTATCAGAATGCGTGAACGCAGGTTATCCGGTGGGCTGAATTAATTATGAATGGAGATACAAAAGATACAATTAATCTTGTAATAAAATTTGCGTCGGTTAGAGAATTAAGAAGTTCTCTTGTGGTAAATTCTCAAGATGATCAAATTACTGGGATTAATATAAGATTCACAGAATCCATCAAATTATCAGATTTCCCGAGCATTCAAAAAATTGTGGATAATAAAATATGATTAAAGAAGAAAAGGAAACGGTAACATTTGCAGATGTTTTTAGTAAGACCGACATTATAACTATTTTGATTACCACGTTTTTACTTATTTTTGTGTTTGGTTTTTTAGTTCCACGTGTTTTTCAATTTGGTCAATATTTAACTATGGTTTCAAATAGTTATGGTGGACTTGGTTTTTAATCTTCCAACCATAACTATTTATACTAACGCGTCCTACATAGATACGCGATTTGGGCATATGCTGCCCCGACCGTAACATGAAACGACAAACGAACAAAACGAAAGGAGATCTATTGTGATTGATTTAAACAAAATTTCAAAGAAGAACGCTCCTAAAATCCCATTGGTTGTTATCTATGGACCTGAAGGAATTGGCAAATCTACTTTCGGGTCTATGGCAAAAGACTCCATTTTAATTCTTACTGAAGATGGATTGGGAGACATTGACGCCACTGCGATCCCACAGGATGAAAATGGCAAACCCCGCGCAGCGCGTTCCTATGAAGAGGTGATGGATTTATTCAGATCCTTGCCACGACCGATCATGATTACAAGACCGTGGTTATAGATACGCTCGATTGGTTCCAACCCCTTGTATGGAAGGCTACGTGCAAACGTCTCAACGCAAAGTCTATCGAAGACCCGGGTTACGGGCGCGGTTATGTTGAATGCATGACTGAGTGGCAGGATTTTCTTGATGCCTTGACATATCTGCGCGATACAAAGGGAATGATGGTTATTCTGGTTGCGCATTCTGCCGTGGTCAAGATTGAAGATCCCCTGTGTTCCGCATACGACAAGAACACGCTCAAACTCCAGAAACTTGCGGCTGCTAAAATTGTTGAATGGGGCGACGTGGTGGGGTTCTGTTCGCTCACAACTCTGACTCGTAGTGAAAAAGCAGGTTTTGACAAGACCAGAAATATTGCCGTGTCAACAGGACAGCGCGTCTTGCATGTTGCTCCAACAGCAGGCTATGTAGCAAAGAAACGTTACCGTAATATGCCCGATGAAATGCCACTGGATTACACGGAATTTGAGAAGTATATTCCGGGTGGAAGTGTAAAGAAAGAGGAATGATCGTGGGATTTAAGGAAGATGTAGAAAAACACATGGAAAAGGAATATCCAGAGTTGCATCCTCCCAAAAAGGAATATCCGAAGAAAAAGAAATTTGTGATTCATATACCGGAACAAACGATATATGATGAATTTGATAGTTTGGAAGATGCTATATCATATGCAGATGACGAGTATTGCGGATATGATGAAATAACAGAAATAAAAGGAGACTGATATAAAATGACTGAATTAAACTTTGATAGCAACGTCGTAGATCCGATGGGAAAATTCACCCCAATCCCCGTAGACGATTATTTGGCAATTATTGTTGATAGCGAAATGAAAGATACCAAGAAAGGCGACGGAAAGTATCTGTTGCTGACCTATGAGGTAGCAGAAGGAGACTTCAAGGGACGGAAAATTTTCGACACACTCAATCTTGTTAACACGAATACACAGACTGTTGAAATAGCACAGCGCGCGCTTTCCGCTGTTTGTCGTGCAACTGGTGTTTTACATCCGAAGGACAGCGCGGAACTTCATGGAAAGCCGCTGGTAATCAGCGTGGGCATTCGCGCCGGTTCAAACGGGTTTGAAGATCGAAATGTGATTAAAGGTTATTCCCGCACCGATGGAAAAGAACTTAAGGACATTACGGATGCGACTGCGCCGGTAAAGGGTGCTGCGCCGGTTGTTGGTGGTACTGGCGGGGCTAAGGCAAAGAAGCCGTGGGAAAGGAAATAAATTAACCTCTTTTTTCGGTTCGTTCCGTGGAGAGGTGTTTAGGAGTTTTAAATGATTGAAATTGTTATTCCGTTGTCGATGATACCCCGCCCAATATTAATTGGTTTAATATTGGGTGTAATAGGTATAATTTGTATTTTGATTTCGTGGAAAATTTTTGATTCTAAAGATATTATATTTTTGTTATTTGGGGTAGTGTTATGTTGTATAGGGATTCTTACTTCCGCCGTGTATATGATTAATATTGTGTTGTTAGCGATGCCGCCAATTACTCCTCCAAACATAACATTCTCAATATTTTTTAAGGTGACGTAAAATGGCCGAACTACCAATCCAACATCAACCAACGGTTGATAAAATTTATAAATATTATGTGGATAAAAATATTGAATGGCGAAGACCGCATCTCGGAGCCTCTTTGATCGGTGAGGACTGTCAAAGAAAGTTATGGTATTCATTTAGACACTGCTCTTCTCCCAATTTCATTGGTAGAATGCAGAGGCTTTTTGCCACGGGGAAAATCGAAGAAGAACGTATTATAAATGATTTGAGAAATATTGGCGTCTGCGTATACGACCGTGATCCATCTTCCGGAAAACAATTATCTTGTTTTGACGAGGATTGCCCACACCACAGTGGGAGTGTAGATGGTAACGCCAAAGGGGTTGAAGAG
>JBBABY010000004.1:0-101788 GCA_041657425.1 archaeon
TTACTCCGTGCTTCTTAAAGTATTTTTCTGACCACTCTAAGTGCTTTTCATTTATAAAAAAGAATTTTTTATTTTTTAAAATTAATTTTCGCCCAAGATATTTTCCAATAACATAATTAATTACTGCCCCAACAATCGAACCAAGTATTCCAAAAAGAATTGCAAGGAATATATTTAACTTTCCTGTAGCCACTAAAAAACCTGCAGGAATCATAATCACTTCTGAAGGAAATGGAATAAACGAACTTTCAATTGTCATAAGTATAAATATTGAAAGATAATTTATATTATTTAGAAAAAAACCAAAAAGTGTTTCAAACATATCTTTATCATTTAAATTTAGAACCAAAGATATTATAAAACCTAAATAAATAAAGAACCAGAGAAGAATATTGCGATTGCCACAGGTAGCATGAACACAAGGTAAATTATTGTTTTCTTTAGATCTGACTCTAACATTGAAAGATAAATGGATGAGATGATTACATATTCTATAATGTAAATAATTGAACAAAAATAGCAAACTCCAAACAATTGAGAGCCTCCAGTTACTGTTCCTTGAAACTGAGAGATTGCTGAGAAATCTAGGTTGCTAATTAGTTTCTTAACTAGAGAAATAACGATGCCAAGAATCCCCGGAACAATAAACCCGCCGGCAAAGATAATGGTATACTTTTGCATTAAAAGAGCGGATGCTCTCTCCTCAATCAATTGCTTACTTCTCATAAAGTTACTTGCAAAGGAACGATAATCTCCAACTGTAACTGTCCCTGTAGTTATTGAATTATAAAGTAATTCTAGAAATCGGTCAATTATTTCTGATTTGTATTTATTTGAAAGAACCTCAAATAATTCTCTAATATTGTGGCCGTCTTCTATCTTTCTTTGAATTATTTTAAATTCTTGCTCTACAATCTTGTGTTTTGAACTTGAAAGTTTCTGAATCATCTGTTTTAAATCATTTGATCTGGGTTGACTTGAAAGAAGAAGCACTTCATCAATTAAAGCAATTTCAAATTTCTTTTTTTTCTGATTAACTAAATATTTTTTTAGTAAAGCTTCTAAAATATAGAAAATAATGTTTCCAACAATCACTATAATCATTCCTAGATTTGAACTGACTTTGAAGAAAACAAGAGTGACTAAGATGATTGAACTAATTATAACTGTTAGTAGTATTTTTAGATTGACATTCATTTCCTTTCCCCTAAACCAAACTTGACCTCATAAACAAAAGAATAAACATATCAATTATTGGAAATACTACTATCGTGATTAAAATTATTCCAAAAGAAGAAATGCCGATTTCAAAAAAATTGCTCCCCACAAGAAAAAACATAAGAAACAAAGCAGGAACAATTGCTGAGATTACTACAAATACTAAAGACAAGAAATTTAATTTTGTAGAATAATCTTTAATCGCTATACTTTGTTGTTCAGAAAAGTTATTTGAAAGTATTCTAAAAGTGTCTGCTTTATTTTTTGTACCACTTGACAAGATGTCATTTATCTGATACATTACTCTTTGTAGTTCCTTATTATCTTTAGATACTTCTTCAAGTGCTGTTTCTAGATTGTAGCCTTTCTTTGTGACTAGAGTTAAAGCTTGACTAATCCTTTGACCAATTATTGAATTTTGCTTTGCTCGGTTTTCAAGTGCTAACTTTAATGGAATATTTTTTTCTATATCGCTTGCTAAGTTATTGAGAAAAAAAGGGAGTTCTCTTAATATTCTAGTTCTTTCATCTTGTGCTTTTATTCTTTTGATAAAAAAAGAAACTGAAAAGAACAAAACACAAAGCATTATCTGAGAATAAAGAAGATATTCAACTGAAAGCTTAATTGTGAAATCCACAACCACATAAACTAAACACAAGATAATAAATAAAATCAAATATAAAAATAAAGATTTACTTGCTCTTATTTTTCGTCGCCTCTTTTCTTTCTTTTTTAGGTTTTTGTTTTTCTTCTGTTTTTATTTTGGGTTTAGAAAATATCTCTTGTTCTTCTACAACAAGTCTTTCTTCTAAATCCTTGTGACTTGCAATTCCAAAAGAGATTTGAAACTTATTCATCAGTTTCTTTGGAAAATTCTTAAAAAGAAGTTCTTTTGTTTTAAAATCATAATCAAATATCTTGTTAATGATGACTTTTCCTTGTTTAAAATCAACTTCTGAAATTTCAAAAACTCTTCTCTTGTCTTTTGTTTCTTTATTGGTTTCTGTATATTCATTATATCTTCTTTGAGTAACAATAAGGTCAATTGCACAGATATCTGACTCCAATACACCATAGGAAAGCAATCTTAAAACTGCATCATTAGCAGACTGTGCGTGAAAGGTGGTGTAAGTGCCTTTAGCTTGACCACAAAGAAGAGAATCGATAAGAGAATGAGACTCTTCTCTTGATCTAACTTCGCCGATTACTACCTTGTCTGGCCTCATTCTCAGTGTATTGATTATTAAGCCCTCCATAGTTATTCCAAGTTCCTTATTTACTGTTGTTTGAACCTTATGTGGATGAGATATATTAATCTCATGAACTTCTTCAACAATAACTATTCTTTGATCTTTTGGGATGAAATTAAGAAGAGCATTAAGGGTGGTGGTTTTTCCTGAACCAGTATTACCAACAACAAAGATATTTGCATCTGTTAAGAAAACTAATCTTAAGAAAGAAAGTGCTTTTTCAGTTATCGTTTTATATTTTAAAATATCATATATTGTAAAAGGGATTTCAGAAAACTTTCTAATAGTTACTGCAACACTTTCAGTTACTGGAGAAATTAATGCATTCAGTCGGGTATGGTCTTTTAATGTCGCATCAAGTATAGGGTTCTTTAGAGTAATGTATTTATTGGAATACCAACCAAGTTTATTGATAATGTCTTTTAGCTTCTGTTCTGAAACATACTTTAAATTTGTTTCTAACCACCCATAATGTCTATGATAAACAAAAACCGGATGATTAATTCCAATAATGCTTATTTCTTCTAAATTGAAATCACTAAGCAATTGAGTGAGCGGACCACATTCATAAAGATTAGTAAATGCCATATCTAGAAGATAAAGAAACTGATCATTGTCTAGTTCTATGTTATTCTTTATACAATAATCAATTAGTTCTTCTTCTAAATCTTTTTTTACTGAATTCTCTGAATCTATTTCTTCTATTGGTTTAAATTTATAAGAATCTAGAATATCATTAATTACTTTAATTTCTTCTCTTGATAGCTTTTGATGTTTTAAAAAATAAATTATCTTTCCATTTTGAGTTTCTACAATCCTCCCATCTAAAGATATAGTTCTTAAGATTTTTTCTTGAATAATTGTGTATCCAAGATATTTGTCTAAAATCGTTTGAAGAGAAGTAGTTGAGGTGCTATCAACAAACTCAAATAGTTCTCTATTAGAATAATAACAAGGCATAAGAAACGAATTTTCTAAACAAAGATCGCATTTCCTGGGAATTCCTTTTTTTACAACTATTGCTTTGTTTGGGCAAGCTTGTACACATTCAAGACAACGATTACATAATCTATAATTTATAGTTACAATTCCGTTCTCTGATTTGCTTATTGCGCCTTTCTTACACGCACTCATACAAGGCGCATCTTCACAGTTTATACAGTTGAATACATTAATGTCTTTCTTATCTAAATTTTGATAACAATTATAGAATAACTCTTTGTTATCAACGCTTTTTAAATCCTTTAATTTAAGATACATTTAATAGATTCTTGGGAGATTTAGGTATATAAAACCCAATTGTCTGTTTTTTTGTGAAATTGAAGAAACAAATAATTAGTATTTAAATTTTCGCTCATATTCTTTATGAGAAAAACAATCCAAAATTATACATAATATTCTAAGTTCATCATTTTTAATTGTATAAATAATTCTACAACCATTTCTTAAATCAAATTTCCAAAGATTTGTAATACAATATAGTTTAATATATTCCTTTGGCCACAACTTCTGTGGGATATGAATTCCAGAATCTGGTTTTTCTTTTAATTTATTTATGATTTCTTCAATTTCGTCTTTAAATTCTTTATCAGAAATCGATTCTACTTCTTTTTCTAATTTTTTACTAGCAAATGCAACATTAATTGGTTTCATCTAATTTTTACCCCTGACTTTAAAATCTTTGCAATTCCTTTTGGATCATAAAGCCATAATACTTTTTTATCTTCTGTAACCATTATTTTTTCTGAATTTAAAAGATAATCAAATATTTGACAATAAGTTTGATACATCATCTTTTTTGGTAATTTTTTCCAGAATTGATATTTTGTATATTCTGCACTTTTCTTCTTAATTAATTCTTCAACCATAATTATACTATCAAGTGTTGGACTATGAATTTTTGTTGTTTTTGACATATATATACTTATATAATAAAGATTTTTAAAGTATATTGCTTATGCCCATAATATATTTGATTTTTAAGGTATATAAAACCCAATTGCCTATTTTTTTGTGAAATTGAAGAAAACCTATAATTTTAAAAGATTACTTTATCATGATAGATATATGGACTCTGATTATTTAATATTTGCTCCAAATAAAGATTTGGCTCTTGCTACATCAGTTGCTAATGAAACTAATATTCAATTAGGGCACATGGATGTAAAAAAGATTAATGAATCAGAAACCCTTATAGATATTAAAAGTCATGTTCAACAAAAAGACATATTACTTATTTACAATGTTGTGTCTCCAGTTAATGATTCACTTATGCAAATTTATTTAATTTCTGATTCTTTAACTAAACTTGGAGCAAGAAGTGTGCACCTCATTGTTCCTTACTTACCATATACTAGAATCCCTGATGAGTATGTTAATAAAATCAATTTCAATCTAATTGTTAGATTATTCCAAACTTCTGGAATTTCCTCAATCTATACTTTTGATATATTCACCCCGCATTTAGTTAATGCATTTAAAATACCAGTCTATAATATAAATATAAAAAAGATATTTTCTGGAATTATTGAAGAAAAATTTAAGGATAACAATAACCTTTTGGTAACCACCGCAGACTACGAATTAAAAGATAGGGCAAACGACATTTCTAAAGTAATTGGTTGTGATCAAATATATGTTAATAAAATCGATGATAGTAATGATAGTCGCTTTGAAATAAATAAAGATGTTCATGGTAAAGATATTTTGATTGTAGGAAACAGAATCGCATCTGGAGAAATCATTATTAAATTCGCTAATTTCTTAGCTTTAAAAGGAGCAAAAAACATTTATCTTATAGCAACACATGGACTATTTAGTGAAGATGCTATCGAAAAATTAAACAATTCAATAATTAAAGAAATTTATGTGTTTTCTTCTCCGAAGAACAAATTATCTCAAAAGATTAAAGTAATTCCTTATACTCCAATTTATAAGGAAATAATCAATAGAATTGTAGAAAAGAAGAACATAATTAGCTTTATAAATTAATTGTAAGTATATTATATATAATTAATATAATTCTTTAAAAACGTGATAAAAATATGATAAAAAGTAGAGTAAGTGATACTGCAGAAACCACAAACACAATGCTAGATGTTATCTTAGATGATGGCGACGAAGTTGTTGAATGTGTAGAAAAAGCATTTATTCAAAATAATGTTAAAAAAGCAAGTCTTTTTGGAGCTGTCGGAAAACTAAGAAATGTTAAAGTTGCAACAACGAGAACAGGAACTTTAAAGCAAAGAGAATATGATGAAGCTTGTGCAATTAAGAGCGTTTCTGGAGACTTTACAAAAATTAGAGAAAACGAATATATGGGGGACTTCCATATCTCTATTGCAAGAGATGAAATACACGCAGTTAGCGGTGTATTAATCAAAGGAACAGCAGATGGAGAAGTTAGAATTACATTTAAGATAATTTCTGAATTTGCATTCGGTGCAATAACAACAGCAGAAGGCACAAAAGAAGTTTCATTAGTTAAGCAAAAGATAATTGATGAAAATCCAGTAAAGCAAAAGAAAGAAATGATAATTGGATAAACTCCAAATTATTTCCTTTTTCTATTTTTAATTTATTCTTTCTATTTCTATATAGTTTATTTTTAAATCGCCAGAAGATTTCCCTCTAATAAAATCCCAAACTATATTAAATTTGAATTCTTTCTGATATTTTTTATTAAATAGATTTACCATCCTATTAACTGATTTGTCTATACTATTGAAATATATTTTTAATCTATTATAATATTCTTCTTCTTTTTCTTTATCTTTAATTGGAATTTTTCTCTTAATTTCTAGAAAATTAAATTCTAAATATGCTTTCCCGCCTTTTGAAAGCATAATTGCAGATTGATACAATGAAAATTCTAAATAATTTGTGTGATAACTTGTACTTTTAAGTGCAATAATCACATCGTTTTTTCCAATATTTTCTTCTAATATTTCTCTATGATTTTCTATCTTTGGGTCTAAATTCTCAAATGGAACACCTATTGAATAATCTTTATCAATATAAGAATAAGCACTTTGGGAATCAGTAATTTTAGTTAATCCAAAAACATTAATAATTGGCTTTATCTTGTGTTCATTTAAATCTTTTCTAAGAAAGAGAATATCTTTTCCAAGACCTGGACCTAAAATAAGAATTTGTGATTTTTCTTTTTTTAATTGTACTAGATGTTCTACTGGTTTTCCAGCTAATTCTACTTTATAAACATCATATCTTGCATTTCCATTATACTGCCAGGCATTTCGTTCTAATTGCTTAAAATCAACAATATCTTTAACTGTACTAGTTGGTTTTCTTTTAAATTGACCAGAATCAAAATTTGCTCGTCTACCAGTAATTTTATTAAGCATACAAAAAATATAAATCAATAAATTTAAAAAGATAACAAAATTAGAATTTTACGCCCCAGGTAGGATTTGGACCTACGATCTATCGATTAACAGTCGATTGCTCTAACCAGCTAAGCTACTGAGGCTTTAATAAAAGAAAAAAGATCTTTCTTGTATTATATATATTTCTTAACAAAAATATTTATAAAGGATTTGTTTAAAGCAAAAGGGCAATTGTTAAGATATCTCTTAACCCTGTTAGAAAGCCAAGAATTATTATCAATAACTTAGTGTAACTTCTTTCTTCTTCGTCTTTTATTGTCTTGTCTACTATCCAGATAAACAAGAATGCGAAGACCAATTTGACCAGTGGATAGAACACTGGAAAAGAACCAATAACTGCTCTTGAAACTGGGTGTTGCTCGTAAAGAAGATTGCCAAAGAAAAAAATTCCAGACAAGGTTGCTGAAAAATCTACTATCTGCGAAAGAATTACTAACTTATTCTCTAATGATTTCAATATCTCCCCATTTAATTTATTTGCTATAAACTGAACTAGAAAGAAAATTAAAATGATTACACTAAGTGTGCATACAAGAACGAATAAATGCTGTGTGTGAAATAATTCATAAACAAGTAAAGGTAACGACAAAAGTAATCCAATTCCTTGCAAAAATGTATAATACTTGATTTTTGTTAGTTTATCTAGCCACAGGGAAAAGAAAAAACTACAAAGAAAAACAACTGACAAGAGAACTAACCAACCAGGAGTGTGGAAGTAAAATCCAAGCTCTAAAGGGGTCCACGAGGATTTTACAAGCCACACACTTGTATAATTCTGTTCTAATATCCTTAAGGAAGCCCCAAGGAGAACAAAGGCAAGTACTGAACAGATAAAATACTTGTCTATTTTTACTTCTGGAAAATATTTCTTTAGTATTTTATAGAAAAAAAAGTAACTAAAAAACACGATTACTGCATAAACTGTGGTGTTTATTAAATTATATCCATTTCCTACAAAATATTGTAAAATATGCTCCATTTAAATTATTTTATATTTTTAATTATATATAAAATGAGACTATGACTTTTTTTGTGAAATTGAAATGTTGGCTATAAAAATTGAAAAAACTAAAGCGCAAGCAATAATTGCTAAATTAAGAGAAGATAAGAATCTTGATAATAACTATAAGATTAAAAGAGATGAAACTTCTGTAATTATTCCTGTGCTAAAGATTACTACTGATATTAAAGAATTTGAAACTACTAAAACACTTGAAAAACAAGAAGCAGTAAGTAAAGGATTTAAAGACATTCTTCTTGATGAGGGAGTACCTAAAGAAATTGTTTCTCAAATAAACAGTGCTTATGATATTGTTGGAGATATTGTTATTATTGGTATTGATAAAGAATTAACTCTTTATTACTCTGCTATTGGTAAAGCATTATTGAAATTACACTCCAGTGCTAAAACTGTTCTTAACAAGCTTGGAGAACACAAAGGGGTTTATAGAACACAAGATATGGAATTAGTTTATGGTGTTGATACTAGAGAAACAATCATTAAAGAAAATGGTTGTAAAATTAAAATAGATGTTGAAAAGGTATTTTGTTCAACTAGACTTTCAGAAGAAAGAAGAAGAATTGTTTCTTTGGTTGAAGATGGAGAAACAATTGGGGTATTCTTTGCAGGTGCTGGACCTTTTGCTCTCGCCATTGCTAAAAACAAAGAAGTTAAAGAAATTGTGGCTATTGAACTTAATGATCTAGCTGTTAAATACTTGATTGAAAATATAAAAATTAATCATACTGAAGAAATAATTAAACCAATTTTGGGTGATGTAAAAATTGAAGCCGAAAAATATCCAAACTACTTTGATAGAGTAATTATGCCACTTCCTAAATCTGCAGAGTTGTTTTTGAATTCTGCAATCTTTGCTGCAAAGAATGGTGGATATATACACCTTTACAAGTTTGTAAGCAAAGATGATCCTTACACAGAAACAGAAAAAGAAATTGAAGAGATTGCAAAAGTAAATAACGTGGTCCTAGAAATAGTGAATAAAAGAATAATAAGAAGCTACTCTCCAAGCATTGTTCAAATTGTTGTTGATTTAAGATTAAAAAAATAGATCATCTCTTTTTTTTAACCTCAGTTACTTTTTTTACTACTGACTTAATGTTTTTCTTTGACTTTTCTTCTTTTTCTATTACTTGTTGCTTTAAATGTGAAGGAATTGGCTTTCCTTTCTCTTCTATTGCGTTTATTTCTTTAAGATAGCTTTTCTTCATATCTTCGTATGTAAATTTACTTATGTGGCCTTCTGAAAGTTTTTGCTCAAGTTCAAGAAGTGCTTTTTGTATCTTGCCTTTCTTACTATTGTATCTTTCTAGTTCTATAACTATCGATATTATAATAAGAAAAAGACCTGCTACAATTACATAAAGAATAGTTGTATTTTTTTGGTCTTTGTCTTTGGAATAAACATATACTTTTTCTGTAGTGTTATTAGGTTTAGATGAAGTGTTGTTTTCGGAAACAACCTTTTTATTTTTGTTATCCACTACTTCTACAACAATGTTTCCTGCATTATTATAGTACTCGTGAACTAAGTTTTCAACAATATATAGTTCATTTGAAAGACTAACAACAGAGTAAGCGGTTTTAATTGCACCATCTGCTTTTGTTGTATTCTTGTTTTTATAATATAAATAATTTTTATAATAGAAAAGACCGTGATCATAATACAATTTTGACCAAACATTTATGCTTTCTGAATTTGCTTTTGGAGTTTTAAGAATTGATAATTCATTATAACTGATTAAAAATACATTTTCATCAAATGATTCTTTATCTACTTCTTTTCTTGAAAGCAATATCCCTTTAGCTGAAGCTGCATCATAAAGAGCAGTAACATACCAACCCATTTCATAATTTGTTTTTGCAGCATTTAATCTTCTTAAAATATCTTCATCTTTTGCAGCGGCCGCATCTAAAAGAACTATCTCGTTTTCTATATCCACAATATATTTTTGAGCCAAATCCTTAAACTCGCTACTTTCTACAAAATTAGGACTATTATTATTCATTCCAGCATCTAAGAAATCATTAGCAATTTCTATCCATGCAAGTGCATAACTGTAATCCATTATTTTATCTACTGGTGCTGACGTAGCTGAAGGACTAGCTTTTATATTTTTAATTTTATTCTTTGCCCAAACAATCCTTTGTTTTGCACTTATACACCATTCAAGTCTATCTAAAGAACAGAACTTTGATCTATTTTCTGTTAAAGTAATTTTATTTTCTACTTCTTGTATTCTCAGGTTATAGATAGTAGAATCCTCTGACATTATTGAGGGATTATTAACTATTTCATCAATTGTTATAAGATATGTCTTTGCTAAAAATGCTTCATTAGCTGCGGTGTACATATAATTATTTGCAGAATATTTTTTTGCTTGAGTTATTGCTTCTTTTGAATAATCCACTAAAGATAATAGACTTTGGACAATTGAACTATCTTTTATTTTACTATTATTTATACTATCTTCTGTTCTTGAAAGAATATTATTTGCATCAATTAAATATTTATCTACAATTCCTCTCATTGGAGTTAAAGCAACAGAATATTCAATTGTTTCTGGAATATATTCATCTTTTTCTATTGCAGCAGTATTATTAATATCAATATTTGCTATATCCATTACTGCGTATTTTTTTATATCTTCAATAGTTTCTACTTCCACTACTTTTAATCCCCAAGTAGTATAAGCATACTCTGGGAGATCAACCAATTGTGAATTTCCAGAATCATTAGTTATTGCTTGTCTTCTGCTTCCTGCAGGTATCATAAATAATTTAATTCCCACATCATTTGCTTTTTTTGCTTTTGCAGCAATTCCACCAACATCTCCAACATAACCATCTTCGGTAATTGTTCCAGTAATGCTTACTTTTCCTGATAGATCTTTATCATTTAACATTGAAGTAATCAATAAAGCCATTGCAGCACCTGCAGATGGGCCATCAATACTACTTGCAACAGATTGTATTTCAAAAAAATAATCATATTTATCTTTAGCTTCAGGATTTATTCTTTCCGCAGCATTAACTGCATTTCGTTCTGATTCTTGGGTTGTTGAACCAACTTGAGCATTTACATTTGAAAATACTTTTCCAGTTCCTGGTTTAATCTCAATAACCAAATTTGCATCCATTCCTGTATTTGTTGAATTAACTGCAAATATCTTCATTTGCGCCTTTGGCAAGTATGCAAAAATGCTTGTTGACATTAATATTAAAAATATAAATACAAATATTATTTTTTTATTCATTTTTTTACCCATTTAATTTATTTTCTTTTGTTCAAAGCTTGGCTTTATTTTTTTATTATATAACACATCAAATTTCTTTGTAGTTTCTAAAATATTTTTTCTGCCCTTCTTATAAACTTGTATTAACCCAAGTTCTTTTAAAGTTGGAAGATGATCAATTGGCCTTCTTTTAGTTATTTTATATTGCTCAACCGGACTGTTTAGAGCAATTAATGCTAAAGTGTTAAGTTCTGACTTCGTTAATTGCTTACCAACTGCAAACAGACTATACTTTGCAAATTCTGGTTTTAATAACATTTCTGCGGAATCTTCATCAACTATAATTTTTATTGAAGTATTTCTTTTTTCATATTCTTCTAATAAATCTGCTATGATTATCTTTATAGTTTCTTTATCTGCTTCTGGGAAACTCTTTTCTAGTTTCTTAATTGGAATGCTTCTTGGGCTCATAAATAGTATTGCTTCAATTGCACACTTAATGTCTTCAATATTTTTAGATTTTGGTTTGTCCATTATATCTCACACTTCATTAATAATAACTATAAATTGCTTTTAAAATACTTTCTTTATTTGATTTTGCTTGTTGGAACAAGTGCCCTATAATGAGAATGCCAATCTGGGCCCCATTTTTCTCTTGCATTTCTATAGTCTTTAATCATTTCGTTTATATGAGGAACTAATTTATCTTTAAGTCCTGCAAGTGTATTATCTTTCAAATAATGATTATTTGATGCTTCTAAAATTAAATCTATAATTTCTGATTCTTCCAATCGAATTTCATAATAAATTGCAAATGTCTCTTCACTCGATAATTCTTTTATTTGAGATCGTTCTATAATTCTTTTTTCCCTGCGTTTATTGGCTATTGAGCCAAGAGCAAGTCTTTCCATAATTTCTGGAATGTGTGGAAATATATAATTTATCCATTCTTTTAAATAATTGGTACTACTGTTATAAAAAAAATCAGAATCAATAACACATATTTTGAAATCAGAATATCGAAATCTCTCTTTTGTAGATAACATTTTACTTAATTGCACATCTGTAAAACAAGGCAACATTTTTAGTGTGTATTTTGTGTTTATCGCGGGAACTTTACGCCTACTATTCCCGCAATCCATAATAGAATCAATTATTTTTTCATTTCCTACATTTGGAAAATTTCTTTTTATTGCAACAAATTTACCCATAAATAATTCCAAAACTCTTGGATACAAGTCTGCTTGATTTTCTAATAAATATTTATTTAATTGATTTGTAAAGATATTAATTTCAGATTTATCATCAATATATTTATCTGCAATTAGAAGATATTTAACTGAGAAATCAATATATTCTTTAAAATATTTTAATCTCTGGTTCTTTGCAGATTCTAGAAGGGGGTCTACTGTTCGCAAATAGGCAGCAAGTATATGTGGTTTAGTTACTGGAATACTCTTTGCACCATCCATAATTAAATCTATTTGCTCGAGGATTGGCTTATGATACACTATTAGTTTAGTTATTTGATATATTGTGTTTTTATTTACGGATTTGACTTTATCAGAAATTAGTTTATTTTCTTCTACATTAAGGGTTTCTTTAGTTCTTTCGTATGGAAACATCTTTTCCGCCATAAACAAACTTAAAAATAATAATTTTTTCTTATAACCTATTGAACTCTTATCAACACGCTTGCGGGATTTAATTGACTGTAATGCTTCTTGTAAGGCATTTATTATAAAATATTGATTGTGCTTGATAAAAGAATCCTCACTAGAAGAATCATATATTTCAGACGGATTTTTTAATTTCGATTCTAAGGCTATACGCTTATTATCTTTATTAATTGCTTCTAACAGAATGTTTGCTAATTTATCTGTTGCATATTTATATTCTTTGGATTTAATCTTAGATCTGTAATAAAAAAATCTATATATTCTAAAAACCAACGATTGAATTCAGAAGTCTTTAATTCATTCATTTTTTTTAGAAAAGAAATTGTGATATCTAATTGTTCTTTAAATGTTTTTATATTACCGGCTCTTCCTTGAATTGTAGAGATTAAATATTTAATGTTAGTTTCATTACATAATGTTAAAACTGGTTCTTCTGGATTAAACGAATATTTGTAAAAATATTCTTTAAATAATGTTATATAATCAGAAGAAAGACTAATTTTTGATTTCCCGAAATTGCTTTTATTTTTCGAATAAAATGAATTACTTGGATTTTTAATAAAAGAATTTTCAAAATGGGATTTAGCCTCTATTATTTTTGACCTTCTTTGACCACTCTTTTTATAATGGTTATAATGTACTTTAAGTTCTGCCTCAAATTCATTAATCTTTTTAGAAGTTGCATTTGGATTTTCTTTGATAAACTGTGATAATTTCTTTTTTAAAAATAAAGTGTCTTCTGTATCTACTAACCAATTAAAAAATTCTTCAGTTTCTGTTAGTTGTTTCTTAATTGGTTTTCTATATACTAGATAATCTCCTTTTGGAGTTTCTTCTACTCTCTCCTTACTTAATTCTTGACGTTGTTTTAATTTATCTAACATTAATTGTTGATTTATAGCGCTCTTTTTTGTTTTAATTAGCTTTTGAAAACGCATAGTTAATCAAGACATTAGTTTCTATAAAACTTTAATAAATATCTCAGAAAAGAACTCTTCTTGCCAAGCATCTATCTTCTTGTCTTGAACAAGGAATAACATGGGAATAAAATAGTTTTCTACAACTAAGTATGGATCTTTTGTGTTTTTTGTAAACTTAGAGAAAAGAACCATATTGTAAGAATCTGTATTTGCAATTATTTCTGCTAATAAATTTTCACTTCTTTCTGTGAAATCAACAGTTTTCTTTGGTAAAATAAATTCTAATTCTTTTTTTTCCTTTATTCTTTTTTCTATATTCTTCTTGATTGGAGCACTCATCATAATATCAATAACGTCAATTAATTCATCTAAACTTACTTGCCCTTCTTTTAATCTCATAGGTGTGTTTAAATCTACTGAGTTACTTAAAATGTAGTTGTCTTCTGTTAATAACTTTAATTCCTCTTCATTTTCTTCTGTATTTGTAAGTTTTAAAGAATATGCTTTTAATTTAAGAAGAATTGCTGCTGCTAATAATGCGTTAGCAGGAACTATTAGGTTTTCTTCCTTTAATGCTTTTATTTTCTCTAGATATAACTCAATTAGTTTAAATAAATCAATACTCCAGATGTTTAATTCATTAGATTTTACCAAATCATAAAGAATAATTTTCCAATTTGGTTGGTCTATGATGTTTATTAATTGGTCCATAATCTATTCTGTTTTATTTATTATAGTTTAACTATCCAATATACACAACTTTTACCATATCTTCAGCTATATGTATTTTATCCATTGCAGTTACTGTAATTGTGTAATTCCCTTTTTCACTGAAATAATCTGCAGTATTTATAGTTAAATCACAAGAAGTTGATTTTACTGGTTTTTCACGAATTGTCCAATTACAAGTTACTGATTTATCGTGATGATCATATATTGCAATTAAATTTAAAGTTTTTGATGTGATTGGTTCTTGCTCTACAGGATTATAAATTTTTACTGTAAAATCGTTAGCATTATTTATTGTTATAGTTCTTTTTTCTGTAGTAACTACACTTCCACAACTATCTGTAATTATTGCAAATATTTCCAGTCTTCCTTCTGGTAAGGTATCTATTGAAGTATCACAAGGATTTACAGAAAAATCTTTTATTAATGTTTTTTCGTTATTATAATACCATGCACAAGTGGTAATTCCGTAATTTAAATCGAAAGTGGATTTTAATGGTACCGGTTGAGTATATTCAAATTTTGATTTTTCAACAGGAGCTAAAAGAGTTGCATTCATATTTGATTTAATAGTTATATTTTTTGTATTAGTATCTGTTTGACCAGTTGCTAATCTTGTAGAATTTACTGTTATTGTTTGAGCACCACATCTTGGAAGAGGTTTTATAAAATAACAAGTAGGTGTTCCTATAGGAGTAATTGCCCCACCTATACTTGAAGACCAAGAACAATTATAATCTGTTTCTGGATTATAAGATGCAGGAATTGATGATGCATTAAATATAATATTTTCTATCGGAGTAAATTGTGCGTTAGTTGTTGGATTATTTATTTTAATACTAAATGGCGAATTTGAAATTACAAAACTTACATGTTTTGTTAAGGTACTATTTGTATCAGTTGCATTTACTGTAATAATATGGCTGCCAACAGTCAAATTTCTACTAAAATTACAAGTATCTCCTAAAGTAGGAGTGATTGTTCCACTTTCATTTGAATCCCAAACACAAGTTACTGGCCCAACATTATTATCATAAGTTATATTAAAATTAATTTGATTACTAGGAGTATAATTTCCTTCATTAACTGGAGATATAAGATTAATATTAAATATTGATGTTGGTGTTGGTGGGCTAACTACTTCATTAGTTGTATTGCCATCAATTGAACTTACGAAATCATCAACTAATTTATCCATTCCGCCATTTGTATTTCCTGAATCTTTAATATTATTGTTTAAATGATTAGTATAAAACATTCCAAAAATAATTACACCTACAACTAACATACCCATAATGATTAATATTTCTAAAGAGCCTTGCCCTTTTCTATTTTTATTTAACATTAATTATCAATTATTATATTTGTTTACTGAGGTGGTATTTGCTGTAAATATGGATAACCGTTATTTATACTTGGATTAAATGCCCAAATAGTTGTAAAATTCCACCCACTATTAGATGGAAATTGTGATGAATTTTTTAATGCTTCTGTAGTTACTCCTGCCGCTCCACTTGGACTACTTGTTTGTAAAGATGCAGTTCTATCCCAAACATTTCTGGAACCAGAAACTGATGTTCCTGAAAATCCTTTATCAACTGGACTATTGCCGCCATTATAAATTACTCTACCAATTGAATAACTATTATAATTCGTTGATTGACTTAAATCAGGATAACCATAACCAATAAAACCTCCAAGAGTAATTTCACTTCCACTTTTACGAGTAACATCTCCAAGAGAATAACAGTTTCCTATAGTTGCTAAACGATTACTTCCCACAAACCCACCAACAAAACTATTCCCAATAACATCCCCTGTAGAATAACAAGAATAAATACCATCAGTCGCTGTAGAAAAATCATACTCTCCAATAAATCCCCCTACATTGCTAGATCCAGAAACCATACACTCAGAATAACTTAAAGAAATAAGGCCACCTTCAGAATAACCAATTAAACCACCTACGCCTTGTGCTATTGAACTAACATTTCCAGTAGAATGACTTTTAGAAATTTTTACACCAGAGCCACGCCCTATTAAACCACCTACATTATCACTATTAATATTACCAGAAACATTGCCATCAAAAATACAATTAGAAATATTTCCAAACTCACTTTCTCCAACTAAACCTCCTCCCCTAACCCCTGTTACAAAAACAACACCTGTAGAATTAATATCTGAGATTGTGCCACCATAATTATAACCTACTAAACCACCTACATAAGAACTGCCTGTAGCATTAATGTCTTCTAAAGTCAAATTTTTTATTTTTGAATTAGTGCCAATTATTCCAAATAATCCAACATAACTTGGAGTTCTATTAATATATAAATTTTTTATTGTGTGACCATTTCCATCAAAAGTTCCATTAAATGAATTTCCAAAGGCACCTATTGGTAACCATCCATTTCCAATGTTATATGGACTTACACCTAAATCTATATCTGCACCAAGTATATAAGATTTATTTAAATCATTTCTTACATTATTTAAGTCAGTAGCTGTTAAAATAATTATTGGTGGTGGAAGTATATATTCGAAAGTTAATATTCTACTATCAAATCCTTCTTTACATCCTATTGCTTTTATTATTGTTGTTCCTATACTTATTGCTATTGGAGAGGAATAGGATGTTCCCGAATCACAAACAGGATTACTACCATTTATAGTATAATAAATTACTCCATCCTCTGAAGAAGATAAAGTTATACTTAAAGATGATACATTATAAGTTCCTGGTAAAGGATTAGAAGTGACAGACACTGTTGGTTGTGGTGGTATTTGCTTTAAATAAGGATAACCGTTATTTATACTTGGATTGATTGCCCAAATAGTTGTAAAATTCCATCCTAAATTCTGAAAGGAATCTATATTTTGCATAGCTTCATTTGAGAGTCCTGTTGCTACACTTGGGCTTGTTGATTGTAAAGAAGTGTCAATATTCCAAAAATTCATTCCAGAAGAAATAACTGTAGTTCCTGAAAATCCTCTATTAATTGGTTTTCCAGAATCACTTTCATAAATTACTTTTCCTGTTGAATAACAGTTATTAATCTCTGCATCTATTGAACTTTGTCCAATAAATCCTCCAAAATGTTCATTACTTATTGATGCTAATTGACGTGTCACATTTCCTGTCGAATAACTATTCTTTATTTCTTTTACTAAACAACCAAAAGAAGCATCAACATATATACCAACTAAACCACCCACTTCAAAACGACCAGAAACATTTCCAGTAGAATAACTACTGTCTATGGTTGCCGCACAATGATTAAAACCTACTAATCCCCCGACATAAGTGGAACCAATAACTTCAGTTTTAGAATAACTATTGCTAATTAGTCCTACATTTACACCAACTAAACCACCCATATCCTCTCCTGAAAAATACTGAGCATTTATTTGATTTCCAGAAACATTTCCTATAGAATTACTCTTAGAAATTGTTCCATAATTAATACCAACTAAACCACCAACCTCTAAGTCCCCGAAAACATTTCCATTAAAATTACTTAAAGAAATGGACCCTTCAATTAAATTCCCAATTAAACCACCTACATAATTTTTTCCATTAACCTCTCCTGTCGAATAACTTGAAGAAATTATTCCATTATTATTCCTACCAATTAAACTTCCTACACTATCGTTTCCAATAATATTTACATTTTCTAATTTTACATTACTTATAATAGCCCCATCATCTATATATCCAAATAATCCAACATAATTTGCAATTGGTCTATTAATATATAAATTACTTATTGTATGGCCATTACCATCAAAAGATCCTGTAAATGGATGATTATCTACACCTATTGGTTCCCAGCCAAGCCCCGAATTATAAAGAGTTACATCTAAATCTATATCTTGCCCTAAAAGATAATATAAACTAGGAGCATCTCTTATATTAAAAAGCTCTTTTGGAGTACAAATTACAAATGGACTTGCTGCTGTGCCTAAACCTCCACTTTGGCACGCAATAATTATATAATTAAAAGTTGCAGTAGTACTTGCAGTCCATCCTGCCAAGAATGCTTTTGCTTTTAAGGTTTTTGTTGAATTTATTTGTATTGGAGTGGTATATTGAGTACTAGTTTCAATCGGTTCTGTTCCATCAAGAGTATATCTGATTGTTGCACCAGTTGTTACTGTATTTAAAGTTACTGATTGAGCAAAAAGATGTGTGCCGGATACTGGAATTGCAGTTGGAGTTGCAACAATCTCTGGTGCTTCTGGTGTATAAATAAAAGTTGCTACAGAACTATTGGTCATTCCTGTCTTTATTGCTATTGCTTTTATTGTTGGGTAAGAAGCTATATTTATTGAACCATTATAAACAAAAGTATTACTATTCAATGGTACCGGATCTATTCCATTTGTTGTGTAATAAATTGTAGCACCAGAAGTTGCAGAGGTTAATGTGATTTGAGTTTCTGAAGTAACATTCTGAGGCAAAGGATAAGCAACAGGAGTTGCAACTACTGTGGGTGTTGGAGGAGTTGTGCCAGAATTTGGGGAACAGCCACTACTTGTTGGGTCTACAAAACAATCTACTAAATTATCTTTAGCATCTGTTGTATTTTTTGAATTTGTTATATTTGAATTTAAATGACTAACATAATAAGTACCAAAAATTATTGTTCCAATTATTAATACTGAAAGTATAATTAATATCTCTATTGAAACTTGCCCTTTGTTCTTTTTATTTTTAAACATAATCTTACACCAATATGTATTTATATAATTTATTTAATAAATAATATTACCAATACATATATAAATATAATGAATGAAAATATAATAGACAGATAAATTAAAATAAAAATGTGATTACAAAAAATGAAGCGAGTACCAACTGGTGTAACTGGTTTTGATGAATTAATACAGGGAGGAATTCCTGAAGGGGCAACTATCTTAACTTCTGGTGGTTGTGGTTCTGGAAAAACTATCTTTGCAACTACTTTTGTTTATGAAGGTGCAAGAAAATATGGAGATCCTGGCCTTTATGTTACTGTTGAAGACAATCTTAAAAACATTGTTTGGAATATGGAAAACTTTGGATGGGACATTAAAGCATTAGAACAAAAGAACTTAATGAAAATTTATAGAATGCATATTGATCCAAGAAAAGACGTTGAAGCACAAATTGATAAAGAACTAGATATTGTTTCTTCTATGGTTAAAGATATTGGAGCAACTAGACTTACAATTGATTCCACTACTGCTTTTGGTGGTTGGATAAGTGATGCTGGAAAATTAAGAAACTTATTATTTAGATTTGGAGATTATTTAAAAGATCTTAACTGTACAACAATGATGACTGCAGAAACTAATGGTGGACCAAGAGACTTTTCTGCTTTTGGTGTTGAAGAATTTGTTGTTGATGGAGTATTTGCAATGTATTTTATTCCTCCACACAGATCAATATTTGTTAGAAAACTTAGAGGAACTAAGCATTCTCCAGCAGTACACCCTTGTGAGATTACTCCTTCTGGATTAGTAGTTAACCCAAGAGATGAAATCATGTGGAGTGCAATTAAGCAATACTAGAGCCCCTTTAGAAAAGTGGTTTCCCAAGAAAAACACGGTTTTTCTGGGCACAGAAAAATCTACGGATTTTTCTTGTGCAGTCCCAAAACTATGGGCTATTGCTTTTTCTTTTTTTATTTATTTTGCATTACAAATAGTTTTTCTAATTCTTGTTGAGTTGTTGTGTTTTCTGGACTTTTGTCTGTTCTGATTGTTACCAAACGAGGAAATCTTAAAGCTAAACCTTGATTGGTGTCTGGATCAAAACTTGCGGTGTGGATTGGACTTTTTGTTATTTCATCATAGTTGATTTCTATTACTATCTCTGGCTTGGTGTAAAAATCTGGCTCAATATTACTTACAAGGTTGTTTGGCTTGTGGGATAATCTTGAAGCTTCTAATTTCTCTGAAAGTTCCACTAGAGTGACATCAGTTAATCCTGTGCCAATCTTAGCAAGAGTGAAATATCTGTCTTCTTCCTTATCATAGAGAGCAACTAAAAGAGCGCCAATACCTTTTTCTGTTCTTTTTCCTTGGCCAGAGAACGCTCCAACGATTACTGCATCAATAGTGTCAAGTGTTTCATTTCCTTTGTAAGACTTCTTGAACTTTATCCAAGCATAACCACGAGAACCTGCTTTATAACTTGATTCTAAGTCTTTCGCAATTATCCCTTCAAAGCCTTTCTCTAGTGCTTTATTGAAGAAATCTTCTAGTTCTTCAAGACTATTTGTAATTAAGATTTTTGTTGGAGTTACAAGTGGAGAGTGTGTAAAATATTTTTCTACTAACTTTCTTCTTTCACTGAAAGGAAGATAACTAACATCTTTACCATCTAAGTAAAGGCAATCAAAAACTTTTAGATGAAGAGGAAGTTCCTTTGACTTCTCGCCAATATCGTATTTTCTTTTTCTTGTTATTGTTATTTGAAAGGTATGATATTTTTGGTTTTCTGTATCATATGCAATTGATTCACAATCGATTATGAAGTCGTGATTGATTTTCTTTACGGCCTCGACGATGTCAGGAAACATCTTTGTGATATCTTCTTCTTGACGAGAGAAGATTTTTACGTCTGCTCCAAGCTTGTGAATCTGTTGACGAAAACCATCAATCTTTGTGTCCACAGCAAATACTTTTAGTCTTTCTTGAATATCTTTTAAACTCTCTGCTCTTTCACAAAGTTGAGACTTGATTGGAGTAAAGGGAGTAATCTTTATTTTCTCTACTTCTTCTATTCCTTTTTCTTTTATTAACTTTGCAATAATTCCAAGATCAGAAATTATTTGGTATCTGTCTGTGATTATTTCTTTTGCGGATTTTTGTTCTTCTGGGGTTTTTGTTGTTTGCCCTGCAAGAGCATCAATGATTGTAGAGTCTGCAAAACCAAGTCTAAACGAAATTGGAAACCTTACTATGTATTTTGCAGATGTTGGATTTGAATTAAAAAGAATGTATTTGAATAGTTGTTGTTTCTTTTCTGTTGAACCAGTTCCTGTGGTTTCTGAAATCTTTTGAAATGTTAAAAACACTTCTTTGAAAGTTATTGATTTTGTAAAAAGAGTAGATTGTGTTCTTTTGCTATTGTGCTTTTCAATAACAAGACCAATATCCCCTAAAGAATAAAACTCTTTTTTAATTTCTTCTTCAGGGATTGAAAGGTATTCTGATAACAATGAGATTAATATTGATTGCCCAATATTCATTTCTTTTGTTTTAAACTTTGGGCCTAATGTTCCTTGACAGAAATAAATTAGATTTTGAATGTCTTCTTTTGTAGTCTCTTGAAAGAGTTGCTTTAAGATTTCAGTCATCTCTAAGCGACTAGATGTTTTATTTAGTTTTTCAAAATATTCTGAAACAACATCAAAGTTCACTTAAATATTCACCAATTTTAATAACCCTTTGCAATATAAACAAACTCTTTTGCTTTGTTGCCACAGATTGGACATTGCTCGTGGTTCTCTGGAACTTCTTTAATATCCATTCTTATTCCTTTAATTTCTGCACCATCTGTAAATGCTTTAAGCTCTTCAAAACAAGCTTTACCGTCTGGGTCAATTGAACAAAATGGAATTCTTACAAACTTCCCTTCATCTATTAATCTTTTTATTTCTTCTTTGTTTTCAGCATTACCAAGTTTATTTTCAAACTCTTTGTCTGCTTGTTCTCTTAAATTATCTGTAAATTCTTCTGCAATCTTTCCAACGGTTTCAAAAAGATCAGCAAAAAATACATTTTCTTTAATATTTAAATCTCTTCTAAATAAAGTAACTTGTCCGTTTTCAACATCTCTTGGGCCAATCTCTATTCTTAATGGAACTCCTTTCATTTCATAGAATGAAAATCTCTCCTTTGGTTTCTTTTCTTTATTGTCGTCTATCTTTACTCTATATCCTAACTTATCAAGATCAACAGCAAAGTCTAAACAGATTTTTTCTAATTGATCAGTGTCTTGACCAGAGAAATATAATGGACAAATGATTATTTGTATTGGTGCAAGTTCCATTGGAAGTCTTAAACCATTTTTGTCTCCATGTATTCCTATTAAGTTTCCATAAATTCTTGTTAACCCTGGACCATAACAAGTTCCATATGGTATTTTTGTTTCTTCATCCTTATCTCTAAACTTTACATTAAATGCTTTTGTAAATTTCTGCCCTAAAAGGTGCGTTGTTGCAAGTTGACTTGCTTTACCATTTGGCATTAAAGTATCTGCTGCAAATGTATCTTCTGCTCCTGCAAATTTATCCCATTGCGGTCTTTTAAAAAACATAAATGGAATTCCTAATTCTAAATGTAATATTTCTTCTGTTATTTCCATATCTTGGAGTACTTGATTATAAGCATCTTCTGCAGTTTCAAAAATATTGTGTGTTTCAAACCAATAAAATTCTCTTCCTCTAAAGAAAGGTTTTGTTTGTTTTGTATCGTATCTAAAGATGTTTGCTCTTTGGTATGTTTTGATTGGTAAATCTCTGTAACTTTCTAACCAATATGAAAACATGTAATAAAATGCTGTTTCACTTGTTGGTCTTAAAGCATATTTTTGATCAAACTTTTCATCTCCGTGTTCTGTTACCCAAAATACTTCTGGAGTGAAACCTTCTACGTGCTCTGCTTCTTTGAAAAAATTCTCTTCTGGTATCAACATTGGCATAATTACTTGTTGATGGTTTGTATTATCTAAAGCATCTTCAAATAATCTAAACATTTTGTTTAATGTATAAGTTGTCCAGTATCTATAAACCACCATTCCTTTAATGTTATAACGCATATCAGCCAATTCTGCTTTAGCCACGATATCGTTAAACCACTCATTAAAATCTTCAATCTTTAAGTCTTCAGTTGATGGCATATGTTTTCACATTTATATTTAATCTATTAATATATCTATAAGACAAATATTAAAAAACAAATTGGTTTTAGAAAGGGACAGGGTTCTCTATTGCTTCTATAACTTTTGCATCAAATGCAGGCACTAATTTCTTTGTTTTTATATTTCCTGCTAATGCCTTTCTTAATAGTATTATATTATTTGTTAATTTAATTATTAATTTGATATTTTCAAATAACTGAATATTCTCTTTTCTAAAATCAGTTGCAACTTCAACTATCTTATTTAGATACCCTATTCGATTTTTATTAAGTCCCTTGTTTTTGAAAAATAAAATGAGTGAATTAGAAATCTCTTGAGAACATAAAGAAATATTTAAATTAGATTCTTTTATTTTCTTTAATAATTTTAAACCCATTGATAAACAATCGATTTCTAATTGAATTTTCTGGGATTTTCTATTTAAATACTCATTTCTATAATCAAAATTACGAGGTTTACTTTTTTCTAAATCATTAATTCTAGTGTAAATATTTTCTAAATAATTAGAAAGATTATCTTCTGCTTGTTTGTTTTTTTCTTGTAGAGCCAGTCTTAACTTATTCTTTTTTACTGTTTCTTTTAATTGCTCTGCTTGTATTTTATCCCAAATTTCTAACTGTTCAGAATTAGTTTTTATTTTTGGTTTTGTTGGTGTTTTTCGAATAAGAATCACCGCTTTTAAAAAAATGAGGCTGCCCAGATTTGAACTGGGGTCAAAAGCTCCCAAAGCTCTTATGATAACCAAGCTACACTACAGCCCCATAATATATAATATATCATAGATAATATTTATAAAGAATACTTTTCTAGTTTCCTTGATTATTCCACATTACCCAGTACTTCTGAAAGTTTTCTTTGTATTGTTTGGACAAGTTTTCATCTTTAATTACTAATAATGTCTCATCATTATTGTTTGTTCCGTTTGCAGAATAATTCATTGATCCTGTGATTATTGTACCCCCATCAAAAACACAATATTTGTTGTGCATAAGATAAGGATCATTATCTTCTACAACAGAAACACCTAATTGTTTCAATTTTTCATATTCTGAGTATTCGGAAAGTTGCTGAGTTTCAAAAATTACTTTTACATCTACTCCTCTTTCTTTTGCATTTAACATTTCATCCCCAATATCATCTAAAGTAAAACTATATTGCATACACTCAATTGTTTCTTTTGCAGACGAAATCTCATCAAGCACTTTCTGTTTACAATTGCTATTTGGGCAAAAGGATATTTCAGTTGTTGGACTAATTGTTTCTCCAAGAACTGTTGAATCTTTTGAAAAATTCCCAAAATAAAAAGAATCAATTTTTTTTGTTAATGTCTCTGCAAGCCTTTGGTTTTCAAAAACTAAAATGTTATTGTAACTTTCAGAAAAACTATTTGAAGTAAAATTAGTCGAACCAATTAATACTTTGTTTCCATCAAACACACAAAACTTATTATGCATATAACTTTCAATTGTTGGAGAAATTAAAACATTTATTTCTGCGGACTTGAGATTGCCAACCATTGTAGTCTTTGTTTGACTTCTACCTTTGTCTGTTACTATTCTTATTTCTAGCCCTTGCTCTTTTTTGTTTATGAATACCTCAGAAACTTCTTTTGAACTTATATCATAAACTGCACAATCAATTGTTTTGTTTGCATCTTGAATTAACGAAAGAATTACTTCTTGGCAATTATCTTCTGGACAAAAATATATTTGAGGTGAATCGGTTTCACCAGTTTGTCCAAGATTTAATGTGCTTTTCTTTTCTAAACTCTTTTGATAATCATTTACCTCAAGATAAATTAAAAATAAAAAAATAGATAATAGAAGAATTATAAAAAAAAGAATAATGTAGAAATGGCGTTTATTCATTTTTTTCCTCTTCTAGTAATTTATAGTATCCTTCGCTTAATTCCCTTATCTCTTGAATAATTGAAACTGACACACCTTTGTCTTCTAAAAGATTTAATCTTTCTTCAAACCAAGTTATCCAAACTTGTTGTTTTGATTCTTTTACTTGATTTTGTATTTCTTCTAAAATTACATTCCAATTTAACCCTTTCTTTACTAATTCTAAACAATCATCTATATCTCCAGGTCTTTCAGTAATTGATTTGAATATAAGAATATCTTCATTTGAACAAGCATATAAATTCAAGTGTTTATATTCTTTAATTAATCTTGCTCTTTTTATCATTTCTTTACTTAAGTATAGTTTATCACATACCACTTTATTAAATACATCAAATCTAAAATCATCTTGAATAATTATCTCAGAGATTTTTAATTTTAAATATTCTTTTTCTGGAAGTTCTAATTGATGGGAATTATCTTTTTTTAATAAATTACAGAAATAGTTATAATCTTCGTCATTTGTTAAAATTAAATCTATATCCTTTGTTCCTTGTTTTAATCCTTGTTCTAACAATACTGCTCCTCCAATAAGATAAATATTTACTTTTTGGTTTGATATTTTATCTAATTGATCGAACTTATTGAGAATTTGATTAAAATAATTTATTTTAAATTCCATCTTCATCAAATTTTTATATTATATAACTTCACCTTTTCTTTTATTTCTTTTAGTGTTGGATATCCGTCTATTGTCTTTCCATCCAATACACTAATTATATTTAATAACAATTGAGGTTTATTAAAGTATCGGATAGATTTTCTGTATTTTTGAAAAAATAGAACCAAATATAGCAATTGTCTATAATCTTTTGTTTTTTCTACAATTGTCATTGTGTGTTCTAATATATCTATCAAGGTTAGTTTTTTATTTGAAAGGGAATAATAATTTGTAGTATTTAGAATATTAATGCCATAATCTTTAAAAACAGAAAATCCAGTTTTGATGAAATTGGATAATTCTTCTTGTGTTGAAAATATAATCTCTTTCTTATTCTTATAATAAATAATTGATCCTTTTGGAATTCTATTGTCCGTATTATTATTATAATAATTGTAATCTATTATAAACTCCTTAAGAGAATGCCACAACTTTTCATTAAAGATATATTTATTCTTTTGTTTAATTAGTATTGAAAGATTTTTTGTTTTTTCTATAAACTTGTAAATAGTAATTTCTTTTAATTTTGTTTCTTGTGAAATCTCTTTAACGGTTTTTTCTGTTAAGAAAGACTGAAGAATTGGTATTCCTGAATCTTTTAAAATTTCCATAAGATTTGGGTACTTGAAAAGAAGCTCTTTGAGTTCTGTAGAAAATGGATTTTTAGATAACTCTAATTTCCTTTTTGAATATTCAATTAACCCTACAGAAGAAAGAACTGCTATTGCTCTACTTATCTGGCTTTTACTTTTGTCAAGCTTAATTGCTAGTTCCTTCTGATAAATATTCTCTTTACAAATCTCTAGAAACACATTCAATTGAAGAATATTTAACTCCATAATTGTATTAATATGCAAAAAGTATATAAATAGTTGCGTTTTAATATAATATAATTATTATTCAAGAACAGCTTTTATTCGTCTTATTCCTGCAGCTACACTTTCTTCTTTTGCAATCTTGAAGTGGCCAAGTTCACTTGTGTTGTTTACGTGTGGTCCCATACAAATTTCTTTACTGTAAGTTCCAATGGAATAAACAAAGACTGTTTCTGGATACTTGGTTCCAAATTCTGCTTGTGCTCCACTTTCCTTTGCCTTCTCAAAAGACATTGATTCTTTGATTACTGGAAGGGACTGTAAGATTACTTTGTTTATTTCTGATTCTACAGCCCTTACTTCTTCATCAGTTAGTTTTCTATCAAAATTAAAATCAAATCTTAGTCTTTCAGAAGTTATGTTGCTTCCTTTCTGTCTTATGTCTTTAGAGATTAGATTTCTTAAAGCTTGATTTAAGATGTGGGTTGCAGTGTGATACTTCATTGTAATGTCTGTATGTTCTGCTAGACCGCCTTTAAACTTTTGTTCTGCACCAACTCTTGAAAGCTCTTGGTGTTTCTTTTCTTCTTCTTTAAAACCATCAAGGTCTACAGTAATCTGCTTTTCATTTGCAAGTTCTTGTATCATTTCTATTGGAAAACCATAGGACTGATAAAGAAGGAATGCTTCTTTTCCTGAAATGATTTTTTGTTTCTCTGAAAGTTTATTAAATTCTTTTAAACCATTAATTAATGCTGTTGAAAACTTATTTTCTTCTTTTTCTAATTCTGCAACAATAAATTGTTTTCTTGTTTCTAATTGCGGATATTCGTCTTTGTATAATTCTATTATTTTACTTGCAACTTTTGAACAAAAATTATCTTGTATTCCAATTTGCTTACCATATCTTATTGCTCTTCTTATAAATCTTCTTAAGATATATCCTTGATCAGTGTTACTTGGAATAACTGCTCTTGGGTCAGCAAGAACAAATGTTGATACTCTTAAGTGATCTGTAATAATCTTAATTGCTTTTGAGTTTGTTTTATCTGTTCCAAGAGTTGAAACAAAATCATAAATACTTTTTATTTTTCCAACTTTGAAAGCATCATCTAAACCATTTAGAATCATTGTTACTCTTTCTGTGCCTAATCCTGTATCAATGTTTCTTTGCTTTAATGGTTCAAACTTTCCTTCTTTTGTTTTATTATATTCCATTAAAACATTGTTCCAGATTTCTACCCAGGTCTCATCTTCTGGATCAAACACTTTTGGAGCAGGTCTAGAATTGTCTTTCCAATAAAATATTTCTGTATCTGGTCCACAAGGTCCACTTGTTCCTGCTGGCCCCCACCAATTATCTTCAATTGCTGCAATTCTTTCAATTGGCAAACCTTGTTCTAACCAACAATTGATTGCTTCTTGATCTTTTGGTATATCTTTGTTACCAGAGAAAACAGTTACTGCAATTCTATTCTTGTCTAAAGCTAACCACTGCTTACTTGTTAAAAACTCATAAGAATAAGCAATTGATTCTTTCTTGAAGTAATCCCCTAGTGACCAATTACCAAGCATTTCAAACATTGAAAAATGTGTGGCGTCACCTACTTCATCAATATCTGTTGTTCTTATACACATTTGATAATCTGCTAGTCTTTTGCCTTGTGGGTGTACTTGACCTAAAAGGAAAGGAACAAGCGGATGCATTCCTGCTGTTGTGAAAAGAACTGTATTATCATTTTCTGGTATTAATGAAGCTTGTTCAATAATCTTATGGTCTTTACTTTTGAAGAAATCTAAATATTTCTGTTTTAATTCAATTGTTGTAATCATAATTAATTCTTTCTCTTAAATATTATATATAATATAGAAAGAATTTATTTTAAAATTGTTCTATTTAGTCATAGTACTCATCAACATATGTTTCTAAAAGGTAATTTAAAAACTTTCTTTGACCAACCTTTTCTTTCTGTTCCATTAACACGAAATAATATTTTATTTTATCTGTAGTATTTATATTTAATAATGGATAATTATTCTTTATTAAAATAAAATTCATTAATAATCTTGACATTCTCCCATTACCATCCATAAATGGGTGAATTTTAACAAATTTATAATGCATAAGACCAGCTAGTTCAAAAGGATGTAATTTTAACTTCGCTTTATCATACCATTCCACAAGTTCTTGCATCTTTTTAGGAACTTCTTCTGGTTTTGGCGGCAAATAGTTGTTTACTATGTTTTGTTTATTTCTTAGTTGTCCTGCTTCTTTATGTACATTATCCATTTCCATCTTATGTAAATTAAGAATAAACTCTAGAGTGATTTCATCTTTTGTTTGAATTATATAATCTAAACAATATTTCATATTAACGACTTCTTGTTCGTCTCTTTTTCTTTTCTTATCTGTTTTCTTTAATTTCTCTAAAATCCCTTTTGTGTCTTCAAAAGATAATGGATTTCCTTCTATATTATTAGTATTATAAATAAATTTATACAATCTATATTTCTCTGTCTTTAAAATATTTGCAACAATCTTACTATTGGATTTATTTAGATAATTATTTTTTATTAATTCTAGTAATTTTGTTGGTTTAACTTTTAGTATCGGCCTAACTGGAATCTTCTTATTTAATTTATATTCGATTTCTGAAATATCTGATAATTTATTACCTATGTATTGTCTTATTTTTTTATACTTGTTTTTAGAGACTCTGACTGTATTTGAAAGATATAAATAGGTTTTGCCATTTATCTTTTTCTCTTCAATATAGCTCATATATAATTTAGGGGGCACATATTTAAAAATAGATAGTTTAGGGGGCACATATTTAAAAATTAGGGTCCACGCATTAGGTGACCACATTTACAGAAAAAGAATTTTATTTGGCTACAACTTAACTTTATCAATATCTGTTAGTTCTTCTTTTCCAGAAGTCATGTCTCTTATCTTAATTTTCTTTTGCTTGATTTCGTCTTCTCCAAGAAATCCTACAAATGGGATGCCTAATTTATCTGCATACTCTATGTTCTTTGAAACTCCTTTGCCGGCAAGATCAACAATTACTTTTATTCCTTTGCTTCTAAGTTCTTGTGTTACTTTAATTGCTTCTTCTGTTGCTTTTCCAATTGGGATGATTAAAAGATTAGCAACTGTTTGTCTCTTTAGACCATCTCTTGCTTTTATTATTTCCATGATTGGTTCTATTCCAAAGGCAAGGCCAACGGCTGGAATATTTTGATTCTCATTACCTATGTATTTACCAATCATCTTGTCCCATCTTCCTCCGCCTGCTAAAGAACCACTCATTATCTTTTCATCTGTTAAGAAAACTTCATAGATTGGCCCTGTGTAATAACCAAGTCCTCTTGCAAGAGTTGGATTGAAATCAATTTCAACTTTGAATGTTTCTAAGTTTTTGAAAAGCTCTTTTAATTCCTTTACTCCTTCTGTTTCTCCAAGTAACTTTTCTAATTGAGAAAGTTTTTCTTTGTTACTTCCTTTTTCTACCTTTGTTAAAAGATCTAAAAGCTTATTTATGTCTGTTTCTGATATTCCTCTTTCTGTTAATTCTTTCTTTACTCCTGAAATTCCAATCTTTTTAAGTTTATCAATTGCAACAATAACATCTGTTGCTTGTTTTTCTTGTATTCCGCAGAAAAGAATTATTTCGTTTAATAATTTTCTATCATTTACTTCAATTATTGTTTCTAGTTTTAACTTTTTAAAAACGTCTCTAATAACGGCAAGGACTTCAGCATCAATTATTCCAAACTGAGAACCAACAACATCAATATCACATTGATAGAATTCTCTATATCTCCCTGCTTTGATTGGGCCGTCTCTAAAGACTGGACCTATTTGATATCTTTTAAAAGGAGTTTTAAGTTGGGGATTTTGTCCAACAAATCGTGCAAGAGCAAAAGTAAATTCATATCTTAAACCTAAGTCTCTATTACCTTGATCTTTAAATCTATAAATTTCAGAAACTGCATCTGAGTTTTCTCCTGCTCCAAACTTAGCTTCTAAGATCTCTAGCTTTTCAAAGGTTGGTGTTTCTAAAGGAGAATAACCATAGATTTCAAATATTTCTTTAATATCACTGATTACTTTATCCCTTACAATCTTTTCAGCAGGTGGGAAATCTCTTGTCCCTCTTGGTGGTTCTAGTATTAGTTTTGCCATATTTTTCACATTTATTTAATTATTTTAATATCGAAACAATTTAAAAAGGTCTATGCCGGGATTTGAACTCGGGTCATAAGCTCCACAGGCTTATATGCTAACCACTGCACCACATAGACCACAAAGATCTCTAGACTTGTGTTCTTAAGCCCTAGAGATGATAATTTTACCTCCACAAACGTCTATATTAACAAAGTCTGAAAAACCAATGGACCGTCTGATGTCAGAAGGTATTAGTATTCTATTCTTCTTATCTTTAGAAACAGTTGTTTTAGTGATGATGCCAACAAGAATTTGTGCTTTCAAGGACAACTAATGCAGAATTAAGGTCATACTTGATGCTGTAGCTATCATTGACTATCTCTTTTGGAAGAACTATTCTCCCACAGCCGTCTATCTTACATATCTTGTTCATATTTCATCATTTTGTTATAATTATAAATATATTAAGACTAAAAACATTTAAAAAGAGTTTCTGGGAAACTAAGCATTCGTTATTTGATTATATTTTTTAATTTCTTCTATAGTCATTATCGGCTTTCTTGCTTTATACCATTGTTTAAAATCAATAACTCCTTTTTTTACTTTGTCTGTAGGATAAACTTCTAAAATTTCATTAATATTAAATTTCCCACTTCTTAATAAAAAATCTACAGGAATATTTGCATCTCTATATGCAATTAATACTTTAGGATCTTTTGGCGAATAATAATTATAAACCCTATTAATTACTTTGTTAATTTCTGCATCCGTTAAAACAGTGCCCAATCTAATAGCTTCCTTATCTTTTGTAATGTATTCTAATAATTCATTTAATTTTGTTCTAATTTCTTTTGCATCACGATTACTAATTTCTTTTATATTTACTTCTTTAATTTGTTTTAATGTTCTTTCAGCATCTATCAGAGAAGTAATTTCAGTTAGATATATTTTCATTACATCCATTGGATAATCACGATTATTTCTCTTTAGTGCAATCTGTTTTTTCATTTCTGGTTCTTTTAAAACTTCTAAACCATAATTATACATTTCTCCATAAGATATTCCGGCATTCTGTAATTTCTTTATAGAAATTCCAATAGTAGGATGCCCAAAAGTCATTAATATTTTTGCTCTAACTATATCTTTTGGAGTAATTCCTAATTTTGAAGCAATCTTTGACAATCCCTTTCCAGAAGAATTAGATCTTAGCGCCTCAGCTATTGCTCTTGATTTTGCAACTCTGGGCACATCATAAAATTCTTTTAATTCAGGAACACGAGTACCTTCTGTGTAAAGCCTATTTAATTCTTCAAAATAATGATACAAAAAATTAGAAGTTTCTTGTTTCTCTTCTGGAGTTAATTTTAATCCGTTTATAGTTTTTGTTATACTCTGATTTTCAACAGTTAGTTTCTGTAATTTTCTAACTTTTGCTTCTTCTCTTAACCTTGAAATCCCTTCTCCAGTTATTTTAGGTTTTTTTGTTACTATTGAATTTATTCTTAATTTTGCCATTTTATAATTACCATTTTAATTGTATATAATTATTAAAATAACTGATTATAAAAATATATATAAACATATCATTTACTAAAATCAGAAACTATAAAAATCGAGATTAAAAATTAGAAAATTAAAAAAAGAAAAAAAGTTAAAACAAAAGTAAGTAAAATTTACTTACTTATAATAACTTCTTGAATTCTTTACTTACTTTGTATCCAACGCTTTTACTTGCTTTAATTTGGATTGACTTTCCTGTTTGTGGATTGATACCTTTTCTTGCTGCTCTGTTCTTTACAGAGAATGTACCGAAACCAACTAATTGTAATTTCTTGTGTTTCTTTACAACTGCCTTTATTGAATCAAGTGTAAGGTTTAATGTTTCCTCTATCTTTGATTTTGAAAGGTCTGATTTTTTTCCTATTTCTTCTATTAAAGTTTGTTTATTCATTTTTATTTACCCCCTTATTTATAATAAAAGATATAATAATTTGATACTAACTCTTTATAAATATATCTCTGTTTTTCCCCTAAAAACTGCATATTTTCAGGTTTTTACAAGAAATACTATTTTTTCTTATCACTATCTTCTGTGAATTTCTCTTTATGTACTGACCAAAGTTTAAGTGAATAATATAGAAATATCGCAGTAAAAAATAGAATTACTAAGAAAATTACAAAAGACATTTGTCTCTGATATACTCCACACATTCCTTGACAAGCAATTTCATTCCAGATTACAAAAAATAATAATCCTAATATCAAAAATACAAATGCTGTTCTTTTCCAATGCATATTTTATCAAAATTTAATTTGGATCTATTGGGATTTGAACCCAAGTCGCAAGCTCCGCAAGCTTACATGCTGTCCAGGCTACACCATAGATCCATATAGATTATATGAATCTAAATGATTTTAAAATACTTACTTTCCAAATCTTGCAGTCCCCCAGATAATTACTGACATAAATCCATAGATTAAAAAGAAATATAATAGAAACAATGCGGTACTTATATAAAAATATTTAAATAATAAAAAATATAATAATATTCCTACAATAATAAAAGTAACAACCGTATTTCCAAAAGCTTCTGCAACCATTCCAAAGATTACAAAACCAATAATGATCATAAGAATATACTTAAGTATTGGAAAAGCATAAGTAAGAATAGGTATAATTAGAACAACTAATAGTATTACAACAATTATTTTCCAAATTAATGACGCCCCTCTTAAAAAAGGAATAAAATCTAAAAATCCCATTTTATTGTCTTCTCCTACCTGCTTGGTTAATCATGTCCATGTCGTCATGCATTTCTCTTATGTCTTCAATGCCTGGCGCTTGACGATGTTGTGGCCGTCCTTGCTCAATCATCTGCTCTGGACTGCCGCCTTGTTGTTGGCCTTCGCCCATAGTTACAAAGAATGTATCTACTAGTACTCCTCCAATGCCAATTGAAATTAGTACATACAATACATACATAGATCCAAATATTGGCCAATAAAAGAAAATTAAAACAACACACGCAATAACAATTGCCGTAATTGCTAACCAGTTCTTTGTTATTCTTTGCTTAACGAATACAACTACGAATATAATAAATGCTAATTTTAAGATAAATCCCATATCTTCAAAAAAACCTAAAATAATTGAATTCATATTTTTTACAATTTTTTATTTTTTATTAATTACCATTATAACTTTGTATTATTTGATTTTTTACATTTGAAGAAACCTTTATTTTGTCTTCTTCCCATTTAATATAAGCCCCAAATAGCTCGGTGTTTAAACAAGCATTCCCATTTTCTACTTGATCTAATGCGTCTTGTAAGGATATTACTTTAGAAACACTAGAATGCATTTGTAAATTTGTAACCCCTGTAGTGCTATTTAAATCATATAATCTAGAACCACTATTATTATCTAATCCATCTAACGACAAGGTTAGAAGTCCTAAATTAATTTGAGGATTAACTGGCAAGTAAATTAATGATTCTAATAAATAGTTCGGATTAAGATTACTACCATATTTACTTACGAATTGTGGTTTTGTAATTGTATGTCTTAAATAAATACTATGTGGCCCATAAATTGCATTATCAGTAATTGTATTTACATAATTAAAATCACTTTGATCTTTCCATTTGATAAATGATGGCCAACTTAATATTTGAGTGTTCTGAGATTTCAATATATAATTAAAATTTTGGTCTTGTATTCCACTAACTTTTGCAAATATGTTTACTGGTAAAGATGGTGTAAAATTCAAACGCAAATTTATTTTATTATTTGTAATTTTATCTATTTCTAAATCAAATAACGTTCCATCAGAATCTAATACATCTGAAACTTGCCAACCAATGTCGTAACTAGTTGGGTGTGATGCAGTAATATTTACAACTCCACTACAATCTCGCTCTTCACAATTAGTTGTTGCCTTATATAATTTTACAGTTGATGTTCCTAATAATGCAACATCTATTAATTCATTATAATTATAATCCCCAACAATAGAAGACCCATAACCAATTCTATGAACTGTTCCATTTGCTTGTTTTCCGAAATCTCCATCTATTGGTATAGAATAAAATAAATTATTGTTATTAACCGGAATCAGCCGTATTAATTTTAATTTAATTGTAAAATCAGATGGCACATTTGGGTCATAATTCTCTACAATAATTTGATATTTACCAACACTAATGGTACTTTCGTTACTTGCATCCACCTTTGATAAAGCTATTGATTTTTCAGAATCATTATCTAGATATGCTGTTCTAAAATCACCGTCTATTAATGGTGCATTCTGAAAAGTATTATATTTTAATCTAAAATCATTTAATAAATCTTCTGAAACACCGTCTGCCATTAAATAAATATAATTATTTTGATCAGAATAATTATCATTACTACTTATTAGTGAAAATATAGAATATAACATTTGTACAGAATCACAATGTATCATATCTGCATTATAATTTAAAGAATTATCAATACATAAATTTACCCATGATTTTCCAGATGGTAATTCTGAATCTTCCCAAGCATACACTATCTTTGGTAAGGCCTCAACTCCTGTTTTACAAACATCAGATGATGTGCTGGATCCACATTTTCCAAGTATATAATAATCTGGCAAACTTATCTGTCCACCAACTCCTAAACAAAAAGTATTTGTCATTCCAATTTCTGAAACCGTAATTGCTGGATCTTCTGAGATATAAGACACAACAATAGTTAAATCTCTAGGTACTTCAAAAAGATTATTATTGATATTTAAATCAAAAATTATATTTTTATTATAATTTAGAGAAGATTGATTACTATCTATTAAATTTGTATAATTTCCATCAATAAAGATTATTACATCTTGATTAGAATCAGGAGAAACCAATACTGGGATAGTATTTACAGAAAAACTAGTTGGAAATGGATCTTGTAAATTTATTTCTTCTAAATAAAGTTTATATCCTTTAGTATTATTCTTTAAATTATAGATTTTTGCAGAATTACACCAAATATTACTATGGCAATTAACACCCATACCATTTCCATAGATGCCTGTGCCAATTGAGAATACTGAATCTCTAGGATAAATCTTTATATTTAATGGAATTGCATAAATAAAATTACTTATAGAATTACCCACCTTTAAATTAACAGTTATATTTTTACTAATAATCTCTGTACCACTATAATTATTTGCTAAATTAAAATTAAAAGTTACTAGGCCAGACAATTTATTGCCACCTGAAACTACATTTTCTGTGTAGTTAAACTCCACTATATTATTAATATCTTCTCCAGCTATTGTTATATCTAATAAGTTATAATTTGCATCTCTAGTTTCAAATAATAAATCTAGATTATAGTCTAATGTTTTACTTTCGGAAAGATCAGTTATTAATTCTAAATTGTTGCCACCATTACTATCTGAATAATACCCCTCAGGAGTATTTTCAAATTTAGAATGGTCTGTAATTGTTACTTTTTGTACTAATACAAGAGAATTTGTATCTCTATAAATTGTAATTGTAGTATTATCTAAAGAATTTTGGATTTTAAAAATATTATTATATTGGAAATCAATTGGACCAGCTGGTGCATTTGAATCAATTAAAACACTGGTAATAACTTCTGTGTTTTCTCCTAAAATCCCTTTTGGCAGATTATTCTCTGAAACTAAATTAGAATTGATTATCTCTGTTTCTAGATAATTATTATCAGCTACCGATATTTCTTCTATACTTACAATACTATTTGTTCTTTTTTTAATTATATAATTATTAGTTACAAGAGATGTGCTTTCTATTCCATTTACATCTAAAATTGTATTATTAAATATTAATCTATTATTACTAGTAATCAACTTTCCTTCCAAATCAAAGATATCTATTCCGTACCCAATTGTTAGTGATTTAGATAATTCATTATTTGGGATATTTAAACCAGTCATTGTAAATATAAATGTAATTGTCTGTCCTGAAAAATTATCTGGAATGAATATTTGAGTATTTAACTGATTCCCTTGAGCTTCATTTGTTTGCCCTAATTGTATCACAGAATTTTCTGTTCCAATTCTATATTTAACAGGAATATTATTTTGAGGCACTCCTACTGCATTTTTTATACTTATATTCAAATCATTTACTCCAATATATATATTTCCATCACTACTATTGGAAATTATTTCTATATTATAATTACTATCTGAATAAGATAATACATTTGTATTAATTGTTTCTAATGTATTTTGATTATTTTTAAATAAACGAGTTACAATCTTTGGTGTGCCTGTTAATGAAAAGAAATTAACTGGTGTTCCAATTGTATTAAATATAAAGGAATATGCTCTACGTGTTGTTTTTTGCGGGATTGTAATTGTGGTGTTATTATCTAATACTTGAAATAAATTTGAATTCGTATCTTTAAATGAAAAATTTCTAAATTTATAATTCCCATTTGTATTTTCTTGAGTGTCTATTATATCTCCTGTTTTATTTTGATCAGAGAAATATGTAAAATTAAAATCATAATTATAATTTCTATTTGTATAAAGTATATAATCTGATCCAAATTTTGTTAATGGCCCATTTACGTCTGCCAATACTAATGAATAAGAATAATCAATAGAACTAAATGGAATTGGTCTTAATTCGCTATTTGCGTAGAAAAATCCTTCTGGTTGTATTGACCAACTTTGCCAATTAGACAATGTCGGATTAAATGCAAATGTTTGAAGATTTCCATTTATAGATTTGTAATTTATTTTATAATAATTAGGATTTGTAACTTCGTTTTTAAATCTTATATTTACAGAATATTCAATTATACTACTTTCAATTCCACTAAAATCAAACTCTATCCATTTATATTTGTCCGTTGGACAATTAGCTCTTGAAAGATCATTTTGGTAATAAGCATTAAAGTAAATTGCGTTCCAATCAATTAGATCTCCTCTATATTTACATCCAGAACTTATTTCTACATCTTCTGGGACAAATAAATTGTTATTTGAAATAAATATATAATCGTCATTTGTAGTCAAAAATTGACCAGCCCTAATCTGTGATTTTTTTAATACATTTTGGGATTCTGAACCAAATACTGATTTAAATTTTAATTTATATTCTTTTCTTATATCATTCTCCCCAGAGAATCCTATATTTGTAATTCTAGTACTCCCTGTTTCATCATATAAACCTAAAAACTCAGTACTGGTTTGAATATTTACTATTGATGCAGGGAAAGTAATTTCTTTAAATGTGGTTTGACCAGGAACTAATGAAATTAAATCTGTCTGATAAATAATATCGTTTTTTATTATTTTTAGATAGATTCTATTATTGGAACAACTAAAAATAATTGTTTTATTAACATCTGTACTATTTCCTGTAATTATATATTCTTCAGAATCAATCTCTTCTCCATTTTGAGTATATGCCACTATATTATAATCTTGATTTGGAGTTATCTTTATATTTAATATTTTTGATTGATTTTCTAAATCTATATCTAATTCTAATAAACTATTATTATCTAGTTTTACTTCGGGAAGAGAATCCCCATCTGCGTTTTCATATCTTAAAATAGAATAAGCATAATATTTTCTATTGCTTCTAACATTTAAGAAATTAACGTCTCCATTTAAATTTGTTAATGATGGGCTTTCTGGATTATATAATATATAATCATCCCCTTGCTTGTAGTATAAATAAACTAAAGCATTTGCTCTGTTGTATCCATCTTTTTTTACATTTACAGAAATCTTTCCACTATTTAATGCAGAAGAATAAGTTAATGGTATTTCTATTAATTTATTTATGTCCGCTAAATTATTAATATCTATTGAATCTGGAGAGAGATATCCTAAATCTTCAGTTCCTGAAACTACTACTCTATAGTTTTTATTTGCTAATAATATAAATGTTGTTTGATTTACATCACTTCTTGTGTTTACTAAAGAACTAACATTTGCATCTCTTCTATATACTGAAATGTCTCCTTTTACTAATACACTTGTATTTTGATCTTTTAATTTTATGGTTAAATTTGATATTTTTCCCACAACACAACCTGTTCCGTTTGGATTAGGAATGGTAAGCCCTACTAGTAATGGACTATTACAATCTAGTCTCCCATTTATACAAAATTGAGCAAATGCAGAATTAGAACAATTAATATTTTCTAAATCTTGAGCCGTAAATAAAGTTATGTTTGCAGAGGTTATATTATTATTTACTACTACAAAAGGCCCTTGTTTTGGTAATGATATGTATCCTAATTTATCCGCAGAAATCAAGTAATTACCCGCAGACAAATTAAATTTATATTTACCATAAAGATCAGTTGTTCCAGTATCTACTGTTTGATCAGATTCGTTCATTGCTGTTAGAGGATTATCAATTACTTGTGCTTTAACATTTACACTTTGAATTGCTTGCCCACGAGAATCTTTTATCACGACTTCTAAAACACCTGTATTTGAATTAATTTTAGTTAATTCAATAACATTGTTTTCAGGTATTTCTCTTTCAGTTACTAATTCATAATTATTAGAATTAACTGTTATTAATAATTTTCCACAGTTTTTTGTTTGTATTACACTAGTTCTTCCTGTCGTTACATTTGTGGTTTTTGGTTGCGAAAGTACGGCTGTGTTTGTACACTTAAATGTAACATTTAAGTTATCTATTATAACAACATCAAAACTTTTAAAAATTATTTCTCTTCTTCTCTCTGGAGTTTCAGGATATTCAAATTTACTAGGGTCTATTTTTAATATTACTTTTTCTTCTTGTATTTTAGAATTTAATTGTATTTCTTTATTTATATCTTTATAGTTTTCTTTAGATACTACGATATTTACTTTTTTAGATTTTATACTGGTAAATTCGGAAATTCCAAAAACGTCTGTTAATTTATTCTCTGAAAGTTTATCTGTAATATAAGAAACATTTACATCTACTAATGGAAAATCTTGTTCATCTACAACATACACTGATAAACTGCTTTCTGAACTTGTAGCTAATACTCCGCTTGTAAATAAGAAATAAAATCCCCCTAATATCCCAAGTAATAATATAATTGATAAAATAAAACTAGGAAATACTTTGTCAATTGGATCAGTTATTTTATATATTGGAATAACTTTATTTACTTTATCTAAAAAAGAATAATAATTATCTTCTAATAAATAATAGAATTTAATAAATGGATTAGTTCGCTTTTTTGGAGACATACTTTCTTTCTTTACAATTACTGTTTTAGATAACTCTGCAAGTATTTTTTGTTTATTAGCTTGTATTTCTTTATCTGTTATATTTGTGTTATTAGACATCTTCTTTTTTGCCTCTAATGCCTTTAATACTTCTGTTATTGTACTTTCAGAATACCCATTTTGGACTAATAACTCTTTTACTTGTGATTTACTTAAATTTGTTTTACTTTCAAAAACTTTTGAAATCTTTTCTATGTCTTTTTTATCTGTCATCTTAATTCACATAAATTTAATCTTGGTTAAATAAACTATTTAATGGGATAAATGGAAATTCAAATCTGTCATTTCCAATTTTGCCATCTAAATAATATTCTTGACCATAGCAATACAAATAATCACCACTAACTAATGTAGGCAAATCTTCATCAGGAGATGCACCGTAATACTTTAGTTCATTTTTTGTTATTTTATATACATACATATTTAAGTCTTCATTAAGTTCGCCAATTATTGGAACTTTATTTATATACACCGGCAATGTTCGTCCATCAGCTCTTTTTGTAATATATTTCTGGTAAGGCGTAGTATCATAAGAATAAAATATTTTTAAATCTTCAGGAGCAATTGTTCCTGATTTATTTGAATATAAATTATATTCTCCTGTATATCTGTTAATTGAATTATCTAAATCGATAATTTCACAATATGGACAATATTTATATGTTACATCTATTCCTGAAGCACCCAACATACTACTAACTGCGTCCTTATTTGTCGCAAAAATATATTTAAAACCATTTACATTATAATTGACTGATGTCGGATTAATATAACAACCATTTATCTTTATAGTATTATAAAAATAATCTATATCAAATATATCTATATTTGCAGTTATATTTTTTGGCAAAAAAGAACCATTCTTTAAATTATTTATATCTATCCCGGATAGTTTTAAATTTAAATTGTTTAATGGTCTCATATTTCCTGCATTTTCAAAAACATCATTTCCACCATTATTTGTAGAGTTTTGAGCTAATTGATAATCTGCGTTTGTAAAATTAAATATTGAAGTAAATTCAAAATTTGAGGAATTATTTTCTAAATAGTTGATATTTAAATTTCCTAATTTCCCTGGTTGGCCAAAAGTTGCGTCATTATAATAAACACAAGTATCATCAGAAATCGTTGATGTTTTAGCTAATGCCCCATTCTTTATGTTTAATTGAAATTCAGAAGTGCTAGATTTATTTAATAGACTAGTAATATTAACATCACTTATATTTCCACCACTGCCACCATTCCCATTTTTCCCATCTTGACAATGTTCGCCTTTATCTGCTCTTTGCATTGCGCCCATTCCTCCATCTCCTGCAACTAAATAAAGTTTAAAAACATTATAATTTCCAATTTCTTTTATACTTTTTATATTAATATATCCCCCACTACCTCCATTACCTCCATTAAATGTCTCATCCGAACTATCATCTATTGAAGAATATCCTCCGGTCCCACCATTTCCTGTTTTTAAATTTATAATCAAATCCTGATAGTTAGAGATATAATTTACATTAAAATCTATGTTCCCTGAATTTCCTCCGTGTCCGCCAGACTGGTCATAACTACCACCACAATCTGCTTTATCTCTATATTCTCCATCTCCACCTATGCCAGTATTTAAATCAATATTTATATTTCCATAATTCTCAATATAATTAACATCTAAAGATACATGCCCACTTCCGGAACCATTTGGATAACTTGAAGCGCCACAATTATTATTACGCCCTCTAGATATTCCATTAGTACTTAACATTTTTATATTTAGGACAGAATTATTCTCTACAGAAATAGACTTTATTTTTAAAGCATAAGATTTATCACTTGGTGACGAATAATTTGACAAGATATTTAACGTTTTTCCTGATTCTAAAATAAGATTAGGTAGCTTAATATTATTTGCATTCGCACCTATTAAAATATTTGTACTATTACTTATAATTAAATAATCAATAAAATTGGAAGTTTCCATTGAGAAATCAAAATTCGCGTTTAAACTTAGCTGTCTATTGTTTGTATGAAATTTAACTGTATAGCCGTCACAATTTTGAACGGCATAAAGAGAATTAATTGCAGTATTATTATTTACAACAATGTTACTTGTAAAATTACAAATACAAATATTTGAACTGGAATCACAAGAATCACAATTGACTTTTCCTGCAAATGGAGATTCAGATGGAAAACTAATAATACAACTCGCAAACATAGAATTTAATAATAAGGTCATTGCCATTATTAAAAAAATAAATGTTATTGTTTTTCTTATCATTTTTATCACGTAATTATGATACTTGCTTAAATACAAATGGTAATGAGACAGAATTATTTTCTGAAACTGAATTAGTATAACAAAAAATTGTAGACATGGTATATGGCCAAATAAAATCTTTTGCAACTAATATCTGTGGATCTTTATTGCCTGTATTTCTTAAAAAGAAATTAATACTTTTGTTTCCATTAGAGAATATAAAATTATTAGATATTGACGTTTCTTCGCCAACAAGATTTGGAGAAAATGCACTGCCTAAAAAAGGAGCATTACAGAAACTAAACTCAGGGTTATCAATTGTAATTCTTCCAAAAATTATGGGAGTAATATTCTTATTTTGATCATTAAATGTAATCCAATCAAGGTTGTCTTCTGCAAAAATAGGACCAGTACTTATTAATAGAAAGAAAACTACAAATAAATATTTGAAATTATTTTGCATAGATTGTTCTTTTTTTAAGTAAAATATATTTATATATATAATAATAAGATATATTCCTTTAAAAATTTATCTTTTCTTAATTTAACTAAAAAATTAGTTCTTTTCTTAATCGGCCTAAAGAATTAGTTTTATTGCCAGAATAGAAATAATAATATGAATTCTACTATAAGTATAAATATTATTATTTTTAATGACATTTTCATGGTTTTTTCCTATTAATTTATAAAAACTGCTATACTATATTACTTGAATCTATTTATATTACTTTTCTTAAAAGACAAAAATCAACTTTTTAAGAAATAAAAAAGAAAAGAATCTAATCTGAGATTCCGTCTATTTCTATTCCATTGTATATGTCATTTATTTCGTATATAACTTTAGGGTTCCAATAAAACTCTGTAACTTTCCCGTTTTCAGTATTTACTACACATATTTGGTCAGTCTTTACTTTTTCAAATATAGTATTTACACTGTCAATAGTATTATCTGTGTTACCAACCTTTATTTCTGAAGTTGGTTTCTTTTCCGAGTTATAGTAAAATCCTACAGAATCTCTTGATTTACTTGTTAGTGTATAAGTTATTGGGCTGTTTTCAGTATCGTATGGCGTGTAAAATATTGTTCTTAAGTTCACTGTTCCTCTTTTTGAAACTGTATCCCAATCAACAGCATATGAATTAAATATTCTTTCATCAGGTGTTGTTTGTCTATCATAGAAGTTCATAAATCTTGAATAAACATAATCTCCTGAGAAATCATAATACTGTGGATCTTCTTTACTTACCCCACTCCAAACCCCTAAACTGCTTCCTCCAGTTACTGCTTGTCCAGAATGGTCTTTTAATTGATAATAAGCAGTAAATGGTAACAAGTTTGTTCTTGTAACTGACATTAATACAGGTGTTGCAACACTTGGAGAATAGATCATATCAATTTGATCTTCCTGTTTTTCTTTAACAATTAATATATTTCCTCTAGTTTCAACATTACTATTTGCTTTAAAGAAATCTTTATTGAATTGTACATTTAAATATTTCTTAGGGTTTGAACTACTACTGTATTCTGTTCTTAATTCTCTATTTATTTCTTTATCAATTACTATAGAGTCTCCAATATATGCTAGGCCGTAGTTTTGTCTGGAATAGTTATTGTTATTCTGTCCAACAAATCCATCAAATGGCATTCTGTAAAATACACTGTCATTATCTGGGCCTTTAATATATGTAAATGTAACAGTTACATTTGAATCTACATCTCCTGCATCATTTACTAGTTTCCAATCTTCGTTATTATATATGAAATCAATTCTTACTTTGTAAAGGCCAGGAACTAAAATATTTACTCCATTTGGTGTGGTTGAGTATTTTAGAGCAAATGTAGTATTATCTTTTAACACAGAAGAATAAATTCCATCATTATAGAAACCAGGAGAACTTAAAAATCCAGTTCCACTTGTACTTCCTCTTGATGCTTTTCCACCATATGCTTTATCAAAATCATTTAAGAATTGTGCATTGTAATTATCTGTGATTAGATATGCATCAAACTCTAATGTTTGTTTTAATGGTTTTATTTGTGTTTCTAAATCCCATTCTGTAACAACGTTATTTGGATATTGAGGTTTATTAAACCACATATCTATGTAATCCACTCCATTGAACTGAGCAGTTGTTGCTGGCACTTGGCAAGAAGTATTGTTTGATGCTTCATGCACACTTGCATTGATATCTGAAACAAATCTAGTATAACCTAAATCCTCAGTATATGTATTTGCTCCTGCATAAATTAATGTTAATGGAATATTGTTTGCAATAATCTGAGAACTCTCTGTTCCATATGTAAATATATAATCTGCAGTATCATCTGCTGGGATTGTAATTGGTATTGCTTGTGTACTTGTAGTTACTGGAGTTGAAATTGTGTCTCCAGTTGAATCTAATGTTTCATAAGAGACTGGCGTGTAACTTCCAAAATCAATATTTAATAGTCCTGTCTGTAGAGTTGTTGTTCTATTCTCTACAGCAACTTTCACTTTTATTAATTTCCCTTCAGTTCCTAATCTTACTTCTTGTAATCCAGTATAACCAACAGGAACACTTTCAATATTCCAACTTGGTGTTGAAGACATAACAGAATAATTTTCATTTAAAGTTTCATCAATTACTTGACTTGTACTTTTTGGACAACTTATTTTTCCATTATCTCTTTGTACTTTTATTTGTTCATCTGCTTTTACAATTCTATTAATTATTACTTGAGACAACTGAGTTGCATCACAATATTGATCACCATTACTACAGTCATTAATATTTTCTTCATTCCAAGTCCAATCAAACTTGACTTTTGGTAAGGCCCCTTCCCCTGTTTTCCCAGTCTTTCCTGAATCCGTAAAACAATCAACCATATTTAGATCAACTTGTGGTTTTTCAGGATACTGTTTAGACATTATTGCAAATCTAAAATCTGAATATCCAATTGGATCAGAACCTACAAATGCAGAATCTTGTCCGGCATTTTGATCATCTAAAGTTGGATAGAAAGTTATATTTTTATAAATTATATCTCCAGCTTCTAATCTTGTAATTAAATTTACATCTGAGATATTAAACACTAAAGGTTTAATTCCAGCTTGTTCTGGCCAGATTGTTGTGTCATATTTACAAAATGAATATACATATGCCTGTAAATAAATTCCTTTTCTTGGCCACGCACCACTACATTTTACATCATATGTAGCTTTTTGATCAGTTTCTGAAATAGAACTAAATTCACTATCACAATTTTTAGAATTAATTATATAATTATACCTATTTAATTGAGTTTTATTTTCACTACCATTACATAATGGAATTACCATCGATAGAGTTTTATCTTTTGCAAGTTTTCCACTACCAACACCGTATGCTTGCAAATAAGTCATATATCTAGCACCAGTAATATCAAATATATTTAAATATTCTAATTGACTATCCTCAGAATTGGTTATAATTATTTTTTTATCTAATACCCAATCTGGAACCTTATATTCTTGTTCAATATTTACTGTATTGTATATTGGATTATACGTATAATCACTAAAAAATGTAGGTATAGCAATTGCTGCTGCCCCACCAACTAACCCTCCAATTAAAACAAATGGGAATGCGGCTGCAGAAACTGTAATTAATGGGCCTATCCATCCTGCACTTGTAGCAATTTGAGTAAGTACTCCTAAGATTCCACCATTACGAATTAAATTAATTCCTGCAGGAGGGGTAGAATTTGTATTTCCTAAAGTACTAAATTGCTCAAATTTCATTTTTTTATAACCATTATCGCCGGAATTAAATAAAATCATATATTTACTAAATCCTTCATCTCCAACTTTCTGTGTTGCATAGTCCCAAGGTGTAGTATTGATATCACTGTTAAGTAGTCTTACTGGCTGACTGATATAGATTTCATCTTGCTTTTCTACTTCAATGAATGGGTCTTCCATATAAAGCCCACTTGCACTGTGTACATTTACTTTTAATCTCTTTTCTATCGTTGTGATTGCTCTTCCACTATCGCTAAGAACAGAGATTCTTACTGGAATAATATATCCACCTGGACTTCCTGGTTTAATGATTCCTGCAGTTTGACTATCAGTACCAAGATTAAAAGATAATTGATTTTGAAGATATCCTTCCATATTGCTGTATCTTAACTCTTGACAACCGGTGTAACCTTTGTCTTCTCCACAGAAGGAAAGCTTAAAGGTTCCAAGAGTGGAACAATTATTCTTGATTACTATTTCTTTTGACTGTCCTTCTATTGTTTCTTTTGTTATTACTAACATATTGTTTATCTTTTGACTTCCATCATAGAAATCAATACAGTCTTCTATTTTTCTTATTGCAATTTCTGTGGTGAATGCAATGTCCTTTGTTGTATTAACATACTTAAGCCCTGTGTCTGTTTCAATTTGAGCATTAATATATATCTTAGTTTCAATATCTCCCATTTTCTTATCTAAAGAATAATAAGTAAGTATTGCTGAATGAACGCCAGGAGAAAGATCATTTAAAAGAGTTGTATAACTGCCTTCTGAAAGAGTTATTGTTCTTCCATCAACATTTAATGTATAATATCCATATTGATCTTTTTGATTAACCATTTTTGCTCTTAGTGTCTTAAGAGTTATTGATTCTTCGTCATTTCCTTTGACTTTACAATTATTAACTATATCAAAACTTACTGAAGTGGTATCGTTTCCACTAACAACTGCTTGCCAAGGATTGCTTACTCCATTAACAACTAAACAATCGTCTTCTTCTACTCCTTCTCCCACTGACACTTTAACAGCCATTGGGATATTAAATGCATATTCTGCTTGTGAATTATCTACTGTAACATAACCAATTATGTTACCAGTAATATTTAATGTTTCTGTTAAGTTTGTTGTATCTTGTGAAGCCGAAAGCTTAATATCTAAATCTGTTTCTCCATTTGCAGGAATTATTATACTTGGCACTTGTGAATTCAAATATTGTTGTAATTGACTTACATTAATATAATTAGAATATCTAAAACTAAAACTATCGTCTCTAAATGGTTTTAATTGTAAGGAATAATTTGTTTTGTTTATTATTGTTATTGTCTTTTCTGAACCTTCTGGGTTTGATTTACGAACATTAATTATAAACGGAGATGTTTCTGTAACCACTGCAGTTCCTTGCTTTAAAGAAAGAATGTCTTGATTGATTGTTATCTCTACTGGTACAGCATAGTATCCACTTTTCTCTACAGAAATAATTATCTTCTCGGAATTATTAAGAGCAGGAATTGGTATTGCTACTGTTCCATAATCATCTGTTCTGTATGTTCCACTAGTTACTGTAACTTGTTGATTGTTTGCTAATTTTTGATAAATATTAACAAGCGCACCAGAAACAGGAAGAACTGAATTATCAAGAGCAGTTACTGTTAAAGTAAATGGTTTACCTGGAACTATATTTTGTGGTTCATAACTTATTGTAAAAGGATATTCTTGAGCAACATTAAAATTAATAAACTCATTATAAACAACAGATTGATTTGAAATTATTTTATTCTGTATTCTTGTTGTTCCTAAAAGTACTGGTTTAATTGTTGTGTCAATATTTATTTTATCATAAACATTTATTTGAGTGGAGGGCAAATAATCGCTTGTAAATGGCATCTTGTTTCTTATTTGATTTCCACTTGTACTTGTTTGTAAAAACCCGCCACCGAAAATATTATAACTTAAAATATTAATCGCTTGTGTTTCTAATTCTGTAGTAGTGTCTACATTTGTAATTGCTAATCTATTACTTGTATAAACATTTGATTTGGCATTAGTTAAAATATATTTAAAATCATAATTCTTATTTACAACTAAACTATTTACTCCTGCTTCTAAATCATAAACAATATCGTCTGCGGTGTCTACGAACTGACCAGAAATACAAAAGTTTTCTGAGCAGATTTCTGAGACGTCAATATAATATACTCTTTGATTTCCTAGGTTATCAATACTTGTTGGACTACCAGTAAACACAGAATAATAGATTGGAACTGCTTGCCCTCTTAAAGCATGTACTGTTGAAACAGGTATTTGTATTTCATATACTCCTTGGCTAGCATTAATAAAAGTTGCATCAATTACTTTTGCAAAAGTATCTTGTTGTACTGCTGTAAGATTTATATTACTATAATAACTAATATTTGCTTTAGAATTGGTTATTGGTTTAATGTAAACAATATCTTCTTCTGCAGTATCTTGTTCTCCTACCACAAATCTAATTCCAATATTTCCTGCACTTGGATTTATTAATTTAAATTTAAAATAATATCTTGAATTTTGAGCTAAAAAACTTGCATTTATATCTTGTTGATTATACAACCCTACAAGTTCGACTGTTGGAGTAGTTATTGTTCCAACTCTGTTTAATCTAATTTCTTTTGTTATTGTTTCATTTGTAATGATTGGCAATAATTCTGTATAATAATCTAAATATCCTTCTTTTGATATCTTTACATAAATTACCTTGTCTGCTTTTATTTTTCTGGTATATGTACCATTCTGTAGTGCTTGATCAACACCAATTTCATTACCTATAACATCATATATTTTGACGTTTGCAAAATCAATTGTTTCCTGATTAATGTTTTTAATATTAAAACTAATAGTTCCTTCTCCAATATTTATTGTCATTACCATATTTGTGTCAATTGGAGGATTATGTGTAAATTTACCTGATTGATTAATAACATTTACTTTTCTTAATTTAATAAAATAATATCCTTTTGGGATGTTATCAAAAGTTGCAGTTCCATTATTATCTGTAACGACAGATGTAAATCTAGTATCTTGATAATTAGAATTGCCATCATAAATTAATAAGGTTCCTCCAATTACTGGAAGATTATCTTCATCAACAACAGAAACATTAATATCAGAAATATTACTTACTGTTTCTTTTTCTAGAAATATCATATAATCTGCTACATTTGGAGTTATATCTCTATTCTCTGGAATGTAACCTTGTGATCTTATAGTTAAAGAATATGCTTTACTTGTGTCTATTCTAAATGTTACTCCTGCAGTTGTGTATTGCTTAGTATCTACAGTTTGTTTAGTCCCATTAACGTCAGTAATTAACAAAATACTTGTTGGAATTACACCGTCAATTTCAAGACTAGTGTCTTCATCTTTAACTATTACTCTAATATCTTTTGTGGTTATTGTTGTTACAGTATCTCCTGGAACGACTGGTGTGTTTATTGCATTAAGTTCTAAACTTACTTGCGTTTCTATATTCTTTGTAATTATAAATTCGGTCTCTGCTGTTTGGTATCTTAAAGAATCATCTGTTGCAACAACAATATAGTTTCCGACTTCTAAATTTGGAAATCTCCTAGAACCAAACTGTGATTGACCAGAAGTTACTGGGTTAATTGAATCTCCTTCCTTATAAACTCTTAAAGTAATTCCATCTAAGAAATTAGTTCCGCTTTTTACTTTTACTGTTGCTTGCCCAAAACTTGTGTTTATTACTTTAGGAGGAACTGTTACAATTCCTGTTTCTTGATTAATTACAATATTTTGTCCAGAATAATTCGTTCCAATTGCAGTAGCTACTAATTTCGTACAAGATACTGGAACATTAAATATACTTGTGCCCGTTGTTACTGTTGATGTTGATGGGTCTATTGATGAGCCATCTTGACAAGTAATTGTTACATTTAAACTTTCTAAAATTGCTTGGCCATTAGTTCCAACAAATCTTAATGACTTTTCTTGTATTGAAGCAAGAACAAATAGTTCAACAATAAAATTCTGCTTTGTTTTACTTAAATCAATTATTTCATCTTTATACTTATATCCTTTTTTATCTACAATTATAGAATAATCTCCAAATTTATTTAGCTCTACTGTTGTTTGTCCTTTACTATCGGTTCTATAGTTCTGAGTTATTCCATTTAAAGAATCATTTAATTGGAATTCAAAATTTTTTAGTAATTGCCCATTACTATCTGCTAGTCCAATTGTAAAAGTAATATATTCTTCTTTTTCTCCTACTGCCCCAAATGGTTTAAAAATAAGTAATAGTATTACTGCGATAATTAATACAAATAATATCAAAGACGCTAACGGATGAATCTTGTCAATTGGCCTCGTTAACCATTTAATTGGAACTCTATTGTTTATTTTATCTAAAAAAGCTTGGTAATTTAAAGCAAATGACATTTTTCTATTCACATCCTAAAATATATCTAAAATATATTTATATTTAAGAAAGAAAGTATTTAAATATATTGGTATCGCGTTAAGGAGTTAATATTTCTACACTCCCGCTTTATTTAAAAAAAAGAAATAAACTATCTACAATGCAGAATATTTGTATCAGAATAACACTCTTGAGCAGTTGCAGAAGTGACCTCTCTTTTTTGGGTAATTCCATATAATACAAGACCGTAATTAGAAGTACATTTTGCAGCAATTACTTTCTTTACTCCGCTACTACTAATTGAACAGACACAGCCCCAATTTTGCCCATTTTCTGTAGTTAATCCTGCATTAGAACAAGAGTCTCCTGTGCGGTTCTTTGTAGAAAAATATGTTGGTTGTGTTATTAAGTCTGAAGAAGTAATTTCTGGAGGATTTTCACTAACTATTGGTTCAGATGGAATTTCCTCTATTGCGTTTGAATTAACACTTGAATACACCAATCCAGAAACATCAATTGCATTGAAATTTAAATCAGATTCATTATAACAACTTTTAATAACCTTACAATCAGAATTCATATATTTATTACAGAAAAATGAAAGTACATTTCTGTTTGCTTCACATTGAGAATATTTCATTATTTCGTCATTATTTAAAACATAGAAATTTGAATAAGATGTGTTTAATCTTTTATTATCTTTTTGTAAAAATACGATAATAAATTTTTTATTTGGATTACTTCTTTCTATAGTAAATTGGAAGGTGTTTCCATTTGGTAAAAACTTAACCTTATCTATTATTTGTGTTTTGGTTAATTTATAATTGTTAATAATTTTATATGGTAAATCTATTTCTAAATCATAATTATCAGCATCATATTCATATATTTCTGAAATTGTAGGAGTAAAATCTTCAATATTATCTGCGGCGGTTTTTCCTGTAACGCACACCTCTCTACAAATGTTATTAAATAAAACTTTATTTTCAACAGAATCTACCTCTCCAACTACGGGAGTTAAACTCCGACCAGTTGTAAATTTATACTTTGCATTTTGATCATTTTTTTGTTTACAATAACAATCTACAACATATCTATTTTGTGATGACACTGCTAAATATTGTTGATAATTTCTATATTCTGAATTTTGGGTTTTTATAAAATTATTTATTTCGGTGACTACGTCTCCATATCTTTCTTGGGTTGCAACAATTGCATATATTTCTTTATTTAAATTAAAATTTTGTGAATCTAAATAAACTGTTAAATTGGTATCATTTGTTTGATATTTTTCTTCTGTTTCATAATTGATTATAAAATAAGGAACCGGTAATTTTGTTCTTGGTGTAGGCATATATCCGAATGCGCCCTCTCCTTCGGAATTGAATCCTAGATATTTTATCTTTTCAATTAAACTTGGGTACATATCTGCATCATCAATTGATTGCGTAGCACTTGATTGACCAGAACTATCTGTTTCTTGTGGGAGCTCTACATTTTCTTGATCAGTTGTATTAGGCACTTGATCAAGAGCACAAATTGTGTCTTTTAATTTATTTCTAGTTGAGCTACCTAAACTTGAAAATGGATGTAGGTTTGGTTCAATATAGATTCCTGAACTTCTCTTATAACAAACATAAAATCCAGTTTTATCTTCTGAACATTTATATGTAAATGGAAATCCAGTTACTCTAATAAAACCTTGATCAATACAGCTTTGAGAAAAATAATCCACTGGAAGAGTTCTAATTTGTGGTATTTTTATATCAATTGGGGTTTGAACATCTCCTTCTACCTCTTTACAATATTGTGTCACATTATTACAAACAACAATTCTTGGTGGACCGAAACCTTTTACTGCAATATTTCGGTTATACCAATCATCCTGTGGTGCAATTTCTCTTAAATCGTATATAGAATTATTTGAAACACCTTGATCTGGTATATAACCCATCAAGTTACCGCCTAAATCAGAATTATATGCCCCAGGCAAAGCATATATTCCATTAATAATTAACAAAAATATTGCAAATAATATAATTGATTTATTTTTCATATTTATTTCCCATTTCCTCTAATTTATCTTATTCATTTTCAATTAAAATTTAATTATCTTAATTAATATTACTAAAATTATATTCAGATACATTACTACATTTTTCTGGATCTGAATTTAATAGACACACTTTTGCAAATAATTTTTTGTTTTCTGCGGAATTAATATCTCCCATATGTATTCTACAAATATTATTTTCATATGCACTACACCAATACCAAGTATCTTGATTATCGTTATTCCAATAAATTCTTGATTCAGAATTGTTGTTTGGGTTAATAATTTCTAAATTCAAATAATTATTAGAGGTGTTTGCTCTAAAAGTTGGTGCTTGGAGATTTAATTTTTTTATTTTCTCTGGATTTAACCAAATATTTAATGAATCATTTGTAGTATTAAAACAAACTTGATTATATTTTATTAAACCTAACATATATCCTACATTTACAGTTTCTATTCCTGAAAATAAATCTTCGAAATCAATAAGTTCTTGATTTTCTGTTTCTAAATTATTAGGTATATTGTATGATTTAATATTTGCATTTATTTCTGGGGTTAATGACATATTTAATTGTAATTCGTCTCTTGAGGTTAATACCAATTGAGGATTATTTCCTCTAAAATTCAAATAAACAAATACAGTTTCTTTACCTGCCGTTTTGTTTATTACTGGCTCATTATAACTACCGTTTGGTTTTAAATATTTATAATTATAATTTCCAGCAGAGATTATTTGTATTGGTCTTATATTTTTATAAGAAATCTTTTCTATTTGTGTTCCTGTAGATTTAAATGATAAAACATATCCATCTTGTACTGCGGCCCAATCTTCATAGGTTGTAGGAGCATATGCATTACCAGAAATTGCCCCCATTGCTGAATCATTAAATTTAAATGGCACGCCGTAGTAGTTAGTATATATTGCATTTATTGGATTTGTAAACAATAAATTCTTTTTATAATCTGGATTACTATCCATATTATAATAATCTAAAAATCTTTTTGTATCTTCTGAGGTATTTTTCACACTATATTTAATATTAGTTCCTTCTAATTTTAATTCAAATAAATATAATCCTGGTCCACTTATTTCTTGTACTTCTGAAGTATTCAATAACGCAATTGGTTTATTTGATTCGTTTAAAAACTGAATAGAAGTAAATATATCTTTTGTTAATCCGTTAGTTAAAGACCCGTAAGTTTTAGTATTAACTAATATTGGAGATATTGAATCACCATAGTATATTTTCATATTTTCTATTACCTGCTTTAGAAATACAATATTCTTTCTTTTAAAATCTAAATCAGTTGAAGTATTGTTTAAATATGTTTTAAAAGAGGCTTGATTTTTCAAAAAAGAATCAACAGTTATTTGATAGGTGTAAATATCTTGCATTGGACTTGTCATATCTCTTTTTGCATTTGATTCAGTGGTTAAATAAGTCAAGTACTTATAATTATTATTTCCACTTATTTTGTTTATTCTTTCAGATATTTCGTTTAATTCTATTTTTGTTCCAATAATTGAATCATTTTTATTTGTAAATGTTAAATCCAGTATTATATATTTTCTTAATTCTTCTGGAACCTTGTTTAATGTAGTAATTAAAGTTTCTAAATATACATCTGGATCTTCAGAGTAACTAAAATCAGAAGTAATTAAATTTGCTACTTGAATATCATTTCTTATATCCGTTAAATAAATATCTGAATTTTCATTAATTTTATTTTCTTCGGATTTACTAAACATTACGCCATCTAAAGTAATTATTTTTTGTTCTTCAATTAATTTTACTTTCTCTAATAATGCAACTTTTAATTGATCCTGATCACAATATTTTTCTCCGTAGTCACAAGAATTGTGCTTTATTCCGTCTGCATCATAAATAAATAACAATTTATTAAATCCATATTTCTCTTGATTTATTTTGCCAGTTAATCCTGTATTATCTGTTCCTTGTGGATTATAACAATTACCTGTGTCTCCTGTTGATGAAGTAATAAATTTAGACAATGAACTATGATTTTCACTTGAAATTAATTTTTTACTACAACCAAAAGCCTTAAGATCTGCATTAAGAGTAAATGTTATATCTTTTACTTTTTTATCAAACCAGTACCATCTTTTTTGTTTTATTGAAAAGGTTTTAACAAGATTATTTTCTAAAAATGGTTTATTTTCAATTATTCTTTCTGTATCATTAAGTAAATCTATTGGTCTATTAATACAAACTTCAATTTTCTTACCATCTGCTAATACCGTTAATTTTGAAATTACATCGCCATTTACAATTGTTCCACTCCCTGCTAAAATATAATTTTTAGGATTTTGTAGTTCTGGCAAATCAATTGTTTCTATAAAACAAGCAGTAGCATAATTACTTATTTGTTTAAAATTATATTTTGAACTTAAAAATAATTTTAAAATATTTATATCGACAACAGAATTAGAATAAGTTAATGTAGAATATTTAGTGGTGTTATTACTAGAATAATAATTTGCATTATCATTATTATAACTTAAACTTAATCTTTCTTGTAATGTTGCAGTCTCTAAAGTGTCACAATCAAACATCCCTGTTCCTACCTCATATAGTTGTCCAATTTCTTGTAATTTAGGTTCTATAGGGGTAATTGTAACTGGTTCTATAGGCAAATCTTTAATATCAATAGGTGGTAACTCTACATTTATATCTATATCTGGACATAATTCTTGCTTTATTATTTGCCCTGCTGCTGTAGATAAATCTAATGTGCCAACGGCATTTCCAGTTCTTGGATCACATCTTGTTGCTGCGGCGTCTCCAGGAGAACAACTATAACAAATTGCGCCTACTCCATTATAAATTAAATTACCAACATTCATATTTCTAGGATAATATTTTGATGAAAAATATCCTTCTCCACAGCTACCTGGACAAATGCCTCCATTTATTGTTTGGATATTTGATGTTACTGTTACTTCTCGTGTTCTAATATCATATAAAAAATCTAAATTATAATTATAATAATCTTGTGAACTAGTTGTTGGTTTTGAATTTAAAGAATATAAGAATGGAGAATTTGTATTTAATTCTGTTTCTTTTAATTCTTCTAAGATTTTTGAACCACTAGAATATCTATGATATCCAAAAACTTTTGTTTCAGTACTGTATATCACAAGTTCGTGACTACTTCTTTCTATTGGCATAAATGCATAAACATCTATAGTTTGTGGATTACATAAATTAGATGAACTTCTTGGAATTTTTAAATTATATCCGGTTATAATTCTACTATTATTTTGTGTAGTATATATTTTATCATAATCTTTAGATGTAAGTGCTAATATTTTACCACTTGGCTTTATACTATTTTTGACTAGATTGTTCATTAATCCAGGATATGTTGATCTTAAATTTGGAGCTAAAGAAACTAAAAAATACATTTCTGTTGGAGAAATTACCGAATAATCAGATAAAAGATTTACTAAATTTACTTCTAATTCACAAGCGATATCTTTTACAGGTGTTAGTGAATCTATTGCAACATCTGTTGCATCTGCTACCGCAACTTCATTAGGAAATACATCTACTTTTAATGGGTCTACGTTTTCTACAGTGGTTGCTGCATTTTTATTTTTTATAATAATTTCAGTATTTAATATTACGTGCTTATATCTTATAATATCTGAATTAGTATAATTACTTGCATAAGTTGGCGGAAATCTTCTATCAACTCTTGGCGTTATTGTTCCTGCAGGAAGGTAATCATTTCCAGTTTGCGTTATGTTTTTATTAGATTGCGGTGTTGTAACTTCTGTTAATTTTGATTTATTTACATCTACTTCAAAAGCAAAATCTAAATTATACAAATTCGTTTTTTTCTGACTTATTGCAAGATTAATTAAAGTTAATATGTCGCTTTTATCGTGCACTAAATCATATTCTGTTAAATAATCTCCCAATCCATTTCCTATTGGACTATAATTCCTAACATAAACGTTATCTTGATTATCAAATGCATTATAAGGTTTTGTTGGAATAAATACTACTATGTCCATTGTAGTTTTATTTTTATTACACACACTATCTGAAACATCAAAAGTAATTTCTTCAGAATAAAAATCTTCTGGTTTATATAAAAATCTTTGATTTGCCCTTGTTTCAGATCTAGCTCTGTTTGTTTTTTCTTTATTTACAAAATAATCTAAATCTGAAAAATATACGGTCTTATCTTTCAAAGGAACAGAAACTAAAATATGAGGCATAAACTTTATATTTCCCTCAGCAGACACTACTAAATTAGAATAATTTTTATTTAAAGCAACAGTTACTTCACAACCACCATCTTTTTTTGCATAAACTGTAGTGTCTTTTAAATCATTACCTGTAAATGGACTTATTTCAATATAGTTTATTCCTTTATCTCTTGCAAATGTTTTTGTGCTGCTCTCTAAATTGGGTTTTGTTTGATATGCAGCAAACACATTTGTTATAAATATTATTAAAAATAGAATTGTAAACACCGTGATTATCTTTTTAGCTATCATAATTAATCATTCACTATATTAAATTATATAATATATATTATAGTTATATTTATAAAGATTGCCTTAAATACAAGAATATAATCTTAGAAATTGATTTAGATTGTAAATTATGTCACTTTCAAAGAAAATTAAATTAAAAAATAAGAGACAAGAATTTAGTTTCTTATACAACTAAATTCGGAGGTTGTAACATTATTGTTTGTTTCAAGTTTAGTGTCTATTAGATCAGTTAATGGTTCTGAGATTGTTTTTGGATTATAAACTACATCTAATGTTGAACCATCATAGTTGATACATGCTTTTTTTGCAGCAACTAAATCAAATATGTGCTTCATTGATCTGACGTCACTTGCAGTTCCATAAACGTTTGTTAATTCTACTTGATCTTGTGCAATTTTACTATCAGAAGTATATAATCCTGCACTATCGTTTGCTGAATCAATATATAAGTAACTTGTACTGTGTCCTGTTCTGAAATTTGATGGAGTGTAGAATATTCCATACATCCAAACATTTCCGGTTCTTGTAATTATATCTTTATTCCATTCTACACCGTAACTAAAGCTCTGGCTTTGTGTTACTGGCGCCAATTCTGATTTTGTTGAAACAAGATCATGGGTTGCTAAGAAGCTTTCAAGTAATGGTATTCCTGTAAAATCATTACATTGGGAAAAACCAGTCCAGTATGCTAATGATTGTCCAGGATTTGCAACTTCTCCACCTTCTCCTTGTGGCATGCCTATTGATAATTTATAGAAGACATATGCATCTGTATTTACTGCTTTGTTTGTAACTTTAAGAACAACTGGTGTTGGTCTTGAAGGAATATATCTTACATTTAACACATTATTTTGAGATCTATTAATTGATAATAATTTTCCTCTTTCATTTCCATTATTCATAATTGTGAAATCTTTAACTTCTGTTGTTTTAATTGTTGAAATGGTGTTTGAAGAAATATATCCTTCAGTATACATTGTGCCTTGTCCGTTATTTTCAGAATCTAAGAATATTGGGACTTTATCTTGTAAATAATCTACACCATAACCGTTTCTTGTCTTATCTACACTACCAACCATTCCATTAAGTGGCATATAGTAAACTGAAGAATCAAGTTCTGGCTCTTGTTCTTTATCAATTATTATTTCTATCTTTCCGGTCATATCTCCAGCATCATTGAATAATTCCCATTGATCGTCATAAGTTATTAATAATTTAATACTATATCTTCCTGGTCCTGGTAAACCTGTTTGAGCAACACTATCTGCATATGTTGGTTTAAACGCAAATTTTTCTGCGTCTACGAAGTATTTGTATAATGGAGCATAACTGTCTGTACTTGTTATTAATCCATTTCCATACCATCCAGGTGTTTGAGAATTGAATGTAAATCTATAATAGTCATCAAAATCTTTTTTGAAATCTGCACTATATCCATCTTTCATTAAGTATGCTTTGAAAGTATATAATTCATTTTTGAAATTTGGATCATATTTAATTAGATTTTCTGAAGTCTTTGGAATATTACATGCTGTTGTTCCTTCAGTGTTTGTTTGCATTTCTAGAGTATTATCTATTAAATTATTTCCGGTTTCATTATTTGCTATACTTGCATCAAAATTTGTTAAAGTAATAATTACTTTTACTGTATCTGTTGGACCAGGTGCTGCAGACAAAGTTATTTGTTTATCATCTACATTTATTATTCCACTATTTAGATAATCAGAATCTACACTTTCTACTCCTGATGCAAGAACTACCCAATTGAATGAATTTTCTGCTTTTTTAACTACTGTATAATTAATATCAAATAATCTAATTGAGGTATTTACTGGAGGTGTTGCTAATCGATAATTTCCTCTAATTTTATAACTCACATTTATTTTTGTTCTTTGACTTTGTATTCCGCCATTTGCGAAATTTGCATTTAAATAAGTTATTCCTACATTATTTACATCACTAATTAATGATTGATCTGAAGAATTAACTGGGCAAGTAAATCCTGAGCTATTTGCTTTTACATATTCGTTAATAGTGTTTATCTTTTGTAGTGCTTCGATTGTAAATTGAGTTGCATCACAATAGATTCCGTTTTTTGAAACATCACACCATTCTTTATTATTTACTTTTTCACTAGTTATTGTTGTTACTGCATTGTCTGCTTTAAATTGCCAATCAAAAATAATTCTTGGTAAAACTTCAGTTCCTGTTGTTCCGATTGGTTTACCATCTTCACTTGTACAATCTAATTGTTCTGGTGGAATTATGTCAATATTTTCATCAACTCTTGAGTTGAATAATAAATGGAACTTTTGTATTTTTTCTTCAGATGGATTTGGCATTCTATTTCCATAAACGTCATCAAAATTTGTAATTTTTTTTTCTAAAATTGTTTTTGCATTATTTATTCCAGAGGTAAATATCTGATACCAACTTTTTCCTAAAATTTCACTTGTCCCAATTGATATCTTTACTGGTTGTCTATCAAATCTTGCTTGGACATATCTTATTAATAAAGTTCTATATTCATAAGCATCTTTTATAGTTTGATTTCCATCTTCAAATAATATTGGTCTTTTTTGTCCATCTGTCTTTGTATTGTTAGAATCGATTACTGAAATCTTTTCTGTTTTTTCTGCAACTCTTATTGTTGGACTTTTATTATCTATATATGTTTCAATTTTCTTTGTTACTATGAAATCCACATCTAATACGTTTTGATCAGTTAAGACTATTGAAGTTTTTGGATTTATTACTAATTCATCATAAGACTCTTCATAGAAATAATCTTTTTCTTTATCACTAGAAATATTTACTCTATCAACTTGTAATTCCATATTCATTTTTTCATTTAAATTTTGATAAGTGGTATATGCTGAATATGCTCCACCTATTACTCCATAAAGCACTGGGCCTCCAGCTAACAGTTTATCAAAAGTACTTACTAGCAGTCCTGCACCTTTTTCAAGAAGACTTTGTTCTACTTTGGCTTTAGCCGCATCCACCGGATCAGCAGAAACAGTCCCTATATTTACTAATAGCATTAAAGCTATTGTTAGTCCTAAAATAAATTTTAGATTTGATTTCATATTTTACACCTTATTTTTTTAAATATTAATTTAATTGATTACAAGCATTAATTAATATAGTATGCCCAGTTCCTGTTGTTGATAATATTGCACTCCACTTATTTTTTGGATAAGAACTATCTGTCCCAAAATAACAATATCGATAATGTGTTTTATCTGTACAAACATAAACTTGAGACTCTCCACTTGGTCTTACATTAAATAAATTTTCTGCCGTTGTTCCAACTTTCTTATTTTTATCACAAATTGCTCCTGTTGTTGCAGAAATTGCTTCTTGAATTCTTTGTTCTGAAACGGTTGGTTCTGTTGCTGGTGGTTCTGTTGCTGGTGGTTCTGTTGCTGGTGGTTCTGTTGCTGGTGGTTCTGTTGCTGATGGTTCTGTTGCTGATGGTTCTGTTGCTGATGGTTCTGTTGCTGATGGTTCTGTTGCTGATGGTTCTGCTACAGATATTACACAAATTGTTGCTGCAGAATCCATAAATTTTCGTGCATCTGCTAGATTTAATTCTATAGATTTTTTATCTGGAAATTCCATAGACGCATATCTTTTCGCACCATCTAAGTAATTTTTAGCAGTTATTAAAGGCGTACATGGATGGTTATATCGAACAATCTCAGATTCTAGAGTTGCTGATAAACTAATTATTACTAAATTTAATTCTTTAATTGTTTTTTCAGCACCATCTGTTGAAGAATTTGCAATACAAACGCCATTTACACAATCGTAACCTTCTAAGCAAGGACATCCAACTAAAGTTCCTTTCTCACATTTCCCACTAATACAGTTCTCTGTGCTTTTACATGCAGGATTACAATCTGTTTTCTCTGCCTCTGGTTTTACGGCAGCTACTGCTTGATATCCTGGACAACCGTCTTTACCTTCGTTTCCTTTTTGCTCACACCATTTCTTTTTTAATAATTCTTGACTTGGACTATCTGCTAAACCATCCTGCTCCAAAGATTTTAATGCTAAACTTAATGTGGTTTCTTTCATTGCCTTTTCTAAAGCTGCTTCTGCTACTTTTTCTGACTTCCCACTTGATTTTGCAATGTCTTTAACTTCTGCAGGAGTAAATAAGTTCTTTGCTAATCCAAAAAGAGATTTCATCCAGTCTCCCATGGATTGTGCACCCCAGGTTGCAAGGCCTGTGAATACGCCGTCTCTTAGTCCACTGAATATTGCCATTTTCCATCTTGCTGCTGAGGAAATTGAGCCTTCTACTTTTACTGTTTGACCGTAACAACGGTTGATAAGATTGACTGTATCAAAGCTTTTTGCTGTGACTTCGTTTCCTGTATTTTCTGAGTATTGATATCTATAAAGATCAAATTCGTATCTATCAAGGTCAAGGCATTGAGTTACTGGTCTTACTTCTACTCTAATCTTTCCAACATTTCTTTCTGAACCTCTTGCTCCACTTACTTTTGAATATACATTTACTAAATATATTCCTGGCATTGCACCCATTGACATTACTTTTATTTCTTCACTACTTCCGGTTGCTGGAACTGTAATGCTTTCTTTTGGACTTATTACTAAACCTGTACAGTCGTCGCATGAAAGACGATAAACTGTTTCTGAACCACAACCTTTGTTTTCAATTGTAAAAGTATCTGGAGTTCCTGTTTCTGGTGCTGTTAATACTTTCTTTGAGATTGTATAACAGTCTTTTAAACTTACAACGTGAAGTATAAATTTATATTCACTTAATATTTCTTGATTACCTGCAGATGTTGCGTTAACTGATCTAAAGATAATCTTTCCTTTAATATCTCCTGTGTATCTTCCAACTGGAGTGTATTTTAAATTTACATTATATAATTTTTCTTGATCTACTGTGTCGTAGATATTCTTGTAGTAACCATTAGATAATTCAACTAATCTGTTACCAACATTAACTGTAAATACTCCTAATGGATTTCCTTCGAACTCAACTTTTGCTGAAAGTCCTCCGTTTAATGGAACTGGTCTTTCTCCAACAGCACAGTTGTTCTTTAAATTGAATTGTGTATCTGCATAGTAATCAACAATTGTAGTTTCCCACATTATTTCTGATAAACCTATACAGTTTGCGTTATCCATTAACCCTTCAAAACCAACAGTTAGAGTTGCTGGTAATTCTGCATCCCAAACATACTCTCTATTGTATCTATCTCTTAATCTAATTACAAGCTTTGCAGGAACATTTCTTAATTGCTTAATACTTTCTGCTCTTGGACTTGTAAAGAATCTTGCTTCTATTTCTTGTTTATTATTATAATTGTCTGCACTTGCATCTCCACTTGAATCAATACCAGGAATGCTTATTTCATTATATCCTGCAAGAGACGCATTTACTCTTTCTACATCTATCACATCAATCTGGTCATCGTCTCCAACAAAAGTAATTGATTGGATTATCAATTCACTTTCGCTTAAGTTTTCAATAGTGAATTTGGCATTTTCGGTTGTCTTTGTATTTACATTTAATGACACACCAAGTCTTATTGGAGTTATTTTAAATATATTTTCTGTAACTTCAATTTCAGTTATACTTGTTTCATATTCTGGTGCTTCAACATAAACATATACTTTGTTTCCTGATTCTTGGCCAGGAACATTATTTACTGAAGCGATTCCAAGTGTGCCAACTTTAACTGGACTAGCTAAAAGATCTCTTTTAAATCTATCCTTTACTCTTACAGTTACTGGACCTTCTACTTCTATACCGCTTGTAGTATCTTTAACTTCAACTTGAAGATTAAAGTTCTTTCCTGAAGGTACGACTTCCGGAGTAATCTTAACTGTAAATGTTTTATCTGAAAGAACATGTATTACTATTAATTTTGTAAATATTACTCTTTGATCAGAAATAAAAGTTAATACAAATTGTCTGTCTCCTTTTAAGATTGGAACAAATTGCATTTCTCCACTTACTGTTGTGTGTGGATTAAATTGGCTTACTACAACTTTGTATTCTGAATTGTTATCATTAACTGATAATGTTGTTGTGTCTCCATTTGGTTGAGTAATTATCATATTTTTAAATGTTAGTCCTTTGTCTAGATTTTTTATTTCTAATCTTGAATTACTATAGATTCTATCTTTATTATTATTGATTAAACCAAATTTTAATTTATAATTTTGCTGAGGAGTTGCTGTGTATTCGCTTACAACGTCTTCTCTTAAGTCTTCATCTAAGTTTGTAATGTTTAGACTAAAACAAAAATCATCAGAACATGCTTGTTCTTCTCCAATATTAAAGTTTTCTGTTTTATAAGTCATATATTCTACTAAATCATTATTGGTTTGATCAACAGGATCATTTTCATATTCATCATCTTCATTATATCCAAAACCTAAATAACTAATACTTACTTCTTCGCCATATACTGCTTCATCTTTTACTTTTATGTCTGCAGTAACTGTATAAGCATTTGCATAATTCTTGCCGTAGATTTCATCAAATACTACTTTAAACCATTTACTGTCTCCTTCTGTTATAGTATCTACGTCATCAACATTATCATATCCTTCTTCAGAACTATACTGAGTATATCTTGTAACTACTGCATTTGGAAGCTCTATTGATTTTATAAAAATACTATCATTTTCAAAATATGGAGTTGCTACAGAAGACTTAGAACCAGTTCTTACAATTGCTCCTAATTCTTGGAACTCTTCATCACTATCTCTATCTTGTGGAATTAATAATAAGAATTTTGCTTTGTATTCTCCACCTGCTCTCAAATCTTTATTTATCCTATTGCCTGTATCATTAAAGAAACCTAAAAATTCAATTTGTGGTTTTTGTAAAGCATTTACTTTAGGATATAATGTTACCTTTAATTCATTTGATTGATTTGGTTTGATATAAACATACTCTGATTGAGTTATTCCTAAATTACTTGTAATATCAGAAACTACTGCATAAACTTCTGTATCTGAAACTAAATCTATAATCTCATAAGTCCCATCAACATTAGCAAGGTCTCCACCATAGACTGATGTTCTTGAACTATATTTATCAAATAATATTATGTTTGCTCTTGGAACTGGTTCTCCGTCTTTATCAACTACGGAAATATTTAATGTGCCTTTAACAACTACAATTGGAATTTGAATGGTTTCAAAATCAACTGCATTTCTTACATCAAATACAAAATCTTCACTTGATCCAATTGATGCACCTCTGAATGCTTTTGCATAATAATTACCATTACTTACTCTAAATGTACAATTGCCATTGAAATCTGTTATTTTTGAATCATAGTCTGTTAAGAAACCAGTTTCAGAATCATATAATACAACTTGTGCATGACTAAATCCTTTTCCGGTTTCACTATTAACAACTCTTACGTTTAATGTTGCTGCTGTTAATGGAGTTACTAACTGTAAAGTTATTGTTGCTTGAGGAGTTGTTGGTACTGTTGCTATTGCTATAATATTATTTTGTGCACCAATCATATATCCTTCTTTTTCTGCAACTATTCTATAAATTTTATTTAAATTATAAACTGGAACTGTTGCAAAACCATTTGCGTCTGTTAAGAATCCGCTAGAAATTTCTGCATCTCCTTCTTTTAATTTTAAATAAACTCCCTCAATTGCCTGGCCATTTGCTTTCTTTACTTTCACTAAAATATATCCTGCTATTGATCTTGTTAAAATTACGGTTTGACTTGTTGTTCCTGTAACTGGGAAAGGCATTTCTGTAGAACCATATTCTGCATTTGATCTTGTATCTGTTACTCTTAAAGTATAATTACCGGTTTCCACACCTGTGATTGAACAAACACCTGTAACTGTTACACAATTTTTTCCTAAAATTGCAACACCGTTCTGATGTAAGCTTGCGGTTACTCCTGAAAGAGATTGACCATCTCCTAATACTGTAATATAAACTGGATACGCTCCTTCAAAATTATTAACTTCTGCGATTAAATCTAAATTTAATGTGCTTTGGGTAATTGATCCGTCGTATCTTGTTTGGTAACCTGGGATAATTATTGACTTTACTCTTAATTGACAAGCACTATCAGCTGTAACTTCTACAACTCCATTTTTTACATTAACTGGTCCTGGTGCAGTTGCACCTGGGTTAATACATAAAAATTCTGCTGTTCCGTTTTTGTTTATTTGTCTTCTAGTCTCTGAGTCAATTAAAGAAAATGTATATCTTGTTTGAGTCACTGTTGATATTGTCTCTAAAAATATTGATTGCTCTGTATCTTCTTCTGCTATAAATGAATCACCATATATTTCATAATCTGATCCTGCAAAATCAATATCTACTGTATACTCGCTATCTTTTGGAATAATTACATTTTCAGTTACTCCATCTTCATTGGTTCTAAAATTATAAGTATTATCTATTGTTGCTACACTTACTGGTGCAAGAGGTACTGGGTCTCCAAGATCGTCCATTACTCTAAAAGTAATACTTACATCATTTCCGCCTTTAAATGCAGGAAGTGCTAAGAATATTCCTGCAATAATCATAATTATTAAAAGTATGAAGAATAAGAAAGACGGCATGAACTTGTCAATCTTATCTGTAATTTTATACAACCCTGTTTTTTCCACAAAATCATAATATTTGTTTTCTAAATAGTAATAGATTTTACTTAATCCCATGTTTATTGCACCATTTTATTTAATTTATTTTTATTTGAATATTTATTTTATTATATATTTATCTTTGTTCTCTTAATTTCTCAAATATATTTTCATATATATCTACTTTATTATATATATATAATATTTTACTGATAATTAATATTATTTATTATTAATGTGGTATTATTTACTTGAACTGTTTGGCCAGGAGTAATTGTGTAAGTTCCATCTATATTTGTAGAACTTGCAGAAGTGTTTAATGTTCCGCTTGTTTTAACTGTAATAGTCATAATTCCTGCAGGGACCTTCCCAGAAATATTTAATTCAACTACGTTTCCAGTAATTTTTGCAGTACCGCTTGTTATATTTATAGTTGCGTCTTTATCTCCAGTTGCAAATTTAACAGTTCCACTTAATTTCTTTTCTTGTAAATTCATAGTTATTGTTTCTCCAACTACGCCTACCTTGGTCTGTCCTCCGGCAATTCCTGCATCAACTGCAAAGGTTCCGCTAGTTATTGTTAGACTTACTGAAGTTACATTATCGGCTACAGTGCTATTTGTAACTGAATTACTAGTAACTGTATTTCCTGGATTGTACCACAATGTAAAGTTACTATTATTGAAATTAAAACACATTGTATTTGTTTGTATCCCGTTCATCATGTTTGTAACTGTGCTTGTTTCTTCTTTTGAAAATGTACTTAGATTATTTACTGTTAAGTCTCTTGAAATTCCATATATATAATTATAACTTCCGTTTCCAACTGGCATTTCAGGAGTTACATTAAATTTCATTGATGATTTTGAAGACATCTTTAATTGATATGCTATTCCTTTAGTATTATCATTTAAATTTAAAAATGCAAAAATTGTGTCTCTTTTATTTGGATTAGTTAATGTGTTTATTTTTCCATTTGATATATATTCTATTAAATAATCACTTGTGGCTAATGCTTGTATTGGCCTTATATCTTTGAAAGTTATACTGCTATGTGTTGCTGGTATTGTTAATATATAACCATCTTGAACAGTAGTCCAGTCATTATAGTTTGAAATTATATTTGTAATCCTTGCAGGTCCTGATCCAATTCCGTTCTTGAATGGCACACCTGTGTAATTGTAATAGAATGCATTTGTTGGATTTGTAAAGAAAATATTCTTTTTGAAATCTGCATGGGCAGAATTATTGTAGTAATCTAATAGTTTTTTACTATCGTCAATTTTTTGTACACTATATGTTGTTGTTTTGGTATTTGAATTATTACTTAATTTATCTATAGTTACAACATATGTTCCTGGAGTATTAATTTCTTTAATTGATGAACTTGTACTTAGATTAAATTTCCAAGAATCTACTAAAAAGTTATCTCTAGTAAATATGTCTTTTGTAATACCCTCATTTAGTTTGCCATAAGTTTTTGCATTAATTATAAATGAAGAAACTGTATCTCCATAATATATTTCCATAGTGGTTAAATATTGCTTTAAGAACTCTGCAATTATCTTTTTATCTGCTGGAGTTGTTGAAGCAATTCTTGTCTCTAATTTGTTTTCACTTCTTAAGAATGAATCAACTGTAAATTGATAAATGGTTCCAACTGTATTTACATTATTATCACTAACTGTCTTTACAAGATTTGCAATATTTGTTGTAGATAAATCTGCATTTGAAACAACTGTGATTTCTATTATTGTAAACTTTCTTAACTCTACAGGAACTGTTTCTAGTATTCCTTTTAATTGTTGTAAATATGTATTTGGATCTGCAGGTTGTGCGAAAGGCACTTTTGCAACTTCTGCTTCTATTGCGTTTCTATCTAATGGATTTTCATCTACTAGATAAGGATTTGCTGCAACTTTGTTATTTTCTTTTCTAAAGTTGGTTCCATCTAATTGTATGGTATTATCTGCCATATATAAATCTGCTTTCTTTGACATTGCAATCCTTAATTGATCTTGGTCACAATATACTCTTCCATAATCGCAAGTGTTGTGATTAATCTCATCTGCATTATATGTGAATAATAATCTATTAAATCCAAATTTGGAAAAATTATCTTCTCCAGTAAATCCTAACTTATTATTTCCTTTTGGATCGTAACATTCTCCTTCTCCTAAAGCTTGACTATTACTAAAGAATTCAGGGAATTGATTTTCTATTGTAACAGTTACATCCACTGGAGTGGTGCTTGGGACTGTGCTTGGAGTTTCTGGTTGTTTACCATCTAAGGTTGGTGCACTAGTATCTTCTGGTAATTTATCTAAATAACCTAACCATTGAAGATTATCTTTTAAAACAATTTCTTGCTCTAATTCACTTGCACTTAATCTTGGTGTGGAATAACCAACTGCAAGCATTGCTTTAAGATTAATTGCATTACCTAAATCAAAATAATCTTTTCTTATGTTAGTTACTGTCTTTGCTGCACTTCTATTATAATCTGTTCTTAATGTCTTTTCATTAATTTCTGGATTTCTTCTAACTTCTATTGACATGATTTCGGTAGTTTTACCATCTATCATTCTATAAGTTTTCTTTGGTTTAAGATCGGCATTAACATCTCCAATTGAGAAAAATTGAATATCTCCAACTTTTAATTCATTTGGATTTAATACTTTTAAATTGATTAATGCATAACCCGCATCATAACAAGTATTAACTACTAATAACTTCTGTGGTTTTGAATCTATTCCTGAGAAATCAAATTCTGTAGGATTAACAGTTATACAATCTTCAGGTAAAATATCTACTGGTCTGTTTACAATTACAGAAATATCTTTAACATATGTATATTCTTCTATAGTGTCGTCATTTGGTTTTGCACTCATTGCTATCTTGTATTGTCCAAGAACTTGTGCGCCTTGTAAACCTAATAATTTACTTTCTCCTTTCTTAATTATCATTTCTGATTCTGTAGTTATTGTTACTCCTGCTAAAGCATTAAATTGTAATGCTAATTCTTCGTAACAATTATTTTTAATTTGCACTTGTGCTGATTGACAACCGAATTGCCCATTTTGGGAGAAACTTGAATTTGGATAACCGTTCATGTTCTCTCTGAAATCATTATATGGAAACTGGTTATAAAATTGAGGATTTATTCCATTTGGTGCAGATAGATTTGTTGCATAATAACTTTGTGGTGGGGTTCCGCTATTTTGGTATTGATTACTATTTAACAAACTAGTATAAGTTTGTGTGTTTGATACACTACCATACCCTAACATCCCATATGCTTGGCAATATGGAACAACTATTGGAGTGCTTGGTGTATCAATACAACTTGAATAATTATTTAAGATAACCTTTGGTTTATGCTGTGATTCAATGATATCTATTCCATTTACATTTGGTCTATTTGAAGATAATTTAATTATTGGTGCTGATACTCCACTTTTTGCTTTACTATTTACTTTAAATATTAATTTTACATCTGCGGTCTTTCCTGCAACAATTTTATTTAATACTTCTATCTTTTCATCAAGTTCTAATTTCTTTTCAGAACCCGAAACTACAACATAAAAGTCACCTAACTTCTTTGTGTTTTTATAATCTGTACTAATAAATATTCTTCCTAAATCAGTTGGAACTTCATCAACTGTACAAGTGTTCTTTAATTTTATTGAGTATTCTAAATCATTTGTTGATTCAACTCTTAATGTGGTTTCTTCTGGATCAATGGTCAAACAATCTGTACTGTCTACACCATTACCAAATGTTATTCTTATTGTTAGCGGAATTTCTACTACCCAAGTTTTACCAAGAGTTGGCTCATTAACACTTAATAATAAACTTCCTTTGATTACTTTTTGTGTCATTAGGTCAATACCGTTTTCTGTTAACTTAGTTGAAATCTCTAAACCAACTTGAGAATTTGGTTCTAAAGTTACGCCTTGAGAATTACTTGTAATCTTTATATATTCTGATTCTATATTTGATTTTACATTTGTAATTGTTAATGGTAACACTGTATTATTCATTAAAATAATATTTGATTTATCTGAATAAGCTTTTGATATATCTAATTGTATCTCTAACTTTTCAGGAATTGTAGAAATTAAATTTTCTGTAACTAAAAGTTTAGTTGTGCTTGTTCTATACCCTTGTTTTCTTACTGTTATTTCAACTGTATCATTTACATTTGTGGAAGGAAGAGTGAAAACATATGCTCCTTCTTTATTGGTTTTTCCATCAATTATAGGTTTTGTATTTATTCTTACAAATACACTTGCATCAACTAAATTTAAATTGGTGTCACCAGTTACTCCAACAACCATTACGTTTGGAATATATGGCACAATTGTTTTTGGTAAAATATCAACAGTCAATTGTTTTGAAGGTTTTAAATCAAATAATATCTTCTTTGCAAATATTGTGTCTCCATTTGAAAGAATAGTTATTGTTAATTCATCACTAATATCATTTACTACACTTAAATCAACTTCTCCATTAACTGTTCCGTTTGCTAAAATATTTCCTAAAGGAATGTTTGAGAAATCAGTATCAGTTATTGGATAATCTCCACCTGAAGTTATTGTATAACTATTTAATTTAATTGTTTGACCTGCAGTTGTTATTATCATTACTGCATCTGTTGCTGGTTTTTGTAAATTTAATCTAAAGTTAAATTTATAATCTGTTCCGTCTTTTGCTGTAAACTTATCAATTACTCTTTTTTCTAAACCAGTTGTTTTTTCTTTAAATGAAAATGAATAGCAAACTCCATTGTCACAACCTGTTGAATCTCCAACAGAGATTGCTAATTTTTTTGCATAAGCATAAAGTGCTTGCTTATTTACTGAACTTACGCTTGTTCCTAAAACATTATCTTGCGGATTTCTTAAAACTGAAGAACCTTGTTGATATTCTGCTCTAAAGAAAATTGCTTGATTTGAAGTTGCGGTGTCTGTTACAACAATATCTGCATCAATAATATATGACCCTTCTAAAGGGTTATCGATTGTTACATTAAACCACTTTGCATCTTTTCTTACAATTGAAATTAAATCTTTTGATTCTCCAAGACAAGGAGTGTAATTTATAGATCCAAGAACTTTACTTCCTGCATATCTTATTTGTTTAATATAAACTGAATCTTCTGAAACGGAATGTGTTTTACTATCACAAATCTCTCCTTCTCCTGTTCTTATATGCGCTACTGCTTTTAAATATTTTTTATCTACATTTAAAATAAATCTTGCAGTTGCTGATTGCCCAGGACCAACGCTAGTTAATTGATCTCCATTACTTGCAAAATATCCTATAAATTCTATATTTGCGGAACTTGAAATACTTGTTGGGATTACAATTGTTTCTTGTAACATGCTTTCTGCATCTACTGAATATTGCTTAGAAATAATTCTTGTTCCATCTTCTTTTTCTATTACAAAATATACTGACTTGTCTGCTCTTACAGGAATCACTGCAAGACCTGTTTCATTTGTCTCTGTTGTTTTTTCGGGCATTTCTTTATTTTTAGAAGCATCATAAACTTTTATTGTTGCTTGTACTGGTGTTCCGTCTGCTTCAATAATTGTTAAATTATAAGTACCTTGACCAATTGCAACTACTACGGAAAGATCAGTTGCTTCTCTTTCTTTAACAATAAAATTATTTGACTTGCCTGAAAATTCTCCAGTTATTGCTTCTGCAAAATAAGTGGTGTTGGGATCTAAATTTGAAATTGTGATTCTGCCATAAACGTCTGTTGTTACAATCTTAACAACACTATTATCTAAAGCATCCCAAATTTTTACTGTTGCATACTCTATTGGTTGCACATCTTTATCTACGACTCCAACATTAAGAACGCCGGTTGTTGATTGTTCCATACTTTTTAATTGTATTTCTAAAATGTTTGCAGAAATACTTATTGTTTGAGTTGATAATAAATATCCATCTTTATCTAATGTTAAAGAATAAGAAACATTTTCTTTAATTGCAAATTGTACATACCCAGTTTCATCTGTTAATTTTGTATCTATTATTGCTGCATTCTTTGATAACTTTGCAGTTACTCCTTCTAAATAATTTCCTGTTGTTTTGTCTTTAACTTTTATTTTTATAAAACCAACAACATCTTTCTTTAATTTTATTTCTTGAGAATTTAACCCATTAGTAATTTGCTTTGCAACTAATGTCCCGTTTTGATAATCTAATTCTGAGACTCCTGAATAAATACCAATTGGATCAGAAATTATTATTTTATATTGCTTTGAAACTACCACTAATTCTGAGGTGAAAATTCCATTTTGATTTGTTTGACCATCTTGTACTTTCTTTCCGAATATATCATAAATTGTTACTGACATATTTGGAAGTGGTGGATTTGGTAAATCTTTATCTTTAACAGTTACTATTAATGTCGCGTAATTATTATTTTCACTAAATGTTATTTCTCCTGTTGTCCCAATATCTGAAATATTTACTTCGTAATCGTTTCTTCCTGCGACATATACTTCTAAACTTCCACAGTTCTTTGGAACATTATTTAAAGTATATTCTCCAGATGTTACTATTACTTCTTTTTCAAAATCATTAGTTGTACAACTAAATGTAACATCTAATTCAGAAGTTAATAATGAACCTGACTGTGTCTTGAATGAAATTGTTTTTGTGGTTGTGTTTTGTGTTCTTTCTAAATTTACTAAATATCCACCTTCTTTTTCTGGAATTATTGAAATGAATTCTTGATTATTTGTTAACATATATACACTATCGACTAATTTCAAATCATAGATTTTTGTTTTATCTAGGCCTTCTAAATAAACATATCCATCTTTGTCGGTTAACAAATTACGTGGTTGATCATCTAGTGTTGCTTTAAGAGCAATTTCAGAAAGTGAATTTGAAGTATCATCTACAAATCTTATTGTAGTTCCATTTGGTTGATCTTTAATTACAAATGAGGTTAATAATAAGAAAATTATTAATGCAAAAAGTGCAAGAATTATTACTGAAAATATAGGAAATGTTGGAATTCCATTTTTTTCTAAAGGATCAACTAACTTATATAAGTTAATTCCTTTTTCTTCAAGATTATCAAGCATCTCGAAATACTTGTCTTCTAGATTATAATAGAATTCTTTTAAACCCATTTTTGAAAACCTTTGTTCATTTATTATTGAAATTAATATATTATATATATTATATCACTAACAATTGTTTATAAATATTGCTTTTTCTATATAATATACTAATTGCTCAAAATGTTTATAAATTAATACTAATTAACTGGTAGAAGTTACTCGTTTGGGGGGGTGCAAGGCGAACCTCCACCTGGCGCAACATAATTTTGACATTTCCAAGCATTTCCTGTAAAATCGACATTCCCTAAACTTGTTGGCCCTAAATAATTATTACCAGTTACTGATAACTCGCTCCAAACCCCATTTGGTGGGAAATAAAAAGGCGTATATCTGTCTTCTAAAACTACATTTATTGTTACAGGAAGATTTTGATATTGCTTTCTCACTCTGTATCTTGGGTCCGTCTCTATAAATTGTAAGATGATTTTCGCGAAATCCATTTCTGAACAACTGAGATCATAGGACGCGCCTGTTGCTTCACCAGTAGCTACAATTGGTGGAGATAGATTTGTATTTGCATTATACCAAGTAAATAATCCTGGCATTTCCCAAAGCATTTTAGATCTTTGGGTTTCTGAATTTAGAAATAAACCAAGACCTCCTGAAACTCCTGACATATCTGATAACTCTGAAAATCTAGTTTGACTAAAACTTGCAGGTGCAGGTCCCGGAGCGTCCCCAAAAACGTCTTTGGTTCGTTTTTTATCCATAATTACTTCTACTCCAAAAATATTTAAATCGGAAACTGTGTCGCCTTGCATAACTAAACCGTTATTGTAAGTCATTGGGTCTATTCTTGAAGAAATGTTTTCATTTAAAACTGCAGTGTATAGTTTTTCAAATTGCGATTTTGGATCAGAAGTATCAAATAAATTATAGTTGCCAAAAGGTGGGAAAACTACTCCGGAAAGTGCTGCAGGAGTTGGAGTTGCAATTGTTTGATCGGGAATGTTTTGGCATTGAGAAGCAATTCCTGTAGTTGCTGGGGTTGCAAAGAAATCTGTTCTTGGTGCACAAGTGCCTGGATCACAAAAACCAAGTCTTGCTTGTTCCAGAGTATTATGAATTTCTGGATTGAATAATCCTGTGTCGCTTTCTGCAACTGCCGGGTTATCTGATCTTTCTGCATCACGACTATGAGCAATATTTCTTGCAACTCTAAATGCTTGAAAACCACGCCATGGCATGTATATCTTGTATATCTGTCTGCTTAGAACTGGTCTTTGAATAACTTGATTACTTTTATATTTTAAAACTGTGACCACTGGTAAGATTTCATAATCTACATCAGAAAGCTGCGTAGTATCAAGTGTTAAATAAAATGAACCAACGCAATTATTATCATCAGTTTCACAATCAATAACATCAATTTTCTTTCCACCGTCTTCAAACATTTTCACAACAACATTTTCAAAAGTGTTTTCGTCATCTATGTCTGTTGGATCTCCATTTGAGCCAACCTCATACCCCGTGTGTTCTTCAATTGTAATATTATACCCTGGAGGATTTTCTGAATATTGAAGATTAAATATTAATCCTTGAGCAAAGTAAGATGCAAAGTTTTGTTCAAAGAATGTGTCTTGAACAAAACTATCTACAAAATAATTCCAATTTTGATCCATTTGTTTTCTAGTTAAATTAAACGAAGTTTTTGATTTACTTAATTCCCATTGCGATCTTAAGACAATTAAAAATGTATTAAAAGCATCTGCTCTTGCAATATCTCCTACAGTCATCAAGTCGGACATTGATGATTGATCTTGAATAAGAGAGAGATATGTTTCTTCTGTATTTATCATATTAAAAATAAGAGCTAGAGATATAGATACAAGTAGCAAAGAAATTAATGCAGTAAATAAGGTAAATCCTTTTTGTGATTTCATAATATTTATTTCTTATTTATTATATAATAGATAATAAGAATAAAAGAAAAAGGTTTAAAAAAGGGTTTATGCAACCTTTGGAATTGCATAATCATCATAAAGAGCATAACCACTTGATGGAATTACTACTTCACAAATTCTATTTATTTTTACGTCATGAGTAAATCTACTATTTAATGGTTCAAACTCAATATTTGGACCAAATTGATGAATTACATAATCGATTCCATCTTTTTTCCCAACATATAATATTGCATGTGATGGTTTTACACAATCTATCCCTTTTGTTATTCCAATTGTTATAATTGCTCCAGGAACTAAATTTTTCTCGAAATCAACAATACTATCTGTTTTTGCGTCCCAAACTACTTTATTATTTTTTCCAAGTTCCCATGCATCTCCATTTACATATTGTCCAATTCCAGGATAATTTTTTTCTGCAACTTGCTGTGCAAATGTAGAACAATAATCTGCAGAAATTGCAGAAACATCTTCACATGCAGATTTTGCAGGAGCTTTTGGAAATTTACAAGATTCATAACTTTGTAATTTCGGTTCTTTCTCGTTATACATATTTACTTGTATTTGTAATAAATCTGCAGAGACTTCTACTGCTGAACCTGGAGTTTCTGGATCTGTTACTGTTGAACCAGGATTTTCTGAATCTGTTTTTTCAGTTGTGTCTTCTGGAGTTTTTTGTGGAGGAGTTCCTTGTAATAATTCTTCTCTATGTTCAGAAGTTAATATTTCTTTTATTTCTTTATTATTTTCATAAACTATTTTATTATCTTCTGCAATAGATGGAATTTCATTAACTATTTTAAAGTTAAAATTATTAGTTTTTTTATCAATCTCAACTTTATACCATGTTCCGTTTCTAAATTCAGTAATTGGCATCGAACTATCTGCTCCATATGCTAAACCATTATACTGCCCAGTCTCTGCAGAATATTCTAGTAATCTATTTCCTAAATAATTAGATAACACAACAACTCCAATATCTAAACCAATTTTTCCTGTGGTTCTACCGAATTTAGTCCATTTAGTTACCCCGGCAGATGCTAACCCTTTTGCAGATAATTTAACTTCATCTATGTTTTTTACAAGATCATCAGTTACATCATATAATCCTGCGGTATTTTTTGGACCCGCTTTTATATTTTCTAAACTATTTATAGTATTTTCAGCACCTTCTTTTGATTTCGTAAATGCATCTATTTCATTATCTAATATTTTTAGTTTCTTTGTTTTATTTATCTTTGAAGAACTCCATCCACTCTTTTCTAATTTTGCTTTTGCAGCAAGTGATTTTTCTAATTGGTCTTCAGCTAATTTCTGAGTACCTTTTGCTTCTCTTAAATAATCATCAACAGTTTCTGCAGATAAAGTTTTAGGAATTGTAGTTGTGATTGTTGATGGTGGTGCAAGATTAGTTCCTAACAATTTATCTACATCATCAATTGCAGAATTTATTTTTGGTGCATCAGTTGTTATTTGTTTAGTTAATACATCATCTAATTGATATTCAGTTGGTGACTTTAGGGTTGCACCACTTTTCATATTTGTTTTAAGTGTATCTATGTCTGTAATTGCGCTTGTTGTTTTTGTTTGTGCTGTAATTAAATCATCATAAACTTGATCTGTTCCTGCTGCTGGTGGCGTTGGATAATCTGCTTTTATCTTTGCATCTATTGTTTTTAAATGAGTATCTAGTGCTGCTTTAGAATCATCTGTTGCTTTTACCAAATCATCAAAATTTCTTTTGGGCATTATGTTTGTTGTTGATGTTCCACCTGATTTTGTAAATTGATTTAATCTATCAGTGAATAACTTTTTATCTGGCGTAATCCAATTCCCTGGGGTATCATAACTTCCAGTAGTAATTATTCTTTCAAATTCTGTTAATTCTGCATTAGATAATGCATTAAATTTAATCATATCTAATTTCCCAGAAGTTGTTATTTTACTAAATAGGCTTCTAACTGCAGCGTCATCTGACATTCCTGTGGCTACATTAACTCCTGGAGCAAATCTAATATCTGTTGGTGCAACATATGGTGCGCCTGTAGGTTGACTCACATAATTTTGAAGATACCTGTATTGATTATTTAATTGTCCTTCAAATAATACTTGTGTAGATGGTGTAAGCCCTTTTGTTGTGGTTGTTGTTGTTGAACTTATTCCTGTTGCATTTATTTTTGTTGTTGTTGGATATGTTGGATTTGGATTTGGGGTAGTTTGAGTAATCGGATCTAAATCTGCACCCATAATTTTATCTGAAATTGCTATTCTGTCTGCAGCGGGTTTATTTTCTACTATACTTGCACCTACTGGCCCTGCAACCATTGCAACATTTTTTGGAGAAAATACTTTCCCAATTAATTCTCCAACATCGCCAGTGATTTCTTTTGTAAATCCTTTAATTATTTCCCAAATTGGAATTTTTATTTCGGTCTCTTCTAGATACATTGCTCCTGCAGGAAGACCACAACCTGGTGCACAATTCCAAGCAATGTCTGAAATAATTTTTGCTTGGCCTAAAATTGGTAATAAATTCCAAAGAGTATCTACTCCAGCAGTTGCTAATGCACAAGGAGTTAAACATCCTGCTAAAAATGTGCCAGCTCTTTTTGCGGCTCTATCATTATTTGCTTTTATTTCTGATTTAGTTTTTTCAAAGTCACATGCCTCTGGTTTCTTGAAAATGGTTAGTTTGTCTCCAACGTTTTTATTGTATTTTTCTAAAGTGCTACAATATGCTTCTTTGTCTTCTTTATTGTACGCTTTATCCCAATCTACATATGCATAGAAATTACTTTCAGTTTTTGCTTTGTCTTTTCCTAATACTTCCATTTCCTTTTGAGTTTGTTTTAGAAGGTCTTGAGGGGTTATTCCATAGTTTAATAATGTAATATTTGTGTCGCTTTTTCTTATTGAATTAATTTTACCAACTGTTGAATATTTGCTTTCTGCAGTTATTACTAATTGCTTATTACTCCAGTTTGCAATTTCTGAAATGTCTCCTTGTATACAAATATTAAAGTCTGTACCTTTGTCTTTTTCTAAAATCATTGAAAAAGTATTTTCTGATTCTTTTCCTTGGTAATTAAATTTAGTTTTTACTCCAGGTAATTCTTGAGTTTTAATTTCTATTTGCTCAGTAATTGCAGAAGTTGCGGTTACTACTGTACAGGTACTTGTTGGAAGTAACTGAAGCTTATCTGTTTTTGCTTTTAGACTTAATGCCCCAAAGTCTTTATCAAAAGATAAAATTAACATATAATTCCTATCTTTAGAAATACAAATGTCTGCGGGATTACCTTCGATTATGTTTTTAATATCCTTTGCTGTTTGATTAATAAATTCGCTTGGATAATTAACGTCTTCATTTTCTGTGGGTATTCCAAACTTATTATTTATAATTACATTTATTGTTTCTGCTTGAGGATCTTTTGGTTCTCCAGGATTCTTAAAATAAAGTTTAGCAATTGCTGTTTTATCTTCAGCAATTTCTCCAACAGAAATATTTAATTGACTAAATTTCTTTTGTTCATTTGTCTTTAATTGGAATCTGTCTTCTGTATTAAATACGCCTTTTGAAACTGGAAGACCGAAATCTTTATCCCCACTAATTACTGTTAACCATGTGTCTCTTGTATTTGTTTTAGAAAGTGCATTATCTATATCTTTTGGCAAATACATCCTTATATTTTCTATACTCTTCTTACATTGTTCAGTTTTATTTGCATCAATTGTTACAAAGAAATATGCATTTTCTGCATCAAGTTTTGTTTGGCCTTTTGTTGCAACTGACCCGTCAATTGTTATCTTATATCTTCCACAACCATTTATTTTATTATCAATATGTATTACCACTCCGCCAGCTATTGAAAGCCCGCCTGTTGTTGCCCCAACATTTGGCCTTACCATAGCCCCTTTTATTGTTGGAAACTTTGTTGCTTCTTTATTGTTTTGAAGCACAGATAAAACTGTATTATCTGATAATGAATCATTCTGAACATATAATGGAATATTTCTAAACTTTGCTAATTGCTCAGAAGTTAATAACTCTGAAATTGGACAACTGCCATTTATTGCAGAAGTCATAGAACAATTTGTTTGATCTACTTCGTCAGCAACTTGTCTTGATGCATTTATTACCATTGTATGCATTTCTTGTATTTTCTCAGCAATGAACTCTGCAGCATTAGAACTATCACAATATCCTTCTTGTTTACAATCTGTAACAATTATTGGGAATGTAAAATTTGCAGTTTCGCTATCACTATCTGCTGCTTCTCCACAAATTTTTACACTTACATCTTCTTCTACTCTTTTAAAATCTGCTGTAATATCTGGATTTATTTCTTCAACTTCTAGTGAAAACGAAAGTCTATCAGAAGTTACAACACTTCCAGGAGTATTGTTTAATGGCGCGCCAATTAATCTTAATGATTGATCTATTTTTGCAGGGAAATATTCCAGAGGTTTTACTTTTAGAATATATGGAACCGTTTGACCTGAAGCAATAAACCCTGTAGGACTCTGAGGAATCAACCATAATTGAGTATTTTTTCCAAATGCTTGATCATAAAGATTAGGAGAAATATTTGCACTAGGGTCAAATGTAATATAACCAACTGGATCAGCACATTGATTTGTAACATTGATTAACTTAGATTTTTCTTCTCCAACTTTTGCATAGATGTATATTTTCTTTTGATCAACTTTTAAACACCCAGCTGATGAAAATCTAAAGTCTACAGTGAATCTTGCTTCTATTGGTTCCTTAACCCCTTTTGCATCTGCTGTAACTTTATAGTAGAGTGTTGCATAAGTTGCTTTATCTACTTTTCCTTCATATCTTATAATTATTTTTTTTGATTGACCAGGTTTTATTTCTTCAAAACTTATAGGTTCAATTTTGTCTTGGATATTTGAAGGTAGTTTTTCTTCAAATCTTGAAATCTGTATATTTTTTACTGGATATTTACCATTATTCTTTAATAAAAACATTGTTTGATTTGCAGCAGGCGTTACATCCATTTCTTGAGTTAATGAAACTAAAGATAGTGGAGGAGACACACTAATAGTTTTTGAGAAATCAACTAAATCTAAATTAAGTTTTGTGTTCTCTAAAGCATAATATGAGTTTCTCCAGGCAATTTCAAATGCGTAACTCTTTGTTGATTTTCTTTCTTTATTATTTCTTATTGTTATTGTATAATCTGTTATTTCTTCATTAGGTTCAATTGTTATTGTTGGAAGATCAATTTCTATATTTTCGTCTTTCTTAATTGTTGTGCCTTTTGCTTTTAATAATTCTGGAGTGATTATTAATGACTTTGAACAATTATTTACGATTGTCGCAGTTATTTCATTTTCTGAACCTTCACTTATTCCAACATAAGCATAGATTGCTAATGGTTTGATTTCTAGACAATCGTTCTTTACTATTCCTCTATAATAATTAATAGTTATCTCTTTAGCTACTTGCTTGTTTCCTACAAAACCATAAATGGTTAAAATTGATTTCCCTGTTTTGAAATTTATCTTTGGATCCACTGTTGAAAAGATTTCTATAACTTCTGGAGCGCCAGGATTTAATGCAATTGGTAATTGTGTTTCTGTTGTTAGTCCAATTACTTTATCTATCTCTGTTATCGTGTATGTTAAATCTTTAACTTGTATGCTTCCTTTGTTAACAAGAGTTATCTTCTCTGACTCTTGACTAATGCTTTCTCCAAAACTTATATCTATACTATCTGGTGCGTAGATTAAACCGGTGTCTGCAATTGTTAATTGTTTTGTAAATGAAATATAACCTGGAGCACTAACTTCCATATTTGGTTTTGCACTTGAGAAGTTTTGATTAATAATATATTTTCCGTTCTTTCCTGTTTTTGTACTGGAAATCGTATCTCCGAACTCGTCTGTTAATTTTACTAATGCATTATTAATTGCAGTTTTGTTATCTGCATCTTGTACATCTATAATTATTGGAGAATTATATGCAATGATTTCTGGAACTGTAATTATTAGATTTCTCTTTTGTTTTATTTCAAAACTTAATCTTTTTTCTATAACTTTACTATTAAATGTACTTTTTATATCTAAGTAAGTTATTCCTGTATCTTTTGCTTTAAATAATATATATTGTTTTCTGTTCACGCCTGATTGTATTACAAATACTGAAGAACTTAATTTTGTATCTTGTGAATCAAGACTAGAGGTTGGAAACAATTCTGTTTCTTGATAACTTATTAAACCAACTATTGGCTTACTATTGTCAGTTTGTGCTTCTATTGTTAGTTCTCCATTTAACACACTGTAATAACTCAATTCAAGAAGATATAAGTCATCTTTTACTGCAAAGAAACTTTCTTTTGAATAATCAAAATTATCTTTATCTAAAAATTTGTAATCAACACAAAGATTATTAGAGCACTCTGCTGGACTCTCTAAAATGTTTAAGGATAAATCTTTTGTTTCTGCATATAAGCTTTGTCGTGAAGAATTATTTTTTGAAGTTCCAAGTATCGTGTCTTCAGGATCTCTGTATGTTGAACCAGTAACATCACACCATGCTCTATACTTGATTGGCATTGTGCCGATTTCACTTGCTTTAACTTTTAACATTACTTGCTTGTTTGTTAATGTACTACTTGGCCAATATAATTCTAACCATTTATTTAATTGATTTGGTTGTCCAACATTATCTGTATCAATTGATTGTTCTCCAGAATTATAAGTTGTAGAATATTTGTAGGTTATTGTGTCTGCTTTAAATCCGGTTATTCCATAAGTCATGTTTTCAGAATCAGACTCGAAATATTCTCCTGCTCTGAAATGCACTCCGCAACTTTTTGCATCAATTGGGAGTTGTAAATCAAAGACAAGATAGTAATCTGCATCTTTACTTAGAACACTTGTTGGATTATTATATATATCTCTTAATTCTATAAATGTAATTACTGGATTATAATCTATAACTGATGGTTTAAGAGCTACTGATAATTTTTCGCTATCTCCAACAACTGCAGAAACAATTGTTGTCGCGCCATTTTCATCTGTATATTCTATTAATAAATCCCTATAGCCTTGAGTATTGAATGACAATGGAGTTTCATCAAGACAGGTGTCTGAAAGAATCTCTCCAAGTTTTGATTTTACAACAACACATCCGTTGGTTACACCATTTCCATGTAAGTCTTTTAATTCTAAAGTAACTATCTTTGATGCATCGTTAATTGTTAAAATTACTTTATTGTCCTTAAATGGATCAATAGTTATTTCCTTAGAAGCATTAGCATCTCCAACAACCCCTACAACATTATATTTTTCTCCTGATTTGGTATAGACTGAAGTAAATCCTGTAAGATCAACTTGAAGTGGGCCTAAGCCTATTGGAACAAACTTTCCTCCTAATTCTTTGTATACTAAAACATTCGCTTTCGAGATTGGATTATTTACTCCATCATAAACATAAATTGAAAGCTTGTAACTATTATCTGTAGTAATTTTTTCTAAACTAATTTCTAAATCATTTGATAAAGAAATATTCACATATTGTTGTAAACAAAGATATCCATCTTTACAAGCAGTAACTACATATTCTTGATTTTGATCAAGACCATTAAATATTACTTGCCCATCCATTTCTGTGGTTTTAGAAGATAAAAGATTTCCAGTTAAACTGTATAATGAAATGCCTACTTGATCTAATGGGCCAACTAAGTTTTCTGTAACTTTAACTTTTAAATCAGAACTTCCTGCAATCATCTTTATAGTAATTGTTTCTTCGCTTTTTAATAATCTATATGTTACATTGTACGTATCACTGTCATAAATTCTATAGCCTTCTTTAGTTACTACAAAACGAATTGCTTGCCCAGCATTTAATGTAAATGTAGTTTTACCTAATTTTGTAATCTCGCTACCAATTATTTCTCCAACAGCATTATAAATGATAACATTACAATCATCAAGTAAATCCCCGTTTTGTGTTGTTGTTATTAATATTAATCTTGATTGCGTGCCTGCTAATTGAGCAGTGTTGTCGTATTCTAAATTTATAGTTCTAGTTTCATTAGAACTTGTTAATTTTATTGTTTGAGTTAATGTTTCATAACCGTCGCTAACAATTGTTAAAGTTATATCTTTTCCTATAGGAACCCCTGTAAAATCAATCTCTCCCAATGTATTTGGTTCTCCAATCTTTTCTTGAGCTTGACCATTGATTTTATAATCTAATGTTGCTGAGTATTTACTTACAGATTTATTAGTTTGGCTATCTGTAACTATTAATTTTAAATTGCCAGTCTCTATTAATTCATTAAATTGTATAACTAATGGACCATCTCCGGAATACATAAATGGTTTCTCATAAACTTGAAATCCTTCTTTTGTTGCTGTGACTGTATAATCTTTTCCCGGACTTATTGCAATTCTTCTCTTTTCTCCATTACTTATTATTTCATTAAATTTAGCTTTATCATTTAAATCTCTTATTGAAACTTGCACATAATTTAATTTATTTCCTGAATAATCCATTATGCTAAACTCAACTGTTGTCTTTGTTGCAAAGTTGATTACTAAAAAAATGATTATTGCTAAAATAATTATTGAAAGACTTGTAACGAAAGCAAAAGAAGGAATTCCTTTATCTTCAAGAAAATCATTTAGTTTGTTTAAGCCTATTCCTTTCTTACCTAACCAATCAGAAAATGCAAAATACCTATCTTCCAAACCTCTATAGATTTTGCCAAAAATATTTCCCTCTTGCTGTTTATCCATTTCATTATCTGAAAAATCATTATTAACTTCAGAATAATCTTCAATTTCTTGATTATCAGAAATCTCTTGATCTTCTAAATCAGAAAAATCCTCTTTTTTTGTTTTCTTTGGTTTTGCTTTTTCTTTTGCCATTATTTATCTTTCTTTATATTTTTAAAAATATATTTTAGTATATATAAATAAAAGAATAATATATTTATATATGTTTATATTTAGAAAAAGAATATAAAGGTTAACTATTTACTGGACAAAAGTTATTTATAGAAAAAGAGAAAAATAAGAAAAAGAAAATTAGAAAGAAACTTTAACATTCTTCTTTTCTTCTTGACTTGCTTCTAAGAATGTTTCTTCTTTGAAATTAAATGCGTTAGCAAACATATTGTTTGGTACTGTTTGGATCTTGTTATTATAATCCATAACTATATCGTTATAATATTGTCTTGCATAAGCGATTTTGTTTTCAATACCTGAAAGTTCTTCTTGAAGCATTAAGAAATTTTGACTTGCTTTTAAGTCAGGATAGTTTTCAACAACTACACTTAACAAACCACCAATTGCTTTAGACATTTGATCATTTGTTTTCATTGTTGCTTTTATGTCCTTACTTTGCATTGCTTGATTTCTTAATTCTGTAATCTTTGATAAAGTTCCAGCTTCGTGCTTTGCATAGCCTTTAACTGTTTCAACTAAGTTTGGTACTAAATCGTATCTTTTTTTTAATTGAACATCTATTTGGCTCCAGCCGTTTTTAACTTTATTTCTTGCGATAATTAGAGAATTAAAAATAGTCAATGCGATTATAACAAGTACTGCAATAATTCCTAAAATTACCCAAATTGCTATATTCATTTATTAATCACCTTTTTATTTTAATTTCTAGATATATACTGGGTGATTATGTTTATAAATAAATTGTTTACTTACTAGCTTTCTAATTTTATGAGATTTAAGACGCCCTTGTTTATTCTCTTTATTGCTTTTTTTAAATAGTTATCTGCTTTCTTTTTAGATTTTGTTTGTTTTAGAATATCTGGGTAATCTAAGAAATCTTCATCTTTGTTAAAACAAATCTCATTAAAGAGAATTGAATCCGTATTAAATTTTTCTTTTAAAAATTTCTGATGAACCTTTGCCATAGAAATAATTATATCTGAAGAATCTAGAATTTTTCTTGTAACTTTTCTTTGTTTGTGCTTACTGTAATCGATTTTAAATTTATCAAGTTCTTCTCTTACAATAGGATGTATCTCTTGCTTTTTAGCAATAATTCCTGCAGAAGCAACTTTTATTTTTATATTTTTTTCTTTTAAGTGTTTTTTAAGAAAAAGTTCAGCACACATACTCCTAAATACATTTCCTGTACAAACGAAGAGTATTGTTTTCATATTTTTCCCAATATATACTAAGAAATACAATCTACTTATAATATGTATCTAATGATTTTTTAATTAATTCAATATCATGATTTTCTTGATGATTCTTTAGATAAATATCTATAAAAAGAATTTCTTTTCTTTCTTTTGATAAATGCCAAATTACTCTCGCGCTATAATCTTTATCATCAGATATTCTCATTCGTGATTTGATTGCAATAAATTTAGAATACTTCTCTCCAAGTTGTACCCTCTCGTTTCTTTTTGGAGACTCTTTTAATAGTTCTTCTTTTCTTGTTAAAATCGTTTGCTTAATTATTTCAAAATCTTTCACTAAACATCTAGAATGTTTCTTTAAAACCTTATCAAACTTATGTTCAAAATTAGAAGCATTTTTAGCAACACAATCAATTGATTCCATTGCTAATAACCTACTCTACTAGTTTTTCTAAGGACTCTGCTCTGTAAAATACTAAGTCATAATCTATTATTTCCTTATCTTTAGAAACAATATAAGGATTATCTTTGTGAGATAAATTTGATATTTGAGTCGCAGAAAGATTTCCTAATTTTTTTATAACTTTATCAATAGTAGAGATTTCTTCTTTTGATAATTTACTTAATTTGGGAATATCTAAAATCTTATACTTTGTGTTTTGTGATAACTGTTTAGTTTCTATTTTATTTTCCTTTTCTAGTTTATTAATTATTATTGCGATATGTACTGGGGCAGGACCAAACTCAATCTTTCTATAATCTTCATTTGTAATTGATTTATTGTTTTTTTTATAGTGATTAAAATCAGAAAAATATAATAATTTATATAATACGGTTTTTCCAAAATTTGGATTAGAACTACAATTAAAAATAATATAATGAACCATTTCACTTAATTTCTCAGAATTATAATTTATAGTCATATTATTTTCCTGTTTATAAATATACTATCTTTTAGATATATAAAAACCTTTTGGAAGTAGCTGTCCAGTGGGGAAAATAAAAAAAAATGAAAAAAGTTTACTTCTTTAAACTTTTTTCTAGCTTTGCAATTGCCATCTTGGTTTTGATAATTGTGTCTGGATTTAGACTCATGGATTTTATTCCTTCTCTTACTAAGAACTCAGCCATCTCTGGATAATCAGATGGTGCTTGACCACAGATTCCAATATACTTTCCTTTCTTGTTTGCAATTCTGATTACATCAGTTAACATCTTCTTAACTGCTTCGTTTCTTTCATCGTAGATGTTTCCAAGAAGTTCTGAGTCTCTGTCAAGGCCTAAGATCAATTGTGTTAAGTCATTACTTCCAATACTATAACCGTCGAAGATGTCTAAGAACTTGTCTGCAAGGATAACGTTAGATGGAATCTCACACATACAGTTTACTTTCAATCCATTCTTTCCTTTCTCTAAACCATTCTTTTTCATTTCAGCAATTACTTTATTTGCTTCATCAAGTGTTCTACAAAATGGAATCATTAATTCTAAGTTTGTTAAACCAAAGTCTTCTCTTACTTTTTTAATTGCTAAACATTCTAGAGCAAAACCTGCGACATAATTTCCTTGGTAGTATCTTGAAGCTCCTCTCCAACCAATCATTGGATTGCTTTCTATTGGTTCGTATTCTTTTCCGCCAATCAGATTTGCATATTCGTTTGATTTGAAATCTGAAAGTCTTAAGATTACTTTCTTTGGATAGAAAGCTGCTGAAATTCTTGCAATTCCTTGTGCTAACTTGTCTACAAAATATTGTTTCTTATCTGTATAACCAATTGTTAAACTATCAATTTTTGCTTTAACTTCTGCATCTGTGATTTTGTTGTAGTTGATTAAAGCAAGTGGATGAATCTGTATCCAAGAATTAATAATAAATTCTTCTCTCGCAAGACCTACTCCGTCGTTTGGTAAGAAACTTAAATCAAACGCTTGTTCAGGGTTACCTACATTCATCATTAATTGTGTTTTTGTTTTTGGAACTTCTTTTAAGTCAACTGTTTGTTTTGTGAATGGAATTTTTCCTGCATAAACAAAACCAGCATCTCCACTTGAACAATCAAGTGTTACATCTGTTCCTGTTTTTAGTTTTGTGGTTCCTTCAAGAGTACCGACAATACATGGAATTCCAAGTTCTCTTGAAATGATTGCAGCATGACAAGTTCTTCCGCCTTTGTTTGTAATTATTCCTGAAGCAATCTTCATGATTGGTTCCCAATCTGGATCTGTCATTTCTGTTACTAAGATCTCTCCTTTTCTAAATTTATTAATTTCTTTTGAATCTTTTATAACATTTACTTTTCCTGTTGAGATTTGCTGACCAACGCTTTTTCCAATAACTACTGGTTTAGTTGTTGTTTGTAAAGAAAAAGTTGTGTAACTTGTTAAATCTTTTCTTGATTGAACAGTTTCAGGTCTTGCTTGAACAATAAATAATTCATTTGTTTTACCATCAAGAGCCCATTCCATATCCATTGGCTTATCGTGTCCTGCTTTTTTTGAATAATACTCTTCAATATCGCAAGCCCATTTTGCTAACTGCAATGCTTGTTCATCAGTTATTGAAAACTTATTTCTGTCTACAGTGTCTACAGAAATATTTTTAACAGGTTTATTTCCTTGAGTATCATAAACCATTCTAATTGCTTTTTCTCCAACAACTTTTGAGATTATTGGTTTCTTTCCTAATTTTAATGTTGGTTTAAAAATTATAAATTCATCAGGATTAACTGCACCTTGAACAATGTTTTCTCCTAAACCATATGTTGAATTGATTACAACTACATCTTTAAATCCTGTTTCTGTATCAATTGAAAACATAATTCCAGATGACGCCATATCACTTCTAACCATTCTTTGAACAACAACTGAAAGACCTATACTGAAGTGGTCAAATTTCTTATCTACTCTGTAAGAGATTGCTCTGTTTGTAAAAAGACTTGCAAAACATTTTCTTACTGCTTCTAAAAGATTTTGTTTTCCTTTAATATTAAGATAACTTTCTTGTTGACCTGCAAAAGAAGCATCAGGAAGATCTTCAGCAGTTGCACTAGATCTTACTGCGACGTCAAGGTCTGACATTTTTTCTCTTTTACATAATTTATCATAAGCCTCAAATATCTCTTGCTCTAGATCTTTTGGAACATCTGCATGTCTTATTAAATCTCTAATTTTATGTCCCTTCTCTGCTAACTGATCCATGTTTGTTGTATCTAGATCTTTTAAGATTTTTCTTATTTGATCTTTTACTCCTGATTTTTCTAAGATGTATCTATAAGAATTTGCAGTGATTGCAAAACCATAAGGAATCTTTACTCCTTTCTTTCCTAGGTATTGGCACATTTCACCAAGAGACGCATTCTTTCCACCAACATAAGGAATATCTTCAATTCCTATTTCATCAAACCACATAATAAATTTTTTATCTTTTGCATTCATATTTACTCAAGTCTCCATAAATATATTTTTAAATAAAAATAGTAACTATAAAGGGTTTATAAATAATTTGGTTTAACGGGCACCGGCACCACCGCCGCCTCCACCACCGCCACCAAAGCCTCCGCCTCCGTGACCTCCAAATCCACCAGAAGATGAATTTCCCATTGTTGTAGAAAAACTACTCATTGCAAATGCAGAATATACAACAAATTGTTCATTTTTGGAAACCTCTTCTGGCATAGCTGTCTTCAGTGCTTTTGATGCTTCTTTTGCAACTCCAAATGCTGTTGCATAAACCATATATTCTTCCCAAAGAATTACATGTTGTGGTGGATATTGTTTGATTAAAGAAAAATCAGTAATATATTTTTTAAAATTAGTCCATTGTAAATTTTTTACTCTTCCTTCTTTAGAAAATCTTCCAAAGATTACTGAAAAACTAATTTTTGATCTAGTAGCTATATTTGCAATAATTATTACAATTGCTGAAATCCAAAAAACAAATGTCACCCATGTTGGAAAAATATATCCAAAAAATATAAAATTTATTATTCTTGAAAAAATAAAAGCATATAGAATAATTGCAATATTTGCAACTATCATTCCTGTTTTATCAAAATATTTATTTTTATTTGCCCATCTATTAGTTTCTTTCTGAACCTTTATTTGCAGTGCTCTAAAATCATTAATAAAATTTGATTTCTCTTCTAATTTTGAGAAGAAATCTGTAGCGTCTTTTGATTTATATTGCCCACTTCTTAAATCATCTAAATTAATTGTTCCATCCGGATAATATTCTTTAAAGAACTTATCAACTTCAGAAACATAATTTGGAAGCGTTACTTCTTTTGCATCTTTTATTCTTACTAAACTATATTTTTCTGAACTAAATAATGTTTTATCTTTTTCTTTTACTAATTCATATTGTTTTTTCCAAACTAAATACATAATTGCAGAAGAAAACCAATTTTTTGATAATTCTCCAGTTATTAAATAATGCGCTTGAACTGGGTCTTCTTCTCCAGGCAAATCTCTTTCATAAATTCCTAGATAACCAGTTTTACTTTCTGGAATTTCTTTTCCAAAGATTAACCAAATTATAAATAATAATAAAATTGGAAAACCAATCATTAGGAAAAGATATAATAAAATAATACCTAGTGGGGCTTCATTCTTTACATTTGCTTTTGTGTATTGATTATAACCCTCTTTCCAATTTTTCTCTTCTTCTATTATTTGAGCTTGTGTATAGTTTCTGTCTGGATAATGATAAAGATTGTTTTCTGAAAACCACTCTTTTGGCATCAATAAATTTACTTCAATTATTTCATAAGCACCAACGTGTTTTGAAATTCTAAGTTCTCCATATATTATTTGAGAAAAATAATCCTTTGAATGTATAAACTGAGTTATTTTATTCACAGCCCCTGGAAAACTAATATTAATATTTACATCTGTTGAAACTGACGTTTTACCAGGATACACTTGATAGTAAAATTGTACGCCATCTTCTAATTCTCTTATCTGTTGAGCAAGTTCATAATTAAAATAAGCAACTACATTTGTATCACAGAAATTGCCTTTTAATATTAATTCAGGATCTCCAGAAACTGTTCCATATTGTTTATACTCAAATGTACAAGTTGCTCCTGAACATGCACCATTTGGTTCAGAAATTATTAAATTTGGCCTTTGAAGATAAAGTTCTGTAAAACATCCAGACAATTGATAATTTAGTGCTTCTGTAACACTTACATTTCCGGACTGCTGTATTCTGTAATTGATAGTATAATCTGTAATTTTAAGTTCTTTTGCAGAAACTATTGGAAAGATAAATAATATTAAAACTAAAACTAAAATCCATTTAGTATTTTTAGTTAACATTTATTCACCAAATCTTTTTTGATTTTCCAAAATCAATTATTAACTTTGCAAAGAATTCATTTCCTTTCTTATTTGGATGAACTCCATCTATTTTATCAAATAATTTTTCTAAGTCTTTTCTTTTTTTAAAACTATTAAAAATATCAATAAAAAAAAGTTTTTCTTTTTTGCAGGTTTTTTGAATTATATCATTATATTCTTTTATTTGCTTGTTTGTAAAATGCTCATCGTCATGCCATATTGTTGGAGTGGTTTTTGATTCTACACAAGGAGTTAAACCAGTTATAATTATTGATGCAGAATATTTTTTACAAATAGTGATTATATCTTTAATATTCTTTTCACTTTCTCTTTTAGAAATATATGCTTTTCCTTTTAATAAGCCAGAATCATTTGAACCAATGTGAATTATAATTATATTTGGTCTTCTTGCTTTTATTTCTGTTTCTATTCTTTTTAGAAGTCCGTCTGTTTTTTCCCCAGAGATTCCAAGATTAAAAACTGAATTACTTTCATTTTGTTTTGAAATGTATTTTTGTAAGATTGTTACCCAATTATCGTAACCAAAATACCCCTCATTGGAAACAATACTATCTCCAAAAACACAAATTCTTTTTTTATTCATAAAATCTCATCTTTTAGTCTTGTGTATCTATTGAATTTATTTGTTTTGTTTATTGATTTGTAGTGAATTGCATTTCTTGGGCAAAAATTATAACAACGAGTACAGAACATACAGTTGTTCCCCCAAGTTATCTTTCCTTTCTCTTTCTTCATAGTTATATTTTTAGTTGGACAACTTTTTTCGCAAAGACCACAAAAGGTACATTCTTTTCTATCCCAATACCACCTGTTCTTTTGTTGTTTTTGTCCTAAGTTGTTAAAAAAGAAATGAACGATTTCTGACATGAGTTTTAAAAAGAAACCGCACTTTACAAACTTTGACTTTCCGGAAATAATTATCTCAAAATCCATTTTTACTTTTTCAGTAGTATTTGTAATCAATAACTCTGTTTGTTCATTGCTTTGAGTGTCTTTTCCAAACATAAAATAAACATTATCTGGCATTACATATAGGAAGTTAGAAACTACTGTATAATGTTTCTTTTTTAGAATATTTTCTAGAATTGAAAAACTTGCACCTGCACTTCCTCCTGCTGTTCCAAAAAGAATCACTGGCTTGTCATTAACTTCTGGCAATTTCTTTACAAAATCAATAACCATTTGTGGTGGATAAAATGCATAGGTTGGAAAACCAATCATTATGAAAGTATATTTACTTTGACTTGGAACTGTTTCAATTGTTTCTATTGGAAAAATATCCACATCTATCTTTGCTTTTTTATAATTTGCTTGAAACTCGGAAGCAACAAAAGCGGTGTTACCTGTTCCTGAAAAATAATAAATTACACCTTTGCCAGGATTAAACTGTTTTTTAGTAATAGTCATACAAAAACAAAGAATAAAAGAATTTAAAAAGGTTTATAGTTGGAATATATTTGAAAGAACATGGCATTAAAAATACAAAATTCATTTAAACCAAAAATTCCACCAAAAACTAAATTTGGGAATATACATGATTTTTTAGAAATGCTTATTATAAAAAAAAAGAAAAATTTTGAAGATTCAAAACAAAGATTTGATAAATATATCTCTCAGGAATCAATTAATAATACTTGGTTTCATCAAAGACAATTATCTGATTATTTAGACATATTGCCTGTCGATTCTAAAATTATAACTAAAAATTCTTTTTTCAATTTCTTAAAAACTAGATCTAAAGAAACCAGAGAAGAGCTTTCTATTTTAGACGATGGCATTGGCGATGGATTCTTTCTAAGTGAACTTAAAAACGAATTAAATAAGTTAAATATTCGTAATAAAACAACAGGTATAACCTTAAGTAAGAGCGATACCGAAAATTTTAAAAAAAATATTGCCAATATAAATGAAGTTTTATATACGAGAACAGAAGATTATGTTCCTAAAAAAAGATTTGATTTAATTACAAGTGCATATGGGGGATTTAATTATAGTTTTGAAATTATCAAAAAGGAAGTATTATTAAAATTAGCTTATTCTTTAAAAAAAGGAGGCGTATTAATTATTTTATTTGATTTAGATATGAGTTTAGTGAATTTAAAACCAAAAAAAGAAAATCCTTATATTAATTATAACTTTATTTCTCCAAAAGAAATAACTCGTTTTTCTACGACTTTGATTCAAAGTTTAAATAAAAGAGGATTTGATGCAGAAATTAAAAAAGTGAGTGCAAAAAATATGCTACAAGACGTACTAATTATAAAAAGAGTTAAATAATTATAATTCACTTCTGTGCTTTTCTAAATCTTCTTCAAAAATTACTTTTTCTTTTGTGATTTCTATTATATCTTTTGATTTTATTATATCAAAGTATCTTACTGGCTTATCTCTTTGCTTTGCTAAAATTATTTCTGCTAGGACGCCATTACTTATCTGACCAAATACCCAAAGTTCATCTGTTCTTTTAACCAAGGAATTATTTGCAGCTCTTACTAAGTCTCTATCAACGGAATCAAGCATAAAATAATCAGAAATCATAAATGGATTTAAAGGCACAAATCCTTCCTCTATAACAAACTTAGAAATATGTTGTCTAAAATAAAAATTTAATTTAGAATATGCTGCAAAAACTAATTTTAACTCTGTATTTGTGTCCATATAAAAGATTGAGTGAAAGGTTTTTTAATAACTTTCGATTCTGCACTGGACAACTACCCCCGAAACCCTTAAATACTGTTTTTGATAATATATTATTATGACTGCAAAAAAAGAAAGGCCATTAGATGAATATCCAACAGCTAATGATGTGTTTTTTGTTGAAAATGTTTTGGATAATTGGTATGATTCTGCAATCAAAATAACAGAACTTACTAAAAAGTTACCAAAAGAAATTACTGAAGATAAATTAAAACAAATTGTGTATTATTTAGAAAAAACAAATAAAGTTCTTGTCAACAGAGAAAAAAATCAATTAATCTATATCGCAAATCCTTCTCAAAAACTTTGTTCTGCTATTAAAAAAGGAATAAAATATGAGTGATGTGCGTTTTGCTCCTGATGCAAATTCAATCTATTTGAAGTTGAAAAAATCAAAAGACAAAATAGATCAATCAATATTTAACTCTATTAATGAAAAGATAGAACAACTTAAACAAAATCCAAAAATTGGCGAACCCTTACAAAAAAAGTTTATCCCTGAGAAATATATACAAAAACATGGAATAAAAAACTTATTTAAAATAAGATTAACAAATTACTGGAGATTACTATATACACTTTCTAATAATAACGAAATAAATGTGCTGATATTTATTGTTGACATAATCGACCATGATGAATACAATGATATTTTTGGATTTAAGAAGAAATGATAATTATGAAAAAAGCAATGGCTACACAAAGAACAAAGATGACGGTATCTAATTATATTAATAAAAATATTTCAAGGATATTATCAGATAGAAGAACTCTAAATCAACATAATGATAAAATGGATTATACAAAAGCTTTAGAGAATGATGCTGAAAATGAAAATGCCTTTTATCTATTGTGGGGAGACTCCAGAGGACACAATTCTTATAATCTGGATTTTAGAATGTTATCCGCAGAAAGAAACTCCGCTACCATAAATAAAAAAATCCCCGAAAATATCCTTGATTATTTAATAGAAGAATATAAGAAAACAAAAAAAACTCTACACATATTGGATGATGGAGCAGGACAAGGCTATTTCTTAAAAGAATTAAAAGAAGCACTAACTAAAAACAAAGTTCCAGTTAATACTACCGCGGTTTGTTTAAGCGATAAAATTCCGGAACTAAATAACAGATTTATTAATGAAATAATTATTAGAGATGCAAAAGATTTGGAACTTAATCAAAAATATGATTTAATTACATCCTATTATGGTTCCATTCATTATTCTATTCCTAAAATAAGAGACGAAATTATGAAAAAATATATTTTTTCTCTTAATAAGAATGGGGTTGCAGTGTTTAGATTTACTGAAAATAGAGAAGAGCCTGGTGCAAAAAGTATAACTTGGATTAAATTATTAGAAAAAGTTGGATTTTCAGTAACTACTAAAATTGAAAATTCCAGTAAAAAATGGACAGTATGGCTTGTATTAATTCAAAGATTAAGATAAAATATTTAATTACTGATAATTATGAAAAAAGCAATGGCTACACAAAGACCAAAGATAACGGTGTCTAATTATTTAAATAATAAAATTAAAGATAAACTTACAGACAAAAAAATTCTAGAGGAATATGATATTAGAAAAGAAATAATCACTACTAATGAATCCAAAGACAGAGATTTTATACATCCTTCTTGGGATAGACATCTTGAATCTTATCAAGCTTTATTTAGAATAATTAGTTTACATAGATCTTTTCAATCATCTGGGAAATGGAAATACACAAATCTATTAGATTTTCTTAAAGATAAATATACACAAACGCGGAAACCTTTAGAAATATTAGATGATGGGGCCGGCCACGGTAACTTTCTTGCAGAATTAAAAGAATTATTAAATAATAATAAAATTCCAAGTAAAACTGCCGCCGTTTCTTTAAGTGATAAACTATCTCCTGCAAATTCAAAAAAGATAGATCGCAAAATTATTGGGGATGTAACAGATTTAAAATTAAATAAAAAATATGATTTAATTACTTCCTATTTTGGATCATTAAATTATTTGCCACTAGAAATAAGAAATGAAATAATAAAAAAATATGTTCTTTCTCTTAATAAAAATGGAATTGCAGTATTTAGATTTACAGAATATAATGATGGTAAATACAAGCAAACTTTAAAATTTTTATCAATTCTTAAGAAAGTGGGGTTTTCTGTAACTATTCATACAGAAGAAAATATTGATTCCATGAATTTTATATTATTGATTGAAAGATTAAAATAACGGACCATAACAAATGAACGCTCAACTTTATTTTAGACATGATTCTTTTAGAAAAGGACAAAAAGATATTATTAGAGATATCTATGAGAGTATCTCTTTAGAAAAAAACATACTTGTACACGCACCAACTGGGACTGGTAAAACTGACTCTGCTCTTTCTGCTGCAATTACCTTGGCTATTGAAAAGGACTTAAAGGTATTATTCCTTACACCAAAGATTTCTCAACATAAAATCGCTCTTGAAGTTATTGAAGACTTAAATGACAAATATGACTTAAAGATTAAAGCAATTGACTTTGTTGGGAAAAAAAACATGTGTATTGAACCTGTAATCTCAAAAACAGACTCTAATTTTTATGAGATTTGCTTAATGGCCTCAAAAAAGAAACAATGCCCATTCTTTGAAAATATTAGACCAAGTAACAAAGGACAAAGAGATTTACTTGCTTATCTCTTGGAAAAAAAGCTAAGTGAAAAAAATGTTCTTAGTCACCTTGAGATAAAAAGAATTGCAGAAGACTTAAAAAGTGCAACAGGAGCTCCACAACCTGTTTGCGCATACGAACTTGCTAAACTTTTTGCTAAAAGTTGTAGAGTAATTATTGCAGATTATTATCATGTTTTCTCAAGTAAGGTAGCAAAAGCAACACTCACAGATATTGGAATTGATCTTAAAGACTGTATTGTAATTATTGATGAAGCCCATAATCTTGAAGACCGTTTACTAAAATTAGTTTCTAAATCATTAAACACAAATATGCTACATAGAGCCATCAAAGAAGCAAAAGACATTAAAAATAGTAAACTGAAATTGGTTTTAGAAAAACAACTAGACCACATTGAAAGAATTGCAGAAAGTAAACTTGCAAATTCAAAAGAAGAAGGAATTGAAAAAGACGAAATACTAATTAAAGAAATTAGAGATGATATTCTTGAAACTATTGGAGAACTAGATGGTTCTGGTTTAGAATATATTGAAAAACTAAAAGAAAGTAGTTCTGCACTTATTAGTGTTGGTGTTTTCTTAGAAGAATGGATTAAAGAGAAAGAAGCACACATCAGGTTTATTAAAAAAGAAAGAAATGTTATTAGTGTAAAGTATAATGCTTTAGATGTTTCTATTCTCACTAAAGAAGTTTTTGAAAATCTTCATTCTTCTGTTCTTATGTCTGCTACTCTTACTCCACTTTCAATGTATAAAGATATTTTTAATCTTAAGGACACTGTAACTAAAGAATATACTAATCCTTTTGAAAAAGAAAGAAGACTTAATCTTTTAATTACTGATACTTCAACTAAATATACTCAGAGAAACGATATTGAATATAGAAAAATTGCAGCCCATGTTGAAAAATGCGTTAATGCAATTCCTGGAAACTGTGTTGTTTTTTTTCCTAGTTTTGAAATCTTAGGAGACATCGTTCCAATGCTGAAAGTAATTAACAAACCAAAAATTGTTCAAGAAGAAAATATGGACAGCCATGACTTTGATGAAATGATTAATGGGTTTAAGAAACACTCAAAGAGTCTAAAGGGCAGTGTATTGTTTGCAGTCATGGGGGGGAAAGCCTCTGAAGGAATTGATCTTCCAGGTAATCTTTTGATTGGCGCCGTTATTGTTGGTATCCCCTTAGCAAAGATGGAACTAGAGACAAAAGCAAAGATTGATTACTATGAAATCAAGTTTAAGAATGGATGGAACTATGCTTATATACAACCAGCAATTCAGAAAGTCATACAAAGTGCAGGAAGAGTCATTAGGACTGACACTGATAAAGGAGTAATTGTTTTTATTGATGCTCGCTTCCATTGGGAAAACTATAGAAAATGTTTTCCAAAGGATATGCAGTTTGTAATTAGTAAAGACTCACAAGCAGAAATTGGAAAGTTTTTTGAAAATATCTAAAAGAGGAAATAAATATGTATCAAGATGAAGAGAAATTAAAAAAATATATTGTAGAAAGCAAAGTACAAGGAGAACACCTAAGTTTTAGTCAATCCTGTCACACAGTTAAAGAAGCAGCGACTACTGCAAAAGCAGACCCTTTAAATTTTGTGAAAAATATTTGTATGATTGACGCAAATGGCCAATTAATTGTTGCAATTATAAAAGGAGAAGATAGGGCTAGTACTTCTCAAGTTGCAAAAGCATTAAATATTGAAAGACCAAGACTTGCAACAGAAGAAGAAATTTTAAAGAAGACAGGATATCCTTCAGGAGGAATTCCTTCATTTGGATACCCTGCTAAGTTTTTGATTGACCCTAGAGTTATGGAAAAAGAAATAATATACACTGGCGGAGGATCAAAATACTCCCTTGTAAAAATCGCATCAAAAGAACTTGTGAGAATAAATAATGGAATTATTTTTAAAATAAGAAAGTAATTATTTTCCACACCATCTATCATAATTTTTGTGATCATTAAATATTCTAACTACTATTATTCTATTTTCTTGAATATCATATACTATTCTTCCAAAATAACCAATCTTTTCTACAAAATAAGGTAATCCGTAATGCAAATGTTTTCTTGAAAGCTCTTCTTGTGAAATTTTTATTAAATGACTATATACTTGTTTTTTAAAGTCTAAAGTAAAATTATCTAAATCTTTTTCTGCTTCTTTAAAAAATACTATCTCCATCATTTTTCCGCCATCTCTGGATGTCTTTTTAAAACTTCTTCAAAAGTATATAATTTGGTCTTGCCTTTTTTGAGTTTCTCCATCTCTCTTGCAATTGCTTTATTTACAAGTATTACTTCTTCTTTACTTGGCTTTTCTTCCATCTTGTGTTTTTGTGCAAGTTCAAGTATTCCTGCTCTTACTACTTCGCTTTTTGTTGTATAATAACCTTGCTCAACAAAATCAGAAAGATATTTTGCTTGTTTTCCTTTTAATCTAATAGTAAATTCGATTTCTTTTTCACTCATAATTATTCACAAATATATTATATATTGAAAGAATTAAATAGATATCATTTTGATATCTTTTTGATATCTACAGGTTTTGACTTTATTTTCTTAAATGTATCTAGAAGATCTCCTGGAAAGTAATTAAAAAGATGTTCCTTATGGATGGGGGTGGTTTCAAACTCTTTTATTAAATCTCTAAACTTGTCTCTAATAAGTCTTGTAAAATCAATCATGTCGTCTGTACTTTGTACTTCGAAATCAATTTCAAAGTCCCAATAACCAATAACTTTTGTAATATCAAAAACACACATATTGTTTTGAAGATAAGTAATTAATTCCTCTTCTTGAGATTCATTTATATTATTAAATTTAATTAATGACTTATAAGCTATCCTTCCGGTCTTTTCAATATTTAGATGTGGTTTGAATCCTTCAATTATATTTTTTTCTTGAAGTTCTTTTATTCTGTAGATTATTGTGTTAGGAGAGGTATCTACAATTCCTGCAACCTCTACTGAACCAACTCTTGCGTTCTTTGAGATTGCAAAAAGAACTTTTAGATCAATTGAGTCTAGTTTTAGGGGAGTTAAGTCTTCTGAACAAATAAAAGATTTCTTGTTTATCTCTCTATACTTCTTTGCAAAGTAATCTCTTCCAAAATATATATTTTCTAAAGTTGTTAAAACATCTATGTTACTTACATTTTCGGGAAACTCTGCTCTTAAATCTTTTAAGAAACAATAATATTGGACAATATTTCTTGCTAAATAATCCACAATTAAATCCCAGTGTCCTGTACATTCTGCTAAGTAAGAAACATTTCCGTTTTCTTTTAGATAATTAATTAACTTAATTTCCATCTTTGGAGACATATTTGATAATCTTATCATTGTTCTGTAGCTTGTATAACCTAGCTTAACGAAATTAATAACTGTATAGAACCCAAGAATTATTTCTTTTTTCTCAAGATTTGCTAAACGATAACTAAGAACTTGCTGAGAGGTTTTAAGTGTTTTTGCAATATTAGAGATTGGCTGCCTTGAATCCTTTTCTAGTTCTACTAAAAACTTTAAATCAAATTTATCTAATGACTCCATATTTGTATTTATGAGAAAAAGACATATAAATATTGCGATTTCACAAAAATTTTGGAAAAAAGGTATATTAAGCTTCAAATACACAAAATACTTATTATAGTAAACAAATTACAAAAAACCAAAATTTATGAAAACACTTTTGATAATTCCCCCGAATTATCCCCTTATTCCAAAAACTGAAATGGAAGACAATAACAACAAACCAAACACTCATTCTCTTTCATCCCCTCTTTTACTTCCTTACTATCTATTTTTTTCTAATGATTTAGAATTTATCTGTATTGACTACTTTTTTTCAGTTTCTAAAGTTTCTAAATCTCTTGATAATGCATTACTTGAAATTACAAAGAAAAAATTTGATACTTTACTATTTGATAGATGCTTGTTTGAAGAATCAAATGACTATAAACAAAATGTGTGTAATTTAATTTTAAAAATTAAAAACAAATATCCAAAACTAAAAATCGGATTTATTGTAAATAAACCAACTACTGAAGACTGTGACTTCTTTATAACTTTAAAAAATGGAAAATTAATATCTCCAGAAAACGTCACTATTAACTCTACTGTAAAAATAAATTATAAATTACGAGAAATATTTGAATATTCCAAAAAAGAAGTAACTGAGTTGTGCGCGATTTGTAATACTGTAGATCATAAGTTATTTGTGGAAGTCCTGAAACAAGAGAGCTATAATTTTAATATTGTGGATTGTAATTTTAATAATAAAATAATTACAGAATTAAAAAAAATTAAAGCAGACTATTTTGATTTTGAATTCCAAACCTCTACAATTCTTGAAAATCTATTAGAGCAAGACTTTAATCAATTGCTTTCTTTAGGATTAAAGAAACTTAATTGTGTAAGTAATTGTAATAACTTTCCTTTAATTACTGAAAATATAGAGAAATTAAAGACAATTAATCAAAACATAAAACTGCAGTTCAATATATTCCCAAGTAATGATAATCAAAAACTATTTGAGATAATTGAATTATTTGATCAGGAAAAAATACCATACACTATTCAAAAAACAGAACCCAAAATACAAACTAAAAAAGACTTTGAATTTTTCAGTTATGTTTCTTTATTACAAGCACTTGATAAAGGAAACACAGGAGTAAAAGAAATTAAAGAAAGAATAAAACAAGAAATGCCGTTATTAAAAGAAAACATTACATTTGAACAAACACTTGATTTTTGTATAAACTCTGAAAAGAAGTATTTGGAATTTTATCTTGAAATTATTCACTTCCTAGATGGTTTCTTTACAAAAAATGAAATTATTGAATACCTAAAGAAATTACATCCTAGTACCAAAGCAGAAAATATAGAATCAATCGTTAGTAATTGTATAAATTTACTTGAAAAAGAAATGTTTATCGACTATCTTAATTCTAATAAAAATAACTTAAACTTAAAAAAAAATAACTCCCACTATCTGAGTTCGCTTCCAAGAATTGAAAACTTATTTTTAATGTATTCTGGAGATGAAAAAGGATATATCTTTAAACTAGGATTTAAGAATATAGAAGAAATACCTAAAGACGTTTTCTTTTTCTTTGTGTTTTCTAAAGGAATTTATTTCCTTAAAGAAATTTCTTTAAAACTACAATTACTTTTTGGAGACAAAAAAGAATACAGTAAAGAAAATTCACTTAAAACCACTGAAAAACTATATCAGAGACTAAAGCAATACAAATTATGCAAGTGACTTTTCCCCAAAAAGCTTTTTAATCTATTTCTTATATATTATATGTAATTGTGATTAAATATGGCAGAAGAAGAATTTACAGTAACTCCTTGGGAAATAGAAGGGAAAGTTGACTATGAAAAATTGATTAAACAATTTGGAACAACTGAACTGAATAAACAAATACTTGAAAAGCTTAGACTTAAGACTAAATCAAAAAAACTTCATCATTTCTTTACAAGAGGATTTATCTATTCACATAGAGATCTTGAAAAAATTATTGATAATATTGATAAAAATAATTTCTTTATCTATACTGGAAGAGGACCTTCTGGGCAAATGCATATTGGACACCTTATTCCTTTTATGATTACCAAATGGTTTCAAGATGAATTTGATTGTAATGTTTATATTGCTATGGCAGATGATGAGAAATTTGCATTTAAGGAAAAACTTACATTTGAAGAGATGGCAACAATAAGTGCTGACAACTTTAAAGATATTTCTGCAATTGATTTTAATACTGATAAAACATTTTTCTTTTCTGATATTGAATTTATTTCTAAACTTTATCCTATTGCTTTAAAGTTTGCAAAGAAAACAACATTTTCCACAGCTAAAGGAGTATTTGGATTTACTAATGATAATAATATTGGTCAAATTATTTATCCTGTCATTCAAGTTGCACCAACCGCTCTTGAAGACAAATATTGTTTAATTCCTGCTGGTATTGACCAAGACCCTTACTG